>JACJVZ010000001.1:1587931-1905518 GCA_020637445.1 Calditrichota bacterium | reverse complement strand
GAATTGCCATTGCCGGTCTGGAGACCGACAACGGCGCGAATGTGGCGCGGCCTGAGAGGGTCGCCGCAAAATAAAGGACTCGCTTGTGCGAGTCCTTTTTTCATTGGGTCAACGGTTGTTTGGGGTGTGTCACCCATGTGGGCGGCTCGTGTCCGGATTGCCGCAAGAGCAGATTCAACTGCGCGGTGTGGTGCTGGATGTGCCGCATGGTATACAGCAATTTCTCCACAACAGAGAAATTCTTCTTGCCAACGATAAACCGCTCGGACATCTTCTCGCCGGTGAGGTTTCTGAAGACTTCCTGCATCTTCCGGCGATCATGTTCGAGGTAGGTTAGAAGTTCTTTCTGTGTGTACACGCGCGGGGGGAGTACGCCGGCAGGATCACGTTCTTCCAGGCCAAACGGCTTCGGCGGAGTGAAGTTTTCGATGGTCTCAGACAGGTAAAAGTCTGTCCAAAAGAGTGTATGCGAGGCCAGATACCAGAACTCCCACCACGTTCGCTCGCTGATGATTTCACCATTGCTCCATACATCATCAGGACAGGCCAGAATCGCGTTTTCCAGCATGTCCAAAGTGGCTCCAAATTGGGAGTAGAGCGCGTCGCGTATTTCTTCAGAGTTCATTTTGGCCGTCCTGAGTTTGTTCCGCGTAAGTTATGACCATTTGTTCAAATTGTCAAGAGAGAAGGCGGAAAATAGCAAATAGAAAAGAGGAAAGAGGAAGTGCGCTCACTCGCCGAGCTGGGTTAAGGTCTTCCGCAACCCGGCCGGAATCTGGAGAAATCCCAAATCCCGTTTCATGTGTCGGAGATAGCGGGGCACCCGCTGCGAGTGCCGCCGCGAGAAATGGTTTCTTCATTTTCGGAGTACATATGGTGTAATCCACGACACGCTTCATTCGGCATATGATTTTGAAGGAAATAATAGCGTTGCATTACGGTTGTGTGCGTCGCTAGTTGACCTTGACTCGGCATCGGCACTCTGTGAGTTGGGGTATTCTCTGCTAAATGCGTATTTCATGACTATTCAGTCAGCAGAGAAATCCATGAAAGCGTTTTTGAGTTGGCATGGAATGCCAGACGCAAAGCTCAAAGAACTTGGCCACAACAGAAAGTTACTCGTGTCTGAGTGTATTAAACTTGATCACGGCTTCAAGGACTTTATCGGCCTAATAGAAGATCTGGATTTTGACCAGAACTGGAGGTACAACCCAGTGCAAGTTCAAAAGTCGCATTTGGCCAAGTCTTTTGACGTTTCTCTGCAGCTTTGTGCTCAAGCTTCATTCAGCATCAGAAAGTCTAGCTAAGGGTAACTCCTACATCGCCCCGCCAGCCCTCGCCAGCGGGCTCTATTTCCTCCGCGCCGAGACTGCCACGCAAACCCAAATGCAGAAAGTGGTGCTGCTGAAATAGCCCGATCCGTCGTCATCCTGAACGTAGTGAAGGATCCCTCTGGAGAAAGTGGCCCAATTCCACGTTTTTCAGAGGGGCTCTTCATTTCACTGCGCTTCATTCAGAATGACGACCATTTTACATAAACACTAAATCATTCAACATCAAAATATATGTTTTAAGCCTTGCTATCCTGAGAAAAAACCTTATATTGACTTTGCTTGGAGGATTCTAATCTTCCTCATTTCAACTGATTATGGATAAATAATTCAAATAAAGGGAGTTGTCATGGCCGCTGAGACCAAGACCAAGAAAACCGATAAGACCAACGGACATGCGGGGGCTAAGCCAACCTCCTCGCTGTTCGATGCCTATGACGCGACGTCGGGCAAGAAACTCGAGATCCTCGACCCCAATGGAAAGGTCCTGCATCCCGAGTGGATGCCCGAGATGAGTGACGAGTTGCTGCTTGAGGGTTACAAGATGATGAAGTACGCGCGCATCGTCGACCTCAAGGCCGTCAACCTGCAGCGTCAGGGCAAGCTCTACACGCTGCCCGTCAACCGCGGACAGGAAGCAGCCGCAGTCGGTTCGGCGATGGCGCTGCGCAAAGACGACTGGATGGTCCCGGCCTTCCGCGAAATCGGCGCGTACATGTGGCACGGCGTGCCCGTCGAAACGGTGTACAAGTGGTACCTCGGTCTCGAGAGCGGTGCGGTCATGCCCGAAGGTGTGAACAGCTTGCCGACGTCGGTGCCGATCTCTTCGCAGATTCCCCACGCGGCCGGTATCGGTCATGCGATCAACTACAAAGGTCTCGACCAGGCTGTGCTGTGCTACTTCGGGGACGGCGGCACGTCGGAAGGAGATTTTTCCGAAGGGCTAAACTGGGCCGCGGTGTTTACCTGTCCGTGCGTGTTCTTCTGCAACAACAACCAATACGCGATCAGCGTCCCGCGCGATCAGCAGACGAAAGCCGCGACGATTGCGCAGAAGGCCGTCGGTTTCGGCTTGCCCGGTATTCAAGTGGACGGCAACGATTTGTTCGCGGTCTATCGCGCGACGAAGGAAGCCGTCGACTTTGCGCGCGCAGGCAACGGTCCCGTGCTAATTGAAGCCGTGACCTACAGAATGGGTGCCCATACGACGTCGGACGATCCGACCAAGTACCGTACGCACGAAGAAGAAAAGATCTGGGAGCCGCGCGATCCGCTGATTCGCGTCAAGAAATATCTCGAAGAGAAAAAACTCTGGAGTGACAAGGACGAAACGTCGTATGAAGAAGAGTGCGCCGCCAAGGTCGACGCCGTCGTTCAGCGCGTCGTCGGTCTCGGTCCCAACCCGATTCACGAGCTCTTCGAGCACCAGTACGAAAACCTGACGAACTCGCTGATTGAACAGAAGGCGGATATTCAGGCGTTCATCGACTGGCAGGTGAAGCGGGGGTAGGCACTTTCATTCCCCCTCGCTTCAGCGGGGGGGGGCAAGGGGGGGTGAAAAGGAGTTACCACGCCCAGATGGCAGAACGTCCCCAAAGAGAATTTCCAGCGCGCCCGCGAAATGCGCAAGGAGCCCACTGCCGCTGAAAAGCACTTGTCGCAATCCATACGCGCAAATAAACTCGGCACTCGTGTCCGCAGACAAATGAACATCGGGGCGTACATCGTAGACTTCGTTCTGCCTGAGTACAATGTCATCATCGAAGTGGATGGACTGACACATGCGGAAATGAGTCAGATTGAGTATGACAATTCGCGATCCGAGTGGCTTGAGCAACAAGGCTATCGGATGATTCGAGTCGGCAACTTGGCGGTGTTGCAGAATTTGAGCGGCGTGCTTGAACGCATCGAACTCGCCATTGCAGAGACCCCCCCTAACCCCCCCGCTAAAGCGAGAGGGAATCAGAAGGAGCCCCGCTAAAGCGAGGGGGAATCAGAACCCCGCACACACGAGGTGACTTATCATGTTTCAAGAAAATTTTCTCAATAGGAGCAATCCATGCCCGTTATGACTATGGTGCAGGCGCTGAACAATGCGCTGGACGTGAAGCTCGCGGATGATCCGTCCGTGCTGTGCTTCGGTGAAGACGTCGGCGTTGAAGGCGGCGTCTTCCGTGTGACCGAACATCTCCAAAAGAAGCACGGCGTCAAGCGCGTGTTCGACACGCCGCTGGCCGAATCGTCGATCATCGGCGCGTGCATCGGCATGTCTGTGATGGGGCTGCGTCCCGTCGCCGAAATGCAATTCGACGGTTTCGTGTATCCCGCGATGAATCAAATCATCACGCACATTTCGCGCTACCGCTACCGCACGCGCGGCCAGCGTCACGTGCCCGCGGTGATTCGTTTCCCGTATGGCGGCGGCGTGAAGGCGCTCGAAATGCACTCCGAGGCGATGGAAGCGATGTACGCGCACATCCCCGGTTTGAAAGTCGTGATTCCCTCGACGCCGTACGACGCGAAAGGTCTGATGGTTTCCGCGATTGAAGACAACGATCCGGTGATCTATCAAGAACCCAAGCGTCTTTACCGCGCGATGAAGCAGGAAGTGCCCGAAGGTCTCTACCGCATTCCCATCGGCAAGGCGAAAGTCGAGAAGGAAGGCCGCGACATGACCGTGATTTCCTACGGCGCGATGATGCACGTCTGCCGTAAGGCGCTCGACTTTATCGAAAAAGATCATATCAACATTGAATTGATCGACCTGCGCACGATCTATCCGCTCGATTGGGATACGATTGTAAACTCAATCAAGAAAACAGGTCGTCTGCTCGTGGTGCAGGAAGGCCCGAAGAGCTTCGGCGTCGCGGCGGAATTGATGGCGCTCGCGACCGAAAAGTGTTTCGAGTATCTCGAAGCTCCGCCGATGCGTCTGTGCGGCAACGACACGATTCCGCCGCTCCCGCGCAGCGAAGACCTGTATTGTCCGACGCCCGAGCGCGTGCACTACTACGCCCGCAAGCTCGCGGATTATCAAATGTAGTTCGTTCTACATTCCGCTCGTTCCGTTTTGCTCTTTACATATTTGCCGGTTAGAAACGTTGGTTGTCCAACGGGTGGGTCCCGTCACGACAAGTTTGCGAATTGCCTCGAAAGGTGTCATTTCCATGAAGGCATTACCGGTATTGAATCGGGAAAATATTTCCGATAGCGAGTTGCGCAACTGGCCGCTCAGTCATTTGCGTGAGATTATGGTTGAGATGGGCAAGCAGTGCAACGTGCGCTGCATCATGTGTTTTCAGACGGATTTCAGTCCGGCGACCCGGACAGCGGAGATTATTTGGAAAGAACGGCTACTCCCTGCATTTGAGTGCGCGGAACGGCTGTTGATTTCAGGAGGAGAGCCCACCATCCTGCCGGGTGCGAAGGAACTCCTCAAGACCGTCACGAAAGAGTACGGACATCTGGGACTGCACACAGTAACCAACGGCGTGCAGTTCAAGGGAATTTGGGAAGAGACATTTCTCGCTTTGGGCGGAAGTGTGAACTTCAGTCTCAATTCCGTCGATCCGTCGCTCTATGCACGGATCGTGCAATTCGGAAGATACGATGAAGTCGTCGCGAATATCGACAGGCTGGTCGCGCGCAAGCGACAACTCGGTTCTAAGCTGGTGATCAGAATCAGCTCTGTGGTTCTGGATGAAACGATTCACGAACTGGCCGGGTTTATTCATTGGGCGGCGGCGCACGGACTCGACGAAGTGCTGTTCAATACGGACTATCTGCGCGGCATTAAACAGCACTCTCCCAATCAAGTTCACCGCTATCTCGCCGAAGCCTATGCGGCAAGCGACAGCTATCCCCACATGCGAGTTCTCTTTCTCGAGGACTTCGATCGTGTCTACGCGCGGCAGCACGGGTTGAAACCGATTCGCGAACGTTCCGAAACTTCGCGCGCGACTGGCCCGTGTAATATGGCTTTTGACAGTCTTTCCATACGGCCGGACGGCGACACGTTTGCGTGCTGCAAGACGTGGTACAAGATCGGAAATTTGATAGATTCCGATTTGATGTCAGTGTGGAACAGCGATGCCGCCTATAGATTCCGGCGCAGGATGTTGGGCATGGATTTTCGGGATTGCAGCGTGGCCTGTGATCTAAACGCCAAGCCTGTCAACAAGAAGATCGCCGACGCGCGCAAAGCCTACGCGGTATTCAAACGCGATCCAAAAGGCGCGGTGAAGAAAGGCATGCGCAGGCTGGGACTCAGCAACGCGCAAATCGACATCCCGGAAGGCGTGAAGCCAAAGGCGCTCACTCAGCTCACGGGCAGAATTGAAAATGCAGATTCAGTTTCTAATCATAGAAACTGACTTCGCATTCGTTTACGAATAAACAAAGTTTGAACATAGATCAGGAAAGTTCACATGGCCTTTAATTTTCAGTTTCCCGATATCGGGGAAGGCATTCACGAAGGTAAAATTCTCGAGTGGTATCACCAGCCCGGCGACATGGTCAAGGAAGGTGATCCGCTGCTCAAGGTCGAAACCGACAAAGTCGTGACCGACATTCCCGTGCCGCAGACGGGCAAGCTCGCGCAAACGAGCGGCGCCGTTGACGAGATCGTGCATGTCGGACAGGTCATCGCGGTAATCGTCGGCAAAAATGAAGAAGTCAGCTTCAGCACACCGCCGCCGACCGAAGCCTATCACGAAAACGACACGACGACGCACCATTCGGAAACACTCGCGAAAGAGAAAACCGCTTCCACGGATGAAGACGGTATGTACGGCGTCGTGGGACAGATTCCCGTCGGTGACGAGGTGCTGCCCTCGACGAATGAAGGACAGCCGGCGGTCGCGGAGAACGGCGCGTCTCACGGCGCGAAAGTGATTGCCACACCCGTCGCACGCAAAATGGCTGCGGATTTGGGAGTTGATATCGCGCATATTCGCGGCACCGGACCTTCCGGTCGTGTGATGAAGAGCGACATCGAAGCTGCTGCACGAGGAGGTTCGGCGCCTGCTGCCCCGCGTCCCACGCAAGGATCTGCTCCGAGTGCTCCTGCCGCGCCGAAAGTTGTCGCGCCTGCCGTGCCCGGCGAGTTCCCCGGTGTGGTCGAGATCGAAGAACTTTCGCAACTGCGCCGCACGATTGCCAACCGCATGTCGCAGTCGAAGTACACGGCTCCGCATGCGACGTCGCTCGACGAAGTGGAAGTCTCGAAGCTCGTGGCTCTGCGCGCGCAGAAGAACAAAGAGCTCGAGCGCGAAGGGATCAAGATTTCCTACTTACCGTTCATTATCAAAGCCGTTTGTGTCGCGCTTCGGAAGCACAAGAAATTGAATGCGACGCTCGATCTCGAGCGCAACCGTGTTGTGTATAAGAAGTACTACAACATCGGTTTGGCGGTGGATACGCCGGACGGGTTGGTCGTTCCGAACATCAAGAACGCCGATCAAAAGGGCATAATCGAACTTGCACGCGAGATCGAAGACTTGTCGAACCGCGCGCGCGAACGCAAGCTCGCGATTGACGAAATCCGCGACGGGACGTTCACGATCACGAACTACGGCAGTCTGAACGGACAGTTCGGGGTGCCGGTTATCAACTACCCCGAAGTCGCGATTTTGGGTACGGGCAGGATTCAACAAAAGCCTGTGATTTTGAACGACCAGATTGCAAAGGGTTGGATACAGCCGCTAAGTTTATCGTTTGACCACAGAATCGTAGACGGCGGCGACAGCGCCAGATTCGTCAATGATTTGGTCACGATGCTGGCCGACCCGACTAATATTTTGATGCTGTAATTCAAGGCGGGCGTGACAAGAAAGTCACGCCCGCTTCACATTAATTCGAAATTCAAATTCCGGAGGTGCAGCATGAAAGGGATGTTTGCGATTCTCGGATGTTTGTTTGCGGCCTATGCCGCTCCGCTCTTTGGCAATGAAGTGCCGCTGGTCTTGGAAGAGACGATTCAATTGCCCGTTGTGCCCGAGGTGTGGGATGTTGCGCAAATTTCAATGGGGACCTACGTTTGGGCAATCGGAGATTGTACAGGCACAAGTCACGACGGTTACCCGCTTTGTGCGTTCTTTTTTGGGACATCGGCGACTGGAGTTCTTGACACTTTTCGTGTAGGTTCATACAACTCTTCTGGTCACGGGTTTCCTGTTTATGCAGAGATTTTCCGAAATGAAGGCGATTCGCTTCAGTGTCTTGCTGCAAGCTATTTTCACCGTGACTGTTCCTTAGGCAACGGGGAAGTGAGTATTGGTGTTTATGACAGTACGTCTGGACGGCCAATAATGGGACGTTCTTGGGTTAGCTATCACTCTCAGAACCCTTTCGAACCTGACTTGTGGTGTTTCCACACGCTTCACAGTCTCAATGCTGTGCCTGCTTACCCGGACGCCTCGGCAAGAATAGTGGGTATCAAAAGCCATTACGACAATCGACTTCAAGACCGTACGCCAAACATACTATATCAGGATTGGTATCAGAGCAATTCCGGATCATTGCTAGATGCCAATGTTTATATGGCTTCGATGTCGCAATGGGCCTATCAATTCTATTGGGTCGTTGTTGACGATGGCACCAGCTTTTGCGGGTTTCAGTGTCCGATATTGCGCAAGTACGAACTCAGCGGTGACAGTGCGATTTCGTCGTCCTTCTGGCCAAGCGCAGAGCAAACCCTCGGCGAGTGTCTCCAGCTTCTGGCGACCTGGGACGAAACTATTCAATCCGCTCTAGTTATATTGCAGACACCGGACTCATTGAAGGCGTGGTCCGATACATCGAACTCTACTATATGGCGATACGCAACGACATACCGGACCGCTTTGTTGGCTGATGCTACGCAAAATCTTGTAGGGGAAGAGCTGCTCGTCGCTGAACCGCAATTTGCAGTTTTGCATATTCGAAATCCTCGAAACTTCCAATTTTGGGGACAAACATCCAGATTCGATCCGGGATTTAATGAGATCAAAGTCGTGAGTAGATACAGCGACGACTATCGCCGCCTCGTCGTTCGTTACGGCAGCGAGTTGCGCATCTACCGGTTTGGTGAGCCGATTTTCACGGATGCGGACGCTCGGTCCGAGTTGCCGCAGGAGCTTGCGCTGTCGGCCTATCCGAATCCATTCAATCCGACGACGATGCTCGCGTTTGATTTGCCGAAGGCTACGCGAGCAAGTTTGAATGTGTATGACTTGACCGGACGGCAAGTGCAGACATTGTTGGATGAGCAAATGTCTGCCGGGCATCACGAAGTTACTTTTGATGGTTCCGCACTCCCGAGCGGGATATACTTCGTTCGGCTGAATGTAAGTGGGTTGGTTCAGACACGAAAGCTGGTTTTGTTGAAATAAGCGCGGGCGGATTGCCATCCGCCCCTACAATGCAAATTCTCGATTACAATCTCACCGACAATTACATGCTGACGCCCGACGATTCCGCCGGGCGTTATCTGCTGTGGGTTCCCGATTCCACAAGCGTCGTGATCGGCAACGGCTCGAAGAGCGAATTGGAAGTCAATGACGAAACCGTCGCGTCGGACAATGTTCCCGTTTACAAACGCCGCACCGGCGGCTGCGCCGTCGTGTTGTCGCCCGAGATGTGGTGTCTGTCGTGTGCGCTGTATGGCCGCAAGCAAATTCAGTCGAAAGACTATTTCGTGTTGTTCAACAAGGCCGTGACTGACGCCTTCGCCCGGGCGGGAGTTCCCGGACTTACGCATCGCGGGATTTCTGACATCGCGCTCGGACAGAAAAAGATCGCAGGCACGGCAATCTATCGCAACCGTGATCTTGTGTTTTATCATGCCGTCATCAATATTTCCGGCGACGTGGAGCAAATTTCCCGCTACCTGAAACAACCGCCGCGCGAACCCGATTACCGCGCCGGACGATCGCACAAAGAATTTGTGACGTCGCTTTCTGAAGCCGGATTTTCGCCGTCGCGTGAGAAATTTGAGAGTGAGTTCAAGAAGGAGTTCGAGCGGATTGTTGAGCTTTTGACGGTTGTGTACTGCTAAACCGTTTGACCCCCCTTTTATCCCCCCGGAGGACCGGGGGGAAATCAGAAACGGTTGCTCATTGCTGAGAAGCCCCCCTTAGTCCCCCCATTTCTGCGGCAGAAATGGGGGGAGACCAGAACAGAAAGGCGCACCCTTGCGAGTGCGCCTTTTGTATTTCATTATCCCTCTTCCGTCCCCCCGTCAAAGCGTGGGGAAACTTGATGCTATTTCATCAGCACGAGTTTCGTGACGCGCGTCTTTGCTCCGGCGCGCAAATTGGCGAAGTAGATGCCGCTCGACAAATTGCTTCCGTCGAAAGCGACAGAATGTGTTCCCGCGCCGACCGTTTCGTTGACGAGAGTTTCTACAAGTCGGCCTTGAACATCGAACAAGTCAAGCGTAACGGCCTGAGTTTTGTCAACTGAGAACGTGAGTGTCGTCGTGGGATTGAACGGATTGGGATAGGCCACAAGCTCAAACGAACCGGGCGTGAGCGCGACTTCATCGGCATCCAGTGTGATGTCCATGCGGAAGACGTTTTCGCCGCTGGCCGCTTCAACCGTGTCCTGTCCGTCTGTCGCCCAAACGCGCCAATGAAACGTGAATATCTCATCCAACGGTGTCACCGGCCACGGCACGCTCGCTACGTAAAACGTGTCCGTCAACACCACGTCCTGCTCATCGGGTGTCGGATAGAAGTAGTCACTCTCCCAGTGCAGCAAATAGGTGACGTCGTCTCCGTCCGGATCATTAGCTCGAGTCCACGAAAAAGTGACGTCCGGAGTTTCGACCAACTCATCATAGTCCGGCGTGACCCAATCGAACGTACACGGCGCGACATTACAAGTATCAAGCGACACGCCGTACACCAACCAACTGCGTTCGCCGACACTATCCAAAATGTTCCCACAGAGCACGATTTGTCCGCCCGGTGCCAGCGCGCCGTCGGAGAGCCGCTCGTCATCGTCCACGGGATGAAGCAGCCAACGCACGTTGGCAAGCTCGCCGCACGCAGATAGATGCGCGACGTAGACATTCAGGTCGCCCGGATCATCATAGAGTCCGTGTCCGGCCAGATACCAGCCGCCGGATCCATCCGGTTGAATGGAATAGGGCACGTCGTCGTCATCCGGGACAATATCCAGCCTCTGTTCCCAACTCCGAAATCCGTTGTCCCGGATTTCCATGATGAAGGTTTCAGAATTGCCGTTGACCACGTTTAAATTCCCGCAGGCCATGTAACCGCCTTCGGGAAGCTCGATCAAGTCCTGAATGGTCACGGATATTTCCAACGGATAGGTACGCTGCCACATGAGTTGACCATTTTGATTGACCGCCGCAATCATCCCTTCGCGCGAGGTGTCGGTGTTGGAGGAGCCGAAGGCGATGATGGAGCCGTTTGCCGAGACAATCATGTCCGTCATCGTGTCTTCGAGAGAGTCTCCGATCTGCACCGACCAGACACTGTCGCCGTTGGCATCCGTCTTAATGATCATCCAGTCGTAGCCGCCGTGTCCGCCCGGATATCCGTTGACGCGGCCCCCGATGGCAAAGCCGCCGTCATTGGTCTGAACCGCGCAACGGCCTTGAAAGACCTGTTCCCCCGTTCCAAAGTTCTTTGACCACACGCTGTCGCCGTTCGCATTCGTCTTCAGCAGCCAATAGTGCTGCCAGTTGCCCACGGGTTGCCGCGACCAACCGGAACATATGTAGCCTCCGTCGCTCGTGTTGGCCACGTCCAGGAAGATATCCTGCGCGCCCATGCCTGAATATTGATGTGACCAAATTTCGTCACCGGTGGACGGATTGATCTTTTTGAGGACGCCGTAGCCTGCCAGAGGCACACCGTCGTAGCCCATGTAGCCCGCAATGGCCACGTTGCCATCTTGTGTCACCACGACTCCGCCTGCCAAATCTTGCAAATCCGTCAAGCCCGGCGATGTGCGCCAAAGCGAGTCGATACACTGTCCGAAGGCCGCCGGAACGACGGCCAAAACTACAATTCCCAGTTTGAATACCCAGTTCATATTTTCTCCTTGATGAAAATCTCAACAAGATAGCGATTTTCAGGGGCTTGGGGCAAGGTGTAAAGTCATATCCAAATATTCGCAGCAGTGCGGACTGAAAGACTTCTTAAAGAATTGATAACAAAAATCTTAAAAACTGATAACGAAAGGGCGCACCCTTGCGAGTGCGCCTTTTGTATTTCATTACCCCCCCTTCCGTCCCCCGCTAAAACGCGGGGAGACCTGATGCTATTTCATCAGCACGAGCTTTGTGACACGCGAGTTATCTCCTGAGCGAAGATTGGCGAAGTAGATGCCGCTCGATAAGTGGCTTCCGTCGAATGAGACCGAGTGTGCTCCTGCCGTGTTGATTTCATTGACGAGCGTCTGCACATGCCTGCCCTGTACGTCGAAGAGATCGAGCGAAACACGTTGAGTTTTGTTTATGGAATAAGTTAGTGTCGTCGTCGGATTAAAGGGGTTGGGAAAGGCCGCAAGTTCGAATGAACCGGGCGTGAGCGCGATATCTTCGGCATCCAACGTGATTTCCCACGTGAATTGTCCTTCGCCGCTCGCTGCCTCAATGGTATTCTGTCCATCCGTCGCATGAACCGTCCAGCGAACTTCGAAGGTCTCATCCAATGACATTGTCGGAAGCAGATAGACCAGTGTGAACATCGTATCGGGGGTATCCGTGTCGACATCGAGAATCCATTCTGGAATCGATTCGGCATGGAAGAGATAGGTCACGTCGTCGCCTTCAGGATCCGCGGCTCTCGACCAAAGAAACGTGACGGCCAGCGACTCATTCACCATCGTTCCGTCCTCAGGCAAGATTCGATCAAACGCACACGGTTCCATGTTACACGTATCGAGCGATGTCCCCAAGATCGCCCAACTGGACTCGATCGGCGAATAATTTATGTTCCCGCACGCGATGATTCGGCCGTTTGGTGCGATGAGTCCGTCAGATACCGACTCGTCAGACAGTTGATAGTCGTCCAGCCAACGGACGGCTGCAATCTCTCCGCATGACGACACGTGTGCGACAAATGCCTTGTCGTCCGAGTCGCTGTAGCGACTGTTCCCTTCAAGATACCATCCGTCGAGGTTGTCCGATTGGATGGCAGAGGGGATGTCGCCGCCTTCCGGAAGCAGATCCAACACCTGGTGCCATCGATACTGGCCATCGTTGCCAATTTCCATCACAAACGTATCGTAGTCACCGCCTTCTTCACGTAGATAGCCGCACGCCACATAGCCATCGTCGCCGGACAGCTCCGCTGCGTCCCGTACTGTAACGTCGTATGCGAGCGGATAAGTGCGCTGCCACATTACCGAGCCGGTTTGGCTGATGCCTGTGATCATCCCTTCGCGAGATGAATCTGTCATAGCCGATCCGAACAGTACGATGGTCCCGTCATGCGACAGAATCATGTCGCTCACGGTGACATTAAGCGTATCGCCAATCTGAATTGCCCAAAGGCTGTCGCCATTCGAGTCCGTTTTGATGACCAACCCGACCAAAGTGCCGTTGTTGTCAGGAAAGGTGTATGTGCTGCCGCCAATCGCGTAGCCGCCGTCCAGAGTTTGAACAACACATTGCCCGTGAAAGTCGCGCTCGCCTGAGCCATAGTTCATTGACCAAAGACTGTCGCCGTCGGCGCTCGTTTTCAGAAGCCAAAAATATTCAATGCCGTTGCTGGTTTGCTCGGATCCGCCCGCACAGATGTACCCGCCGTCTGTCGTCGGATACACATCGTGAAAAATGTCTCTCGTGCCCGACCGGCAATACTGGTGAAACCAAATCTCGTCGCCTGTTGCCGAACTTACCTTCCTGAGAACTCCGCAGGTCCAAAGCCATGAACTCCCGTTTCCCATGTGTCCGGCGACAATGACGTTTCCATCAGGTGCAAGCACTGCGGCCGAAGCGCAGTCGGTTGCTCCGATCTGTCCCGGCGTAACTCTCCACAGTGAATCCATGCACTCACCAAAGGCCGTTGTGGATACGACCATGAGCAAGATTCCTGCTATCACAATCGACTTCATCGTAGCCTCCATGACGAAATGTTAGATGAATAATATAGTGAAATTCTGGGGCTTGGAGCAACCTCTGGAATGGGATTCCAAGAGTTGCAATTTTGCTGGAAAATCAATATCCTTAAGGACTTGAAAATTCCTACCTTACCTTCCTAAGCTCCGTTGAAACCAACTCTTACCATCGGATGCCGCGCCGAATTCCGGTTCGTGGTCGAGTCCCGTATGACCGTTCACTTCGAGGGACGGCCCCTGCATCCGTTCTATTCGACCTATTGGCTGACCTATCACTCGGAATTTGTAAGCCGCCTCGTACTTGAGCCGCATCTCGAGCCTGGGGAAGACGGCATCGGCACGGGAGTCTTTGTTCGGCATCACAATCCGGCAGGAATCGGTCAGGAACTGGTGTTTACGGCCGAGTGTACGCGTATCCACGGAAACTATCTGTTCTGCGAAGTGAAAGGCTATCACGGCGACCGGCTGATTGGAGAAGGGGAAGTGCATCAGGTCGTGCTCTCGAGGGAGAAGCTCGCAAAGCTGCACCGCCGTGCCTATCCTGATTGGGGGTCGGGTTCAGGCGGGTGGGGGATTGAAGACCACCTGTGGGAAAAGAAATAGCAAATAGCAAATAGAAAATAGAAAACGGAAACGATGATCAACTTCATTGCCTTCTACAAGCATCCGCAGGACGTGGACGCTTTCGACAAAGCCTATTGGGAAACCCATATTCCGCTCATCAAGAAAGTCCCCGGACTGCAGGGTGTTCAAGCTCACAAGTTTTGGCCGGGCAAAGACGGCCCGGCACCGTACTACATGATGGCCGTGCTCTCCTTCGCGGACAAAGACTCGTTCAAAGCCGGGATGAAGTCACAAGAAATGGCCGAAGCGGGCGCGAATCTGATGAGCTTTGCCAAGGGACTCGTGGAGTTCCAGACGGCGGAAACGGATCCGCGCGCATGAAAAAAGACTTTTCTTCACAACCTGCAAGCAAATTCGATTTCGAGTTTATCACCTACGAGAAAAAGGGCGCGCGCGCAACCGTCACCTTCAATCGTCCTGACAAGCTCAATTGCGTTCATTATCCGATGTTGAAGGAGCTTGCGGCGGCGTTTGACGACGTTGCGTTCGACGACGAGATCGCCGTATTGATTTTGACGGGCAAAGGCGACCGCGCGTTTTGCACGGGCGCCGATTTGAATGAACAACTCCAATTTCTCGACCGTCCGCAAGATTATTGGAAGTGGATGGGCGCGTTCATCGATGCGCACGACAAGCTGCGCAATTTGGGCAAACCTTCGATCGCGCGTCTGAATGGCATCGTGGTCGGCGGCGGCAATGAATTTAATATCAGTTGCGATCTCGCGATTGCGGCGGATGATATTTACATTCGTCAGGTCGGCGCGGCGCACGGTTCCGTCGCGGCGGCGGGCGCGTCGCAATTTTTGCCGCTAATCGTCGGTGACCGACGTGCGCGCGAAATCTTGTTCCTGTGCGAAGAAATTCCTGCGCAAAAGGCGCTCGAGTGGGGATTGGTCAATCAAGTTGTTCCCCGCGCGAATTTGGATCAAGCCGTGGACGAGATGGCCGCGAAGCTCGAAGCCAAACTTCCCGAGTGCGTGCGCTATCTGAAAACGCAGATCAACTATTGGCGCGATATGTCGTGGGCGCAAACGATTAACCACGCGCGCGACTGGCTCGGCATTCACGCCAATTCCCCTGAAGTCCGCGAAGCCGTCATGGCCTTCAACTCTAAGCGCAAACCTGATTACAAGAAAGTGCGCGAAAGTTTGAAGAGGAAATAGTATGAGCGACTTAGCATACCTCAAACTTGAGCGCGACGGCTACGTCGCTACCGTATTCTTGAACCGTCCCAAGCAGCTTAATGCGCTGTGCATGGCCTTGATGGATGAACTCGTCGCGACGCTCGAAGAGCTGGACAACGACGACGAAATTCGCGCAATTGTTTTGACCGGCGATCAGCGCGCGTTTGCGGCGGGCGCGGACATCATGGAAATGGCCGACGCGGATTCCACCGAGATGCTGCGCCGCGATCAATTTGCAAAATGGGACCGCATTCGCAAGCTGAAGAAGCCGCTCATCGCGGCGGTGTCGGGTTTCGCACTCGGTGGCGGCTGCGAATTGATGATGCACTGCGACATGGTGATCGCCAGCGAAACCGCACAATTCGGTCAACCGGAAATCAAAATCGGCGTCATGCCGGGTGCGGGCGGCACGCAGCGGCTTACGCGCACCGTCGGCAAGGCGCGCGCGATGGAAATGGTCTTAACGGGAAAATTCATCGGCGCCAAGCAAGCCGAAGCGTGGGGGCTTGTCAACCGCGTCGTGCCCGTCGAAGTCTATTTGTCCGAAGCGCAAAAACTCGCCCGCGAAATTTCGCAGATGTCCCCCGTCGCAGTCCAGCTCGCCAAAGAAGCCGTGCTGAAAAACTACGAGTCCTTCTTATCCGGCGGACTCGAATTCGAGCGCAAGAATTTCTATTTACTCTTTAACACCGAAGATCAAAAAGAAGGCATGAAAGCCTTCATCGAAAAACGCCCCGCGAAATTCTCGGGGAAATAACCCATGTACGAAACCATTCTTTACGAGCGCACGGACGCCGTGCTGAAAATAACGCTCAACCGTCCCGACCGCTTCAATGCGTTCAACGAGCAGATGCACAAAGAACTCGCCGACGCGTTCAAGAATGCGGCGAAGGACGACGAAGTGCGCGCGGTGATTTTGACCGGCGCGGGTAAGGCTTTTTGCAGCGGGCAGGACTTGAAAGAAGTCAAGGACAATCCCAACCGCAATCTCTCCGATTCGCTGCGCAACAATTACAACCCGAACATTCTGCGCATTCGCAATCTCGAGAAGCCCGTCATTTGTGCGCTGAACGGCGTCGCGGCAGGTGCGGGTATGTCTTTGGCGATGGCGTGCGACCTGCGCATCGCGTCCGAATTGGCGTCGATGCTGCAAGCGTTCGTCAACGTCGGATTGCTTCCCGATTCCGGCTCGACGTGGGTGCTGCCGCGTTTGTTGGGCTATCATAAGGCCTTCGAGATTTGTTCGACGGGCCGCGTGATCAAAGCCGAAGAAGCGTTGAAACTCAATCTCGTGGATGAAATTGTCGAGCATGACAAACTCGAGACTTTCACCATGGAACTTGCGGTCAAGTATGCGAGTGCACCTACCAAAGCCATCGGTGCCTTGAAACGCGCGTTGAACAAAGCCAGCGCCGTGCCGCTTGAAGAGGCGCTCGATTACGAAGCCTACCTGCAAGAAATTCTCGGCAAGACCGAAGATTACCGCGAAGGCGTAACAGCCTTCAACGAAAAACGCAAGCCGCAGTTCAAGGGAAAATAACGAGTTGCCATTGCGGGTCTTGAGACCCACAACGGCGAAGCAACCAGCGTGCCGCTGGACCGATTGTGCTGACGCACGTGCATTGGATTTTACAAAAACTCAGGTAACCATGTCCGAAAAACTCTACACCAACATCATCAACGGCGAGCATGTCCCCGCGCAGTCGGGCAAGACGCTTGCCTTAACCAATCCCGCGACGGGCGAGGCGCTCGGCTCGATTCCATTGTCCGGCGCGGAAGACGTGGACAAGGCTGTCTCCGCAGCGCGCGGTGCGCTGAACGGCAAGTGGGGCCGCATGACGGCTTCGCAACGCACGAAAATATTGTTCAAGGCTGCCGAGTTGATCGGCGCGCGTGCAAAAGAAATCGCTGAACTCGAATCGCGCAACATGGGCAAGCCGATGATGCATGTCATGGGCGAAGTCAAACAAGCGATCGAAGATTTCGAGTATTTCGCAGGTGCCGCAAGCAAGATCGAAGGCCGCGTGCCGCCCGTGCATCCTGTGTTTTTCGGTTACACGTTGAAAGAACCCGTCGGCGTCGTCGGCGCAATCACGCCGTGGAACTATCCGATCATGCTCGAAGCGTGGAAAGTCGCGCCCGCGCTCGCAGCAGGTTGCACCGTGGTGTTGAAGCCGTCCGAAATCGCGCCGCTGTCCGCCAACATTCTCGTCGAAATCTTGCATGAAGCCGGAGTTCCCGAAGGCACGATCAATCTCGTGCACGGTTTGGGTGAAAGCGCGGGTGCGGCGCTCGTGAAGCATCCCGGTGTGAACAAGATCACGTTTACCGGCGGAACGGACACGGGCCGAGCCATCATGAAAGAGTGCGCCAACGACATGAAGCGCGTGATGCTGGAGTTGGGCGGAAAATCACCCGCGATTGTGTGCGAAGACGCGAAACTTGACGACGCCGTGTTGTCAAGCGTGTTCACGATCTTTTATTCAGCGGGCCAATCGTGCGAAGCGCGCTCGCGGATTTACGTGCATGAATCGCTTTACGATGCGTTCCTCGAAAAGTTCATCGCTGCGACGAAGACCCTCGTCGTCGGCGATCCGCTCGACAAAGCGACACACATCGGATCACTTGCGCATGCGTCGCGTTTGCCGATCATGCAAAAATTCATCGAGGCTGCAAAGAAAGACGGCGGCAAAATCGTATGCGGAGGCGAGCAGCTCAAAGGCGGCATCTACGATAAAGGCACATTCTTCGCACCGACGATCATCACCGACCTGCCGGAAACCAACCTTTGCGTGCAGGAAGAAATTTTCGGTCCGATTGCAATCGTTGCGAAATTTTCCAACGACGACGACGCGCTCGCCAAAGCCAACGGTGTGAAGTACGGTCTTTGTGCGACGCTCTACACCGAAAGCATGCCGCGCGCGACGAAGTTCATTCGCGGTTTGCATTCAGGCATCGTAACCATCAATACACCCGCAACTGCGCTTCCCGGCCTCCCGTTCGGCGGCTACAAGCAATCCGGCATCGGCCGCGAAATGGCCATGGAAACGCTCGACACCTATCTCGAAACGAAAACGGTTTTAAGCGGCGTTACGGGGAAGCCGATCAATCCGTTTGGACTGACCTTAAGCTAAGAAGCAGGAAACAGTATGAAGTACGTGGTCATTGGAGCAACGGGGCAAACCGGCCACATCGTTGCGGAGGAACTTTTGAAAAGCGGCAATGCCGTACGCGCGGTCGGTCGCAGCGCGGACAAGCTGGAGAAACTGGGAAAACTCGGAGCCGAGGTCTTTGTCGGTGACGTGACCAATGCAGACGATATGAAACGCGCGTTCGACGGAACTGAAGCGGCCTACGTGATGATTCCGCCAAACTATGCCGCTGCTGATTTTCGAAAGTATCAAGAAGAAGCGACGGACAATTTCGCCGACGCGATTTCGACTGGAGGTACCAAGTACATCGTGTCACTGTCAAGTGTCGGTGCAAACCACTCCAGCGGAGTCGGGCCGATCAACGGTCTCTATTATTTTGAAAGGCAGCTTGACGGCATTCCCGATTTGAATACGCTGCATTTGCGCGCAGGGTTCTTTATGGAAAACTTCTTCGGCTCGATTGGAATGGTGAAGACGCAAGGCATATACGGTGCGCCGGTGCCGGGCGACTTGCCGTGGCCGGTTATCGCGACGGCTGATATTGGACATTATGCCTCGTCGAGACTCAAAGCTCTCAATTTCTCGGGAAAGAACGTTCAGTACTTGCTCGGTGCCCGCGACGTGTCGGGCGAGGAAGTCGCCAATATCCTTGGCAAAACATTCGGCCTTCAAAATGTGCCGTACGTCGAGTTCACCATTGAAGACATGAAGAAGGGAATGATGAGTGCCGGTATTCCCGAGAATGCCGCCGATTTATATTGCGAGATGTATGATGGGTTCAAGAACGGGCTGTTGGACTATCATCGCGACGCCGAATCGACGACGAAAACAAAGTTTGAAGATTTCGCGGAGCACGCGCTGAAACCGGCATTTGCCGCGATGTAGTGCGACCACTATAAAGAGACCAAAGCGGGCCACCTTTTCCGGGCGGCCCGCTTCTTATTTTGTGTCACGTGCATGTTACCGCGGAGTCTCAACACATCACCGTCGCGAACCACTTTCGAGGTTCTTGATCCGCGCTTCAAGTTCGACATTGCGTCTCAATAGTTCTTGCACCGCTGCGAACAGCACGCCGTCCGCGTCAATCGTCGAGATCGAAATATTGTCGTCACCCAATTGGAATGCCGCATACATGTCCTGCGCCATCGGACCAATATGCCGGATGGAATCATCCTGCGTTTTGTAGTTCCATTCGGAGAGGTCAAGCTGAGCAACTTTGCTCAGGATGTCGCTGGTGTTAATTGCCCGGAAATTTTCCTTTGCGTTACGATCGGATAACGGCGCCCATGCTCCGCCACCAGCAGGCAACTGTACGCCAACGGATGTTCCCGAATGTGCCGTGTAGAAGCGCGCGCCGTTTGCACAACGCGCTGTGAAAGTGTAGTTGTTGAACGAAAATGTGGTATCGTTGGCGCTGCTTCCCCATACAAACGAGCTTCCGTGATTGGCGAATGCTCGCAATCCCGCGGCAAAACTGTGTGCGGCGTTCGCTCGATTAAAATATCCACCGGGAACCGTGGACGCGAAGCCCGCGAAATTGCCGAAGCCTCCGCCAACGACGGCATAGTCGTCAAAGGCACTGTTTTCCCTGCCGCCTGCGACTGCAGAATGATAGCCGCTTGCGGCGTTGTCTCTTCCTCCGGAGACGACCGCACATTCCTCTGTTGCGTGGTTAGAGAAGCCACCGCCGACCGACGATAGGTATCCGTCGGCCGTGCATGTATCTCCTCCGGCTACGACAGAATATGTACCAGTAGCGGAATTTTCATTTCCACCGCCCACGAAGGCATTGCCGAGCGCGGTGTTTGAACCTCCTCCGCAAACCACTCCCCAAGACGAAGAACTATTCGCTTGGCCGCCGCAAATTGTAGAGTAGATTCCTGTCGCGAAATTTCCGTACCCGCCTGCAACTGTCGCGTCACCGCCGGATGCTTGATTGCCATGACCACCTCCCACAAAATCAGCATAGCTAACTGCTGAATTCGAGTATCCGCCGCAGACGGCTGCATAAGTTGAATCCGCTGTGTTCTGCTTACCGCCCGTGACTGCGCTGTGGACTCCTCGGGCGATGTTGTAGTAGCCACCTGAAACCGTGGATTGTTGGCCCACTGCGTCATTGCCGAATCCACCGCCGACTGTCGCGCCGTAGCCTGTCGCTTCATTGGAATATCCACCGCCGACGGTTGAATATTCTCCCGTCGCACTGTTGTTCCGTCCGCCGGAAGTTAATGCGTACGAAGCGGCCGCTTCATTACTTACTCCGCCGCCGACTGTTGAACCAAGTCCGGTCGCATTGCTTTCTCCGCCGCCACAAACTGTCGAGTAGTTTCCCGTCGCGTCGTTGCTTGAACCACCTCCGACTACTGCGGACTCGCCCGCTGCAATATTGCCCAATCCGCCAGCGACCGTCGTTCCCAATTGTACGCTTCGGTTGTGACTGCCGCCGGATATGGTCGCGTAGTTCCCGATCGCACTGTTTGAATCGGCTATAAGCTCGCCGCCGCCGCCGGCGATAACGGCGAAATGCCCGCGCGCTTTGTTGAACCTCCCGCCACCCACAAATGCATATCGTCCCGAGAAATTGGACGCTCCGCCGCCTGCTGTTGCGCCGTCTCCATTCGTTGTGTTGACCGATCCTCCGAGAATTGAGGAGAAATCACCGTGCGCGATATTCCCCGTTCCGCCACCGATCGTGCAATTGCTTTCAGTGGACATGTTCCCACTTCCACCACCGATACACGATTCGCCTCCGCCGACCGTGTTGCTTGTTCCGCCGCCGATGAAACTTGATTCACCCTGAGCGACATTTTGTCCGCCGCCGACAATCGCACTGCCGTCTCCGCTCGCCATGTTTTCTTGACCGACCACGAACGAATATTGCCCGCTGTTCGTGTTGTCGGCTCCCACGTTCAACTTGCCGGATACCACGCCGCCTGTCGCTCTGTCCAGTGTTCTTACCCGATAGGAATAGGCAACAGCGAGTATCCGCTCGCGCGGCTGCATTTCGCTGTCACCGCCGATTCTGACTCCCAACCAGCGGTCTGCCGAAAAAATATCCGTCAACGGAACAACAGATCCGAGCGCCGCGCTGAAAAGTCCGTCTTGAATTTGAGTGGAGGGATGAGTCTCTGACCATATGACGTTTCCGCCGTCGAGAGCGTCGTAGATCGTGAATACGACGCTAATCGTTGTGTCAATCGCATCTCCTTGCGTGGAAACCAAACGCCCTTGGTAGTTGATGAGCTGGGGGATTCCGTTGGCGGTTGAGGAGAGCAGGAGTAAAATCATGAGCGTTCTATACATGAGGCACTCGAATTCTTGGCTATTTGACTGTTGAAATTCAGACTTAAGTTACAACATAATCTACGCTCAGACGCTGCGATTTGCCATTCCCAATAACATGATCTAAGCCCATGGTGACTTTCGTCACGAATTGCACAGATATTCTCACCTGACTATCAAGAACTTTTGAAATAAAAAGGGCGCAGCGGACTATTATGATCCGCTGCGCCCTCATATTGGCAGGTTTGGAAACTTACGGCGCGTTAACAATCACAATGTAGTACTGCTGAAGCGTCGGGCCGGAGAGCACGTTTGCATCCGTGTAGCTCGTACTGGAAGTCGTGCCGACCAGATTACTTGGGCCGGGAGTGAATTCCAAGGCAGTGTCACGGTAAATTGAATAGCTGCCCGCGCCTGAAATTGCCGTCCAGCGCAAAATCGCGTCAACGCCCGAGTCCTTAATGGTCAAGTCCTGAATCGGTGACAAAGGCGAGACGCCGAGTGACGGAGTTAAGAATCCAGCATACAACGTGAAATTCTCGCTCGTCTGCACGCCGATCGGCGTCGGTTGACCAAAGGATGAGACCAGACCAAAACTCTCCGACGACGAAGCGCCGCCTCCGGCGTCCATCACGGACTTCGTCAGAGTGAAATTCTCACTCGACGACTGCGCCCACAACAGGGCGGGGAAGAGTAGCAACAGAAATGTTTTCTTCATGTCCAATTCCTCACTGTTTATCTGAATTGTTCAAATTGCCAAATTGCATGATCGCTGCTTCGAGCTGCTTCACGCGCGTCTCAAGGTCGGCGATCTTCTTGTCTTTCGATTCGTTTTGTTTTGCGAGTTCCTGAATTGCTGCAAGAGCGACGCCGTCCGGATCAATCGTGGAAATCGCGAGACTGTCCTCGCCCAAATGGAAAGCGTTCCAGAAATCCTGCGCCATCGGGCCGACATGCTGCACCCCTTCATCTTGCGCCTTGTAGCTCCAGCGTTCGATTGGAAGTTCGACGACCTTATTCAAGACCTCTTCCGTATTCACCTTTCCATAGCGGCGTTTCATCGTGCTGTCAGAAACGGTAACCCAAGCAGAGGATCCCGAAAGCAGGCGAACTCCTGCTGTTCTGGTAACGTTCGTGAAGAGATAAAAACCTCCGGTTGCACGGGCCATGAACATGTTCGGGTCGTACGCACCAAGTGTGTCACCCGAGGCGTCCGCCCACACAAACGATCCGTTGCTGTATGCTCCAGCCATTCGACCCGCTGCAAATGAATAGTCACCCGTGGCGTCACAATCCCTGCCGCCGGGGACCATGGAGAAGGCGCCCAATGCGTTGTTATTGTAACCGCCGCTTATGGCACCGTATGATCCACTGCAATCATTACTCTGACCGCCACCGACAAAGCCCCTGATGCCATGCACAATGTTTTGATAGCCCCCGCAAATGGCCGCATCATAGTTGTAGGTTGAGTTCTGATAGCCGCCACCGATGAAGTTGCCGCCATATACCGCCAAGTTGCCCGTTCCTCCAGCGATTGACGACGCATTGCCAAGTGAGTCGGCGATGTTGTTGCCGGTTCCACCGCCGATAAAGCCGTACGCTTGAGACACGTGATTGGAATAACCTCCGGCCACGGTTGAAGAAGTACTCCAAGCGAGATTGCGACGACCACCGGAAATGGTAGAATATGTGCCAAGTGTTGAGTTGGAATCCGCTCCAGTAACACCGCCGCCGCCGGCGATGACGGAATAGTCGCCTCGAGCTTGGTTATAGCGTCCGCCGCAGATTGCTGTGCCTGGGCCGGTTGCATAATTCTGGTAGCCGCCGCCGA
Organism: Calditrichota bacterium; assembly: GCA_020637445.1. Lineage (NCBI taxonomy): Bacteria > Pseudomonadati > Calditrichota > Calditrichota bacterium. The sequence goes on along the minus strand of JACJVZ010000001.1, from coordinate 1,882,039 downwards.
TTGTGGATGTATAGCCGGATGCATTGTTTGTGTACCCGCCGCTGACTGTGGCGTATGTATTGGAGGTTGCGTTTCCTGCGCCACCGCCAACTGACGCGGCCGTTCCAGTCGCAGTGTTACTGGAGCCGCCGCCGACCGTCGAGCTTGTTCCATTCGCTAAGTTGTTCGTTCCTCCAACTACGGCAGAATAGTCTCCGACCGCGGAATTAGAGTCAGCTACGGTAGGACCGCCGCCACCGCCGACAAATGTGTATTGTCCGCGAGCGCGGTTGTGAAGTCCACCGGGAATTGTCGAAGTGTATCCGCTGGCAATATTGTCATAGCCTGCGCCGACGAAAGCATAGTGGTAGCTTGCACTGTTTGTGTCGCCGCCTACAATAGTTGAGAAATAGCCTGAGGCCCAGTTACCTTCGCCGCCGCAGACCACAGAATGATCGCCAGAAGCATTGTTGCGTCCGCCGCCTCCGACAAAAGCATTGTTGTTCAATGCCCGGTTCGCTCGGCCACCGGAAACCGTCGAGTAGTTTCCGTTCGCGGCGTTTGAGTCCACCGACGACGGGCCGCCGCCGCCGCCTACAACCGTGTAAAGCCCGCGAGACTGGTTGAATCCACCTCCGCCGACTACGGCGCCAGTTCCTGTGGCAACATTTGAGAAGCCACCACCAATCGTGGCTCCAAGATTGTTCGCCTGATTGCTAAAGCCACCACTGACCGTCGCATTCTGGAATGTTGCTTTGTTAAAATAGCCGCCGCCGATGAAACTCTGTTCGCCCGACGCCAGATTCGCGTGACCTCCTGTGATTGCGGAATAGTTCCCGGTGGCGCTATTGGAGTCTACCGTGGCTTGTCCTCCACCACCTGCTATCACTGAATACGCGCCGTGAGCCCTGTTGTATCTGCCACCACCCACGGTTGATAGTGCTTGCTGAGTCAAGTTGTTGTATCCGCCGGAAATCGTGGAGCCGTCTCCGTTTGCGCTGTTGCCGGAGCCACCAGAGACTGTGGATTCGTTTCCGCTAGCCGCGTTATCAGAACCTCCGCCGACTGAGGAAGAAGAACCCGAAGCTTGGTTTTCGGTTCCGCCGCAGATTGCCGCGTATCCTCCCGTTACAATATTGTTGTCACCACCACCGATGAATCCGCGGGTGCTTGTTATGACATTGAAAAGACCGCCACCGATTGCGCAGTAGCTCCCGTTCGCTTCATTGTCAGTTCCGGCTCCCACGAATGCGGCGTCTGAGCCTGCAACGTTGTGAGTGCCGCCGGTGATGGATGAGTTGTCACCATTTGTTATGTTATTTTAGCCGACGACAAACGAATGGTCACCGAAATTGCTGTTACCGGTTCCGATATTGCCTTGACCGATAATGTTGACATCTCCGGTGACTGTGCCGCCCGTAGCTGAATCTACCGTGGCCACGCGATACGCATATGGAACGGCATGAAAGCGAATCCTCGGTGTCATTTCGGTATCTTCACCGATTGAAATACCGAGATACATCGTCGCGTTGTCAAATACGATAGGTGACAACGGCTCAAGCGGCGTTCCGAGCACGGCTTCGAAGTAGCCGTTTTGGACACTGGTCACTACGATTTCGTCATAAACCGGCGTGCCACCCGAGTCTTCATGGTAGATGCGGTACGTAATATCAACGGTTGTGTCCAGCGGCGCACCGTTGTTGTCGGTTAAGAACCCTTGGTAATTAATCGAGATGGGAGCCATTGACCAAGCACCGTTGGTCAGGGAGAAAATTGTCAGGCATATTGACAAGATTCTCATTAGAATACGAAATTTGTTCATTATTATTGCCCTCCTAATAGGGCGTGATTCAACGAGCCATAAGAGTCTGAACCTGTGCCTGCAACACAACAAGTTCTTTGTTTAGCCTTATATTGTCTGTCTTAATTTCTTCATTTTGCCTTACTAGTTCCTGAACGGCGGCCAAGAGCACACCATCCGGATCAACCGTTGAGATCGTTGTGTTGTTGTCACCCAGTCCAAATGCCGCGCTGAAATCCTGCGCGGTCGGGCCGATGTGCTGAATGCTTGCGTCTTGTGACTTGTAGCTCCAACGATAGAGAGGGAGGGAGGAGACCTTGTCCAAAATTGATCGTGAATCCACGTTGCCGTAGATATTTTTCTGATTCACGTCGCACAAACTTGCCCACGCTCCGCCTCCGGCCGGAACACGCACGCCAGTGCCGGTTCCAAAGTTTGTGTAGATTTCTACACCGCCGTGCGCGCGAAGAGCCATGCAATTGTCCGCAAACGAGGTCGTCGCAGCGCCGCTCGATGACCACACAAACGAGTTAAAATGTGTCGCGATTGCATCGTGACCACCTGCAAAAGCATATTGCCCACTGGCGGAATTTGTCACGCCTCCGGCTACAATTGAGTATGCGCCGCTGGCCGAGTTGAGCGTACCACCGCAAACTGTCGCGTACTCTGCGCCTGTTGAATTCCCTGCGCCGCCGGAAATCGTCCCGTAAACGTGATTCGTGATGTTGCCTCGCCCGCCGGAAACGACTGAACCATTGAATTGGGCCGTATTGTGCGATCCGCCGCCGACAAACGAGCCGCGGCCTGCGGCATGATTGCTGAAGCCACCACATACCGTCGCAGAATCTATCGAGGCTTCGTTGTCGTTACCGCCACCGACGAACGAGTATAGGCCCGACGCAGTGTTTAGAGCGCCGCCTGAAATCGTGGACGCTTCGCCGGAGGCCGTGTTGCTGCCGCCACCGCCAATCGTCGCACGGAGGGCGGATGCGGTGTTGACGTCGCCGCCAGAAACAGTCGCATTGCTTGCTGTCGCGTTGTTTCTGTTGCCTCCGCCGATTGTTGTGAATGGCATGGAGGCGTTGTGTTGATAGCCTCCGCCGATTACTGCGCGATCACCAACAGCAGTATTCTTCCATCCGCCGGTGATCGTCGCCGCAAACCCGCTTACCGAGTTGCTGTCACCCGAAACAAAAGAGTAGAGACCGGTGTTCGTGTTGTCGATACCGACAGAGAGACGGTCTTGGATCGTTACCTCACTGCTAATTTTGCCGCCGCTCGCGCCATCTACCGTTCCGACTCGATAGGAATAAGCAGTTGACGCAATACGTTCTCTTGGAAGCATTTCGCTATCGTCTTCAACTGAGATTCCCAGCCAAGTAAAATCTCCGGCAAATACACTGTCAGGAATCGGATTCACTGAGCCGAGCAGGACATGAAAATCTCCGTTCACAGAAGTTACCGACGACTGCGTTTCAGACCAAAGTGTCGTGCCTCCGGATGCCGCATCATATATTACGAAAGAAATGGCAACCGTGGTGTCCAATGGAGCTCCGAGGTTGTCAGAGAGTTCCCCTTGATAATTGATTAGCTGCGGAACAGCCACCACCTGTGCTGCAAGGCACAGCACCGCGAGAATCTGTTTCATGACTATCTCCTGTTTTGCTTTTGTGTATCAGTTCTCGCCCAGCCGCGCTGTTTGCTTCATGAGCTGCTCAAGAACAACGATTCTCTCTCTTAGTTCACGATTCTCTTTCGCCAATTCCTGAATCGCCGCGAGTGCAATTCCATCCGGATCGACGGTCGAGATCGTCGTGTTGTTATCGCCAAGGCCAAACGCCGCGCTGAAATCCTGCGCGGTCGGGCCGATGTGTTGCACGTCTTCACTTTGCGTCTTGTAGCTCCAACGATAGAGCGGGAGGGAGGAGACCTTGTCCAAAATTGAACGCGAGTCAACCGAACCATAAATGTTCTTTTGATTCACGTCGCATAATGAGGCCCACGCTCCGCCGCCGGCCGGAAGCGAAACTCCCGTTGCCGTGCCCGACGCTGCTGTGTAGAATCGCACGCCTCCGGGCGAACGGGCAGTGAATGTATTGTCCGCAAAACTCAAAGTGGAGTCCGAACCGCTTGCCCAGACAAATGCACCCGTATGATTTGCACGCGCTAACCCACCGGCGGCAAGAGAACGGTCACCACGTGCCTTATTCCCAATACCGCCGCACACGGCAGAGTGCGATCCTGAGGCTTCACCGCTCGTGCCACCGAGCACTGAAGAAATAAACCCAGTCGCAGAATTTCCGCTGCCGCCGCACACTGTTGAAAAGTACCCGCTCACGAAGTTGTGTCTTCCGCCACCGATGAAACTGTGGTTTCCTTCCACTCTGTTTGTATCATCGGGGAAGCCGCCGCCTCCGCCAGCTATTACGGAATAGTCGCCTTCGATGTGATTGCGGTAGCCGCCGCCTACAAAAGAACTGATGCCGTTCACTACATTGTCGGCACCGCCGGCAATGGTGCTGGACTCACCGCTCGCCTGATTGCGATATCCGCCGCCAACGATTGAATAAATGTCGTTTGCTGTGTTGGCTGATCCGCCGCAGGCGGTGGAATATAGCCCTGTTGCAGTGTTGGATCCGCCGCCCAAAACAGAAGAGTAGTCGCCGGTCGCGCTGTTATGGTATCCACTCGCTACTGCTGACCAAAGACCGTTTGAGGTGTTCCCGGATCCGCCGCCAATGAAATTGTATCGCCCAAGTGCGCTATTGCTGTCTGTCGCAGCGGGACCACCCCCTCCAACCACAACGGACCAACCTTCTCGCACTTTGTTACTCTTTCCTCCGCCAATGAAGGAATGGTCTCCAGCCACTAAATTGCTTTGGCCGCCAACAATGGATGAAAATAGGTGTGTCGTAGAATTCAGTCTACCTCCGCCGATGAAGGAGTTGGCTCCAGAAACCGTATTTTGGTCGCCGCCAGTGATGGCCGCGCGCTTGCCGGTCGCAGAATTTGAAACACCAGACAACGCCGCTGATGCGCTATCGCTCGCGGCGTTGTTGTTTCCGCCGCCAACCACGGAATATGAACCCGTCACACTATTCCCATAACCGCCGCCAACAACTCCGTAAGCGCCCGTGACAAAATTTCGCGTGCCGCCTCCAATTGCGCCTGCTGCGCCAATCACAGAATTTGAGTCGCCGAGCGCCGCGCCGCCGCCGCCTGCGATTACTGAATATATTCCGCGAACACGATTATTCCCACCGCCGCCAATCGTTGCGCCATCCGAGGTCGCGCTGTTCTTTTGTCCGCCGGAAACCGTTCCAAAGGATGAGGTAATTGAGGGAATCGAATTCTGATGTCCGCCGCTGACGACGGCTCCCGTGCCCATCACAAAGTTGCTGTCGCCGCCGGAGATTGCGGAGTACAGACCTTCCGTCGAGTTTCTCAATCCGCCGCCAATATACGCGTGATTTTCCGCAGCTGAGTTCGATTGTCCGCCGCCGACCGTCGCATAATCACTGCCCGCAAAATTTTGTCTTCCGCCGAGTACACTCGACCAATTGTTTTGCGCGGTGTTTTGCTGTCCGCCGCCGACCGTTGCAGAATTCATCTGCGCGTGGTTGTTGACGCCGCCCCCAACGGTTGCATTATCCGCCGTCGCAGAATTCGCAACACCGCCGCCGATGGTTGAATATGAACCCAATGCAAAGTTCACGTTGCCGCCGCCGACGAAGGACATTTCTCCGGACGCGGTATTTTCAAATCCACCAGCTACCGTGCTCCATGTCGCGCTGGCCGTATTCGCATCGCCGCCGCCGACCGTGCTCAATTCACCACTTGCCGTATTTCCCGATCCGCCGGAAACCGTTGCGGCAACTCCCGACGCATCACTCTGCGAACCAAATGTTCCCTTGGCGGTGCCCACTACGTTCCCTGTGATGGTTCCACCGTTTGCGCCGTCGACAGTTCCCACTCGATACGCGTGCGCGACGCTCGAGAATTGCTCGCGAGGACTGAGTTCGCTATCACCACCGACCGTCACTCCCAACCAAACTGGATTTATGAAGAAGTCGTCCAAAACCGTCACAGAACCGAGCTTTGCGGTGAAAATTCCATCGACGACACTCACCGCCGGATGAGTTTCCGACCACAGTGCGGTTCCTCCAGATGACTGAGTGTAAACTGTGAACGTCATCGCGACGGTTGTGTCGAGCGGTGCTCCCCCGGTGTCAGCGAGTTTGCCTTGATAGTTAATCTGTAAGGGAATTGCCAAGGCCGCGCTTGCCAACGCAAGCATGAGTGCGAAGACACTCGTCTTCATTGAAATCTCACTTTCCATGGGGGATAATTTGCCAGCCATCACTATTTCTTTATTTCATCAATCTGCTTTTGCAGTGAAGCGTTTTCCGCTCGCAATGCCTGAACTTGCTTCGCCAATTCCTGAATTGCCGCGAGTGCAATTCCATCCGGATCGACGGTCGATATCGTCGTGTTGTTATCGCCAAGGCCAAACGCCGCGCTGAAATCCTGCGCCGTCGGGCCGATGTGTTGAATGCTTGCGTCTTGTGCTTTGTAGCTCCAACGATACAGGGGAAGCGTGGCCACTTTGTCTAAGATCGAACGTGAATCCACAGAGCCGAAAAGATTCTTCTGGTTCACGTCGCACAAGGAAGCCCACGATCCACCACCCGCCGGAAGATTAACGCCCGTTGCGGTTCCGGCCGCCGTGTAAACTCGCATGCCGCCATGCGCTCGCATTGCGACCGAGTTGTTTGCATAGGAAGAAGTCGCCGCGCCGCCTGCCCAGACGAATGATCCCGTGTGCGACGCCGTTGCGTTCGCACCCGCCGCGAAAGAATAGGCACCTGACGCCGTGTTGCTTAATCCGCCGGGAACAGTGGCTTGGCTGCCGGACGCCGTGTTGCCGTTGCCGCCTCCGACCACTGCATCGTATGCAGAAGCAAGATTGCTGATTCCCCCGCCGATGAACGCACCGCCGAAGGTGACTTCGTTACTCGAACCGCCGACGATCGCACCATTGGTGCCCGCGCCGGATCGAATCACATTGTTGATACCGCCACCGATAAACCCGTTGGTCATGTAAATCGAGTCCTGACGTCCGCCCGCAACGGTTGCTTGCGATCCCGCGACATAGTTTTGATAGCCTCCGCCAATCGTACTGTAAGAACCGCTAACGTTATTGTCGCGACCTCCGGCTATTTGCGAGTGACTTCCCGTTGCGGTGTTGTCTTGGCCACCACCGGCTGCCGCGGCAACGCCATAGACTTGGTTGCCATAGCCGCCCGAAATGGTACCCCAGTTATTCGTTGTTCTATTTCCTTGACCTCCCGTTACAACGGAGCGGTCGCCGTTCGCGCGGTTGCTCTGCCCGCCTCCGATCACGGAAGCATAGCCCGTCGCGGAATTCGAATCGGCTTCGGACAATCCGCCACCACCGCCGACAAACGAGTACTCTCCGCGCGCGCGGTTGTAACTGCCGCCGGGTATCACGCCATAGTTGCCTGAGGCTTCATTGCGATAGCCAGATCCGATAAACGCTCGACCACCGACGGCCAAATTGTTGTTGCCGCCGGCAATCACCGCTTGCGATCCCAACGTTTGATTGCTGAATCCGCCGCCGATGAATGCGTAGCCTCCGTTCGCGTCGTTCTCCGCGCCGCCTACGACTGCGTCGCCAATTATGTTTGTGCGGTTCATCAAACCGCCTACGATGACGGAAGATTCTCCACCCGCGAAGTTTTGATGGCCGCCCAAAATTGCGCTGTGGATTCCGGTTGCACTGTTGCTGTCACTCTCCAGCAAACCACCGCCGCCGACTGCCACAGAATAATCTCCGCGAGCTCTAATGTAAAGACCGCCGCCAATCACTCCGTGGCTTCCCGTAGCCTCGTTGCGGTAGCCTGAACCGATGAAGGCGCGGCCTCCCGAGGCAATGTTCGACGTGCCGCCGCAAATCGTCGCCATGGTTGCCAAAGCATGATTGCGAAATCCGGAGCCGATAAATGCGTAGCCGCCGTTGACTTCGTTCTCACCGCCGCCAACGACCACGTCGCCGACTGTCAGTGCGCTGTTCGTGAAACCTCCGCCAATAACCGTTGATTCGCCGCCTGCAAAGTTGCCTCGACCGCCCGAAATTGAACTGTAATTTCCCTGTGCGCGATTAGTATCGGCGTTCGAGGATCCGCCGCCGCCGGCTACCGTTGAAAACAATCCAATCGCCTTGTTGCCGCGTCCGCCTCCGACGGTTGAGTAGTTGCCGGACGCTTTATTCAGTTCCCCGCCGCCGATTACAGAATGCGACCCAGTGGTGTTGTTCAGAAATCCAGACCCGATGAAACTGTTGCCACCGTTAGCTGTGTTCACCACTCCTCCAGCCACAACATCCCCGTCCATCTGCGCGCTGTTTCCGTTTCCACCGCCAACGAAGGACGATTCACCCAGCGCACTGTTCGAGACGCCACCGGAAACCGCCGAAGTAATACCGCTTGCGGTATTCACCTCGCCGCCGCCGACGACTGCTCCTTCTTCCGTTGCGCTGTTATCATACCCTCCCAACACCACGCAATAGTCTCCGCTTGCCGTGTTGAAATTTCCGAAAACGTTGGCCATGAATCCGGAATTGACATTGTCAGATCCGACGTTTATCCGGTTGAGAACATTCAAGTCGCTGCTGAGCATTCCTCCGGTCGCGCCGTCCACCGTTCCTACTTTCAAACTGTAGGCAACAGACACAACTTGTTCGCGCGGCGACATTTCGGCATCGCTTCCGACTGTTGTTCCCAACCATAGTTGCGGAGTACTGAAGTCGACTATGTTGAGTGGAGTAATGGATCCCATCAACACATCGAACAAGCCGTTTTGCACGGAAACAGAAGGATGTATTTCACTCCATAGTAAATTGGCACCGCCGCCGGAGCCATCATATAGACCGATAGTGATCGAAATCGTCGTGTCGAGAGCCGCTCCAGACGTATCCGCGATCTGGCCTTGGTATTTGATCAAGCTTGGTACCGCAAAGGCGAAAGCAGAGGTCCATAGGACACCAAGCAAGAGGACTGTCTTTCGAAACATTGTGTTCTCCCCGTGAGAAATTTACTTTGATTGAAGTTCCAAGATAGCGCTGCGCAATTCCGCAACTTCAGCTTCCAGTGTTGCATTTCGCTTGGCAAGCTCCTGAATCGCGGCGAGCGCGACGCCGTCGGGATCGAGCGTGCAGATGGTCGTGTTGTTTTCGCCCAAGCCGAACGCCGCGCTGAAATCCTGCGCGGTCGGGCCGATGTGCTGCACACTTTCATCTTGAGTTTTGTAGCTCCAACGATAGAGCGGGAGAGAAGATACCTTGTCCAAAATCGAACGCGAATCAACTGAACCATAGAGATTTTTCTGATTCACGTCACACAATGACGACCATGCGCCCGCGCCCTGACCCAACGTAACACCCGTGACGGTGTTGCTCGAATCGGTGTAGAAACGCGCGCCGTTTTGACACCGGAACGTTGCCGTGTAAGCTGCAAACGATTGAGTGAGCGCACCCGTGGACGAAGCGCCCCACACTAAGCAGCCCGGCATGCCAATCGGAGTCAGCGAGTTTCTTCCTGCAACCAGCGAAAAGTCTCCGTCGGCGTGATTGTGCGTACCGCCGGGAATGACTGAGTGAAGTCCGCTCGCGGTGTTTTCACTGCCGCCGGAAACTGTGGATTTGTCGCCCGTCGCTTGATTGTTGTAGCCGCCGCCGACCGTCGCATGCAGGTTCGTCGCATTGTTGGTCAAACCACCCGCGACCGTGCAGAACTGGTTTGTCGACGTGTTGCCGCAGCCGCCTGCAACCGTGCCGAAGAAACCGGACGCGTTGTTGCTTGAACCGCCGCCGACTGTGCTGCCTTGGCTGCCCGCCGAGTTCGAATCAATCGCCGCCAATCCACCGCCGCCGCCAACGGTTGAATTCAATCCGCGAGCGAAGTTGTTTTGACCGCCGCCGATGGTTGAGTTGATTCCCGACGCGTAGTTGTTCTTGCCGCCTGTGATGGTCGAAAATCCTCCGACTGCGTCGTTCTCGGTGCCGCCGCCGATGATCGATTTCTCACCGGTCGCTTGATTGTTGTAGCCGCCGCCGACCGTGGCATGCAAGTTCGTCGCATTGTTGGTCAAGCCACCTGCTACGGTGCAGAACTGATTTGTCGACGTGTTGCCGCAGCCGCCTGCAACCGTTGCAAAAAATCCCGCGGCGTTGTTGCTGGTTCCGCCGCCCACGGTGCTGCCTTGGCTGCCCGCGTAGTTCGAGTCAATCAAAGCCGGTCCGCCGCCGCCGCCCACAGTAGAGTAGATTCCGGCTGCGTGGTTGTTTTGTCCGCCGCCGACCGTTGATGCTAATCCCGTTGTGCGGTTTAATTTTCCGCCACTAATATTTGAGAAGCCTGCGCTTGCCGAATTGTTTTCTCCGGCCGCGAATGTAGACTGACCGCCGGCCGTCGTTCCCGTTCCGATAGAGACATTCGATGAGACATGGCCACCTGTTGCGCCGTCCACGGTTCCCACACGGTAGGCATGAGCTGACGTCGTGATTTGTTCGCGCGGAGTCATTTCAGTGTCTTCGCCCACCGTTACGCCGATCCAGCAATTCCCGCTGAACACGTCGGGCAAAGTTGTTTGCGATCCCAGCGCCACTTTGAACAGACCACCATTCACGACCACGGCCGGATGAGTCTCAGTCCACAGGGACGTGCCGCTCTCCGAAGCGTTGTAAATCGTGAATGTCATGGCCACCGTCGTATCCGGCGTCGAGTTAATACCGGTCGCAAGTTGACCTTGATAGTTGATCAACTGCGGCACCGCAAACGCATTCGCGGCGATCAACAAGAGTGCAAGTAAATGTCTCATCGTTTCATCCTTCCAGACTGACTGCCTGCTATTTATTTCCTAATTGAACTAATTGTCTTACCATGTTTTTCAGCTCCGCGATCTCTTGAGCCTGAGCTGCGTTTTGCTTTGCCAATTCCTGAACAGCCGCGAACAACACGCCGTCGGCGTCAATCGTTTCAATGCCGAGCGAGTCACTGCCTAAACCAAATGCTGTCCAAAAGTCCTGCGCCATCGGGCCAACGTGCTCGATGGATTCGTCTTGATGCTTGTAGTTCCAGCGGTCAATCGGCATTGACTGAATCTTCTCAAGAATGTCTTTCCCGTTTGCCGCGCGACGGTTTTCTTTGGTCGTGGAATCCGAGAGCGCAACCCACGATGTGCCGCCTGCCGTCAAACGCGTACCGATGTTGCTCGAAACCGGGTTCGCTGTCCAAATGCGGAAACCGTTGTTGACAAGGAAACTCGCCGTATTATCTGCGCCGACGCTGAATGTTTCCGAACCATCACCAAAGACAAAGGCACTGTCAGCCGTTGCACTGACGTGGCTGCCACAGACAAAAGACACTCCGCCCGTCAATGTGTTGTCACTGCCGCCTGCAATCGTAGAATAGTCACCGTCGACAGCGTTGTTATATCCGCCCGATACAGTTGAGAGGATTCCTGACGATAGGTTTCTTCGTCCTCCACCTATCACGGAGGCTATTCCTTGTGCAGAGTTGCTGTCTGCCTGAAATGCTCCACCTCCCCCTGCGACAGTCGAGAAGTCGCCACGTGCCCTATTGCCTTTTCCGCCTGAAATCGTAGAATAGTCACCGTCGACAACGTTGTTATATCCGCCCGATACAGTTGAGAGGTCTCCTGACGATAGGTTTCTTGATCCTCCACCTATTGCGGAGGCTATTCCTTGTGCAGAGTTGCTGTCTGCCACAGATACACTACCTCCCCCTGCGACAGTTGAGAAGTCGCCACGTGCCTTATTTCTAATCCCTCCGACAACCGAACTGTAGTCGCCAGTTGCGAAGTTCCCTCCGCCGCTTCCAACGAATGATGAAACTCCCTGCGCTTGATTACCACTACCACCTGAAACAACGCTCTGTTCGCCAGCCGCGGCATTCCCAGACCCCCCGCCTATGGTACTTGAATGTCCACTTGCAGAATTAAAACTTCCGCCCCCGACTGTAGCGTTTTCGTTTGAAGCCGTATTGTCATAGCCGCCTCCGATAGTGCTGCTGTAGTTGCTGACTGAGTTTGACCACCCGCCCCCCACAGCGCTGTAATCCCCTGTCGCAGAGTTGCGAGTACCTCCGCTAATTGTGGAATAGTTGCCTAGCGCAGAGTTGCTGTCAGAAGGTAGTGGACCTCCTCCTCCTGCGATTGTGGCATAGGATCCACTAACATGATTTTCGATTCCACCGCCTATCGTGGAGTAATAGCCGGTTCCGGCAATCACGTTGTTTCTCCCCCCGCCGATCGTGCTGGTATTGCCCTGTGCCTCGTTGAAGGAGCCTCCGCCAACCGTAGTTGCAGTGTTCCCGGCAAAGTTGTTTTGCCCGCCTCCAACGGTGCAGTACAAGCTTGCTTCGTTGTTTTCCCCGCCACCAACGGTGCTCTTGTTACCCAAGGCTCGGTTTCTTGTTCCGCCACTAACTGTCGAATAGTCTCCTGACGCTGTGTCCTGTTGTCCTGCTGCGAAAGCGTAGTCTCCGCTTGCGCTGTTTTCCGATCCTCCTGCAATTGCGGAGTATTTTCCATCGGCGAGGTTCAAGTGACCACCGGAAATCACCGAGCCAGAGTCACGTGCAATGTTTGACCAGCCCCCCCCGACAGTCGTGAGATCACCTTGCGCGTGGTTCAGGTAACCGCCGCCAACCGTGCCATAATAGTAGGACACTGCATTGCCCGCACCGCCGCCGATCGTGGCAAAGCCGCGTGTGGCATCGTTGTCGCGTCCTCCTGCGATCGTCGCGTAATCGCGCGATGCATAGTTCGAGCGTCCGCCGCCAATCGTGGATGATTCACCTATCGCTGTATTTTGAATACCTCCGGCAACCGTTGCGTACGTTGTGTCGGCGTGATTCTGCTCTCCGCCGCCGACGAAAGATGCGAAACCACTTGCTTGGTTCTGATGTCCTCCGGCAACAGCAGAGTACGTGCTGTCGGTTATATTTCCTAATCCGCCACCGATGAAGTTGTACCTTCCTTGTGCATCATTTCCAAATCCGCTTCCAACGCCACTATAGTCGCCGGCCGAATTGCTGTAACCACCCGAAACCGTTGCATACGCACTGTCAGCGTCATTTGAGTAACCGCCGCCAACTGTTGCATGAGTTCCCGCTGCACTGTTTTGATAGCCGCCACCGACCGTGCTCGAAAACCCGGACGCAATGCTGCTTGCGCCGCCTGCCACTGTGGAGTTCTCATTGCTCGCGATATTGCCGCCTCCGCCGCCCACGTGACTGTATCTTCCTGTCGCCTGATTCAAATAGCCTCCTGCGACGGACGCGAAATCGTCATTGGCTTGATTCTGCTGACCGCCGCCGACAGTGCCTGCATACCCAGTGGATGCATTGTTCAAGCCACCGGAAACCGTACTGTAGTCCGCCGATGCAATACTATTTGCGCCAAATGTCCCTTTGCCCAATCCAACGAGATCGCTTGTTATCGTTCCACCGGATGCGCTGTCGACGGAACTTACTCGATACGCGCAGCCCACCGATGCGATCTGCTCGCGCGGAGACATCTCCGTGTCTGTTCCTACTGTGATTCCCAACCAGACGGTGCTTTGCTTGAAGACACTATCCGGTACGGGAGTCACCGATCCCAACAAAACGTGAAACAATCCGTCACTGGTCGTCACCGACCCTTGTGTTTCCGACCAAAGCACGGTACCCAAACTTGGCGAATCGTACATCGTAAAGAGCATCGAGACCGTCGTGTCAACCGGCGAGCCTCCCGTGTCTTTCAATTCACCTTGGTAGTTCAACAATTGTGGAATGGCCAAAGCTTGCGATGCAAGCAACAGCAGTATAAACAGCCGCGTCATGGGCTTCTCCTTTTTCCAGTTTCTGTTTGCCTGTGTCAGGCGTGGACGTTTTTTATTGCAGTTTATCCAATCGTTTTATCAATTCAGCTACCTGTGTCTTGAGTTCCGCGTTCTGTTTCGCCAATTCCTGAATCGCCGCCAGCGCGATGCCGTCGGGATCAATGGTTGAGATTCTTGTATTGTCGGCGCCGTAGCCGAACGCCGCGTAAAAGTCTTGAGCCATCGGACCGATATGCCTTGATCCCGAGTCTTCGTCCTTGTAGCGCCACTCCTTAATCGGAAGATTTGCGAGCCTATCAAGTACATCTTGACCATTAACATTGCAAATATTCGTCTTCAGGGTCGAGTCGCTGGCATTTGACCACGCGCCCGATCCCGGGAGCAGCTGTACGCCCGTTGTCATAGCCGAGTTTGAGTAAAACAGAGCGCCGCCTGAACTCCGTACGCGGAATTGGTTGTTGGCCGACGTAGGCAGATCGATGTTCACCGCGTCTGCCCAAACGAAGCAGCCGTCATGCAACGCCTTGGCTCTGCGGCCCGCCGCAAATGAGTAGTCTCCGGTGACACTGTTGCGTGTTCCGCCGGGCACCACGGAGTAGTCTCCGCTGACATAGTTGGAGTCATTTACCAAGGATCCTCCACCGCCGCAAATGACGCTGTATTGGCCTCGCACACGATTGAAACCGCCTCCGCCGACAAACGAGCCGTATCCGGAAGCGACATGACTTCCACCGCCACTAATGGTTGCGAACGCTCCCGATGCCCCGTTCGAGACTCCGCCGCCTACGGTGGAAATGTACCCATCTGCGGTATTGCTTGTTCCACCGGCAACTGTACAGTAACTGTCGTGAGCCGAATTGACGTTGCCTCCGCCTACGACAGACGAGTTGCCGTCTGCGACGTTTCTTCTGCCGCCACCAACAGTTGAGAAGGAGTTTGCCGCGTAATTAGAGTCAGCCGCGCTAGTGCTGCCGCCGCCAGCTATTGTGCTGAAATATCCTCGCGCACGATTGTAGCCGCCGCCGCCAACGAATGAACCGTCACCTGTAGCCTTGTTAAAATACCCACCGCCGACCGCTGCGTAATCCGTTTCCGCATTGTTGGCATAGCCGCCTGCTACAACCGACGAATAGCCGCTCGCAAAACTACCGGCCCCTCCGCTTGCTGTCGCATAGGCTTGATCAGCGTGATTGCTGGATCCGCCGCCGACCGCACTGTACAAGCCAAGGGCGCTGTTGCCCAATCCGCCGCTCACTACAGACGCATAACCCCCAGCGGTATTCCTCGCTCCGCCTCCAACAGCGGAATAGGCGTCTGTCGCACTATTTGAGTCTGCAGCGGTCGCTCCGCCGCCGCCCGCAATTGTGCTGTAGTCACCGCGCGCGCGATTGTTGCCGCCGCCGCCAACAAATGAACCGTTTCCACTCGCGATGTTCATTTCACCGCCGCAAACGGCTGAAACGTCTCCGGATGCGGTGTTGACATTTCCACCACCAATGACAGAAATATACCCATCCGCGGAATTATTGATTCCACCGGCAACCGTTGCTGCGATGTCGCTTGCCACGTTGACTGATCCACCGCCAACGGTTCCATACCCGGCGTTCGCCTCGTTATAAGATCCTCCGCCAATCGTAGAGTTGTAGTAGGAGGCAGAGTTGTTGATTCCTCCGGATACCGTTGCGGCAAGGCTCCCTGCCACATTGTTCTGCCCTCCGCCAACCGTACTGATACTGTCGTGAGCTGTATTACCATAACCTCCGCTTACGACACATGAGCTACCGTCACAGATATTTCTGGCTCCACCGCCTATTGTTGAGTAGGAGTTCGTCGCGTAATTAGAGTCCGGCGCGGTTGCGCCTCCGCCGCCTGCAATCGTGCAGAAATCCCCACGCGCACGATTAAAACTTCCGCCGCCGATAGACGCGCCGATTCCGCTCGCTCTGTTGATGTAGCCGCCGCCGATTGCTGAAAAGTTGGCTGAAGCATCATTGGAGTACCCGCCGAGAATCGCAGCCCACGAACCGTTCACGAAGTTTCCGCTGCCGCCGCCGACTATTCCACTTGCGCCATAAACCTCGTTTCCCTGACCACCGCCAATCACTGCGTTGCCAGCGTCTAAGTTATTTTCAGTACCACCGCCGATGGTGCTGTTTGAACCACTAACGCTGTTGTCAGATCCTCCCGTAATTGACCCATTGATACCGAAAACGGTGTTGCCTGTTCCAGATGCAAGAACGTTAGACTGAAAAGCTCCGTTTGCATGGCCTACAAGCAGCGAGTTGACTCCGTTGATCTGATGTGACAATCCAATATTTCCGTTGCCCGTAATCAGCACGTCGCCGGTTATCGTCCCGCCGCTCGCTCCGTCCACGGTTCCCACGCGATAAGCATGGGCCACAGTGACGATCTGTTCTCGTGGAGACATTTCGCTGTCTCCACCAATCGAAATGCCAATCCAACGCGGACTGGCGAACAAATCTCCGAGCGAAGTAACCGAACCGAGCATGGCGTGAAACAGTCCGTTCGAAACTTGAACGCTTGGATGAGTTTCTGCCCAAAGCACGTTGCCGGCAATTGCGGCGTCATACACACGGAACGTCATCGACAGAGTAGAGTCAATAGGAGTTCCGTTAGTTGCGGTCAAAGAACCTTGATAGTTCACTAATTGTGGAACGGCAAAAGCCTGCGATACAAGCAGTACGATTGCCATGTAAAGCCGTGTCATGAGCTTTTTCCTTTGAAATCTTGAATAAAACGAAATATTTTCAAGCAATATTGATTGCTACTTGATCTTCTCCTTTAGTGCGTCAATTTCCGCGCGAAGTTCCGCATTCTGTTTCGCCAATTCCTGAATCGCCGCCAGCGCGATGCCGTCGGGATCAATGGTCGAGATCTTCGTGTTGTTAATTCCATATCCGAATGCCGCATAGAAATCTTGTGCCATCGGGCCAATGTGGTTCGAAGCTGGATCTTCAGCTTTGTAGCGCCACTCCTTGATCGGAAGTGACGTCAGTTTTTCGAGAATTGCACGGGAATCCGCCATGCGAATGTTCGTTTTCAAAGTCGAGTCACTGCTGCCTGCCCAAAAGCCTCCGCCGGGAACTAACTCAACTCCCGTTGTCATCGCAGCGTCCGAGAAGAAGACTGCTCCGCCCGAGCAGCGCACGAGAAACTGATTGTTGCGCCATGTTTCCAAATCGTCGTCGTTGGCATCCGCCCACAGGAAACAGCCGTCGTCAATCGTATGCGCTCTGCGACCCGCCGCGAATGAGTAATCACCTTCAACATAGTTGCGGGTTCCGCCGGGCACAACCGAGTAGTTGCCGCTGACATAATTGCTGTCCTGCGGCCAGTACCCGCCACCGCCGGCTATTACGCTGTAGTCACCTCTGATGGAATTATACTTGCCGCCGCTGATAGTTGAAGCAAGTCTATTGTTCGCAATTCGATTGCTGTCTCCACCTCCGACCGTGCAATAGGCAAACAATGCAGAATTGTCTTTTCCTCCGCATACGACAGTGCTCGTGCCACTGGCCCGATTGCCTTCACCCGCTCCGATAAACGAGAATGCGCCTTCTGCGAGGTTCTGTCTTCCACCTGCGATTGTGGCCCAATCTGTCATCGCCCTGTTGCCATAGTCAGAAGTGTAGCCTCCGCCTCCGGCTACTACACTCATACGCCCTTCGGCCAAATTGTTTCGCCCTCCACCCACGACTGCACAGCAATCGGCGGCCGAATTGGAATAGCCGCCTCCCACAGTTGCTTCACCGCCTGCGGCATCATTAAGTGTACCTCCGCTGACTGATGAATAAATGCCAGAGGCACTGTTGCTGTATCCCCCCGCGACGGTTGAGGCATAGCCGCTTGCATCTTGACCATAGCCTCCCCCGACACTCGAATAGCTCAGTTGGGCGTTGTTGTTGTATCCTCCCGCTATCGTCGTGGCATAGCCGCTTGCAGTGTGACTGTATCCCCCGCCAATTACCGAGAAACTCGTGTCAGCGACGTTGTCATACCCTCCACCTACTGTTGAAGCATAATGGAATGCTTTGTTGTTGTACCCGCCTCCAATGGTTGCAAAAGTCGAATCCGCAATATTCAGTCGCCCCCCGCTCACGGTGCTGTATAGACCATGTGCCGTATTTTCGCGTCCGCCGCTAACCACGGACGAATAACCATCAGATGTGTTCTTTGTTCCGCCTCCAATTGTCGAGAATGCCTGAGTCGCATAATTTGAATCTGCTGCTGTCGCACCACCCCCTCCTGCAATTGTGCTATATCCTCCTCGTGCGCGATTAAAGCCTCCCCCGCCAACCGAAGAACCGGTTCCGGTCGCTTCATTGGAATAACCTCCAACAACCGATGTGTAATTTGCAGTTGCGTCATTGCTATATCCGCCCAAAATCGCTGCATGTGAGCCCTCAACATAGTTTGCGGTACCACCACCGACGATTCCATGCGAGCCATACACTTCATTTACTTGACCGCCGACAATAGAGGCATAGTCGGCATCCAAGTGGTTTTCCTCGCCGCCTCCGATGGTGCTGCTCAATCCGCTAAGAGAATTGTCAGAGCCGCCGGTGATCGAACCATTTGCGCCTTGAACGCTGTTGCCTGTTCCTGACGAGAAGGTATTCGACGCAGTCGTTCCGTTTCCGAGTCCAACAACAAGACTATTGCTTCCACCAACCGAGTGTAATGAGCCAACGGATACTTTTTCGGTGACTTTCACAAATCCCGTAATCGTCCCGCCGCTCGCGCCATCCACCGTGCCAACGCGGTATGCGTGTGCCACGGTGACAATTTGTTCGCGCGGAGTCATTTCGCCGTCTTCGCCAATCGAGATGCCAATCCAGCGCGGACTGGCGAACAAATCGCCCAGCGGAGTAAGTGACCCAAGCATCACATGAAACAGTCCGCTCGATACCTGAACGGTTGGATGGACTTCTGTCCAGAGTACGGTGCCGTTTGTGGCGGCATCATACAATCGAATCGTCATCGACAACGTCGAGTCAATCGGGGATCCGTCAGTCGCTGTCAAAGAACCTTGGTAATTTACCAATTGCGGCACGGCGAAAAGTTGCCCCGCCGCGAGCAAGAGCAATAATATCGCGGTTTTCATAGTACTTCTCTTTATTTCTTGAATAAGTGCATACTCCCGGCACAGCTATGGCCACACTCGGGCATCTTACAATTTAGCACGTCTGCTCGCACCTCACAACATCCTGAAGCAACTCTAAACATTATTAACGATACCCAAATATTACGTAAAATAATTAAATACAATCAATAGACATAAAAAACGGGTCCGATAAACTTTATCGGACCCGTTTCGTCAGGTTTGAGAGGAGTGGGGGGCTATCGCGGCAAAAGTGACCGCCCGTCCCGTGGTACGGCGAAGCGCAAGTCAAGCGCGTCTGCCAACGTCGGCACAAGGTCTTCGGGAGCACACGTTTTTGTGGACCGCCCGTGGCCGAAAGGCGCACCCATTATGAACAACGGAACATGCAGGTCGTATTCATTGCATGAGCCGTGATTTGCCGTTGAACCGTCGCTTTGCCAATACATGAGCGGCCGCAAATAGGCGTCGCTCGATCTACCCGGAAAGTAGTTGTTGGCGACATGCGAACGTAAAGTCGAATCGGCAATCGCTTGCACATCCTCTGCGGTCATGGTCAACACCACATTGTCAATTCCCGGCTGGGTGCGCAGCCAATCAATTGCGCGCGTTGCCGTATGACGTAGATCCAAATGTGCCTGCCTGATCACGCTTCTGTCGAATCCCACGTCAGGTATTCCCAGCTCCGCGACGAACTCGCCGGACGTGTGCGCCTCGGCGTCAAATTCGCTCTGCAATTCCTGATTCAAATCCGCCTTCATTTGCTTGAACGAAAACCGTCCGCCGACGCCTTCCGGTATCTTCGGTGACTCAAAAGGCGGACACACACCATGATCCGCAGTTAGAGCGAAAAAGTAGTTGCCCTTGCCTACGGTTTCATCCAAGAACTTTAGCATCTCAGCGATCAGCTTGTCTGTACGGAGTGTTATGTCCAGAATCTCTTGACTAAGCGGGCCGTAGATGTGTCCGCACATGTCATTACTCGAAAAACTGATCCACAACAAATCGGGAGTATCATCTTCGCCAAGTTTTTCTTCGGTGATGCATGTCTTTGCAACACCGTACAACCAGCGGTTACCAATTGGCGAGGCCTTTAATGATGCGCCATAGCCCCTTAGCAGGAGACTGTCGTTGGACGGTAGCTCGATCGGGAAAGTGTTTGGTTTTGCTTGACCGGCCATGTCGTCAGCGCTCGAGAACTCAATATCGCTAACTTTGAAATCGCGAGACTCTTTGAACGCTTGCCACGCGAAATCATAAAACCAAAAATCTTCATTGCTGATTCGGCACCAGCTCGGAAGTCCGCCGAAGTAATACGTACTGGACTCAAACGGCCCCCCCTTGTTTGACCAGAGTACTCCCGTCGGACTCTTGCCGCCCATCGCAATCGCGGCCCGATCTTTAAGGGACATGCTCCATATCTTCGCGTCCGCCCCGAACTTTCCTCGCCAAGCGTCTGACAATCCGTCAACCATGATATTGTCAGGACAATTCGACGAACCCATGGCCACGCCGCCTACTTCGCTGACCAACAGTATGCTGCTGTCGCACTGAACACAATACTCTTCCGAGCCATCTGGATTCCGCCAACTGTTGCCCACAATCCCGTGTGTCTTCGGATCACAGCCAGTCGCAATAGTCGCGTGTCCCGGACCTGTCTCCAAGACACCGTGACGGTATCTGCACTCGGTATAGAACACACCGTCCCGGTCGAGACGCTTGAATCCGTCTTCCGAGAACAAATCCATATTCTCGGTTATCAGAGTGATCGGTAATTGGTCAATCACCACGATCACCGTCAGCGGCGGAGCCGTCTGCGCGTGCAAAATCGTACAAACGAAAAGTGCGGCAATGATGAGGAAACGGTTCAAAGTCTTCATGGCAAGTAGTTTATGTTCCACAGAGGAAACTGACACTCTTCAGAGGATAATAACTTCTGTCGAGGGAGTCAAGTGCAACAAAAAAAGGCCGGGACAAGCCCGGCCTTTCTCAGTTTCTCAAGCTGCTTCTATTTCAGCAGGAGCAGTTTCTGCATCTGCGTGCCCAGTGAAGATTCCACTCGGGCAAAATAGACTCCCGTTGCCATGCCAGCGGCATTCCACGTGAATCTGTGAACACCTGCCGAAAAGTCTCCGTCGGCAATCGTGGCGGCGATCCGGCCGGTCACGTCATAGATGTGCAGGCTCACGTGTGAGTTTTGCGGCAATGCGACGTCCATAGAGGTCGTCGGATTGAACGGATTCGGAAAGGCGGGGGAGAGCGCAAACTCAGAGGGAATCGTAACGCTTTCGTCCGCGCCCAGCCACGTCACAAATATCGTATCCGTCGCGCCGCTTTCTCCGCCTTCATAGGACGCGGTCAGCCAGAAAAAGTGACCTTGTTCGCCTGTCGGAATGCGCGCATTGTAGAACAGGTCGGAGGTTTCGTCGAGGTAGTACGAATCAATATGAATGATGTAGCTCTGCAGATCATCCAACCCGCCGACGCTTTCCGGCAGTTCCCAAGTCATGAACAGCGAATCATTCGAGCGCGTGTAGGTCAAGTTGCTGGGAGGATCAAGCCGCAGAACGTCCGCTTCCACATTCACGGTTCCGCCCGTGGGTACGGTGCCATACGTTATGACTTGCTCGTAACCGGGAACCTGCACACGCACCGTGCGCGGACCGGCAAATGTATTCGGGAATGCAAACGAGCCGTCGACGAATACTTGCGCCTGAACGTTTCCAAGCCGCACGCCGTTCGGCACCGCTTCCGACAGCGCCGGATGCAGCGACAAACTTCCGGTCATGTTTCCGCGCGTGCGCTCGCCTGAGCGGGTCGTAAACAGAATCGCGCTTCCGTAAGTGACCGGGAACGAGTTTTCGTTCAACAACGCGTTAAAAACTACCTGCAGGCCGTCGGTTTGATCGGGACTCTCAATACCGACCGTCATGCTGGTTGTGACACCGACGCTGTCGTACAAGAACAGGATTTCGCAATCGCCCGTGGGCGTCGGCCAAACTTCTTGATCAAAGATCTTGATTTGCCCCGTGAAATACGCGCCCGAAACGGGAACAAAATACAAATGGTTGTACTCAATCGTGAATACGCCTCCGGCCGGATCATACTTGGTCAGCACACGCGATTCTTCCGGCACCGTTCTGAGAATTAGATTGTCCCAACAAAGCGCCAGCATGGCCGCCGGACCTTGTTCGGAAGGAATCGTCGTGTTCGAATTGGTTCGCAAGGGGCTTTCGCCTCCGGCAATCCAACCGTTCTCGTTGATCGTCAGAGAATCGAAGCGATCTCCGTAATACATAAACGGAAACGGCATTTCTATGTACATGGACGCGTCGGTGATTTGCGGATAATCCAACTCCGTCGCATCCGTCATGTCCGTCCAGTCATACTGCGCGGGCAGACCGAAGTCGTAGCGGTCATAGGCGACGTAGCCATAAGAAGAATCCGATCCGGCCAGCGGCTGCGAACGGGGAGTTGAGAACTGCACGTCGACATTCGTGGTCGTGCCGGCTTCTACCCACAAAGTCGTGTCAGTTTCAAGTTCGCCAAACTGCAAATGAAACGTGTAATTGTTCGCTCCCGGCAAGACAAATGTGAATTCGCCGTTTTCATCCGTTTCCTCAGGGTCCACGGGAATGAACTGGGGTGTTACAATGGCATGTTCGAGTGGAATGTTCTCGCCAATTTGAACTGTGCCGTGCAGCGTGCCCGTAACAACCGGCGAAAGCTCGACATCGAGGAACAAAGTGTCGCCTTCCGCGACCGTGATACTGCTGTTGTACTGAGCATAGCCAAATGCACTCGCAGAAATCGGCAGTACGGAATCAGACGGAGTCGAAATCCTGTAGTTGCCTTGCGAGTCCGTTAGCCGGGCAAAATTATCGCCGACCTGAATGCGTGCTCCTGAAATCGGTTCGCTGGTTGTGGCATCTGTCACCTGTCCCATGATCAGTCCGCGCGAGGAGGCAATCAATAGAACCGCTTCATAGGCGTCTACCATCCCGCGGCCATATGTGTTGTCTTCGCCGGCAGAACCGTAGTCAATTGCCGTCTCAAGCAGAGCGGATTTGATATCGCGCGGATCCGCATTCGGATTGGCTTCGCGCATCAACGCAATGATTCCGGCCACGTGCGGTCCGGCCATCGAGGTACCGCTGTTGTTGCCGTAGGTATTGCCCGGCAAAGTGGAATATACGTCCTCTCCGGGTGCGACAACTTCTGGCTTAATTGCCGACGAATCGCAGTCACTCGGACCACGGCTCGAAAAACCCGAAATCGGGTGCGGCGTGCCCGGCCAGTTGTTGGCATTGACGGAGCCGATCGAGAAGAACGTCACCGAGTCAATCGCAATGTTGGCGGGACTGCGGTGAGAATAGAGATTTGGTCCCTCGTTGCCAGCGGAGAAAGTTACGACGGTTCCGGCGGCCTCGCAAGCAAGAATCGCTTCATTCCAAACCTCATAGCAGTCCGAGTATCCGGGAAAGCCACCGTATACTCCCCACGAATTTTGAATCACGTCCGGCACGTCATCAACCGTTTCCGGATCGTCGTCGGGATCGGCGAACCACTGGTAGCCTTCAAGCACGTCGCTGTCAAAGTCCGCTCCAAAGCCGCCGATCGCATTCATGGCAATCCATTCCGCACCGGGCGCCACGCCGACCGTGTCGACATTGGACGTTGCGCTGCCGGTCCCACACATGGTACCCATCGTATGTGTCCCGTGGCTTCCAGCAGCGTGCGGCGTGTCAAAATTCGTTCCCAAGACGTCCAACCAGCATTCTTCATGAGGAGCATGATTGCCGCGCCAACGCGACGCCAAAGCGGGATGCGTGCCGTCCACTCCGGTGTCCATGTTCGCGACCAGTGTGCCTTCGCCGGTGAATCCCAATTCGTACCAAACTTGCGGCGCGTGTACGGCATTGACACCCGAAGTCCGCGAGTCCAACGCCTGTCGCACTTCCCGGTCTTCACGAACGGGCTCGATCAATTCTATCTTCGGCACGGATTCCACACGCTCAATTGCCGAATTCTTTGCGAATTCTTCAAGTGTGGAGAGCGCGCCCTTCACGACGATACAATTCGTAATCCAATACGGAGTATATCCGTCCAGCAGGCCTTGGTTCTTAAGATTTTCAAGCTCTGAAAGCAGCGGAGGCTGAGTTTCACGAGCGACGCGCTGCAATTCTTCCACGACAATCTGGTGCCGCTGCTGACGAGTTGCGCGCATGTCGTGCAGCGTGTTGTCCATTTCGCGAATATCCACCCGTTCCCACAAATAGAAAATTGCGTTCACGCGATCCGTGGGAGCAGCTTTGCTCCAATAGTCCTGCAAATCGGGAGCGATCTCAGCAGCATAAGTGCTCGCGGCTCCCAGCACACAGAAGAGAGCGGGAACCAGCCAAATGATGGCCTTCTTCATAACGTGCCTCCGTTTTGTTGTCCGTCCAAGGGTTCAGCCCAAGAGTTATTTGGAGAGTAAATTTAGTCCGTTTGTCAGCAGAGTCTTCGTCGCGCTGTCCCAGAAATTGTCCGCCACATACGTGGACTCTTTTGTGTCATAGCGCCACTCGGGAACAGTACTTTCCGGTTTTACAGGTTTGTTCAGAATGTTCGCCGTGATGGCCTGTACGATGGCGTCACCGGGATACTGATCCGACGCCACAATGCAATTGTCCAGCGCAGCTTGGCGGTCTCCGGAAAGATTCGCCCACCACGCGCGGTGCGCGGCCACGCGTCCGTCACCGGGTTTCAGAAGTTCCGCTTCGTCAATCTGATCTTTTGCTTCCGCAAGCCTGCCGTTTAGAAGCAGCAGCCGCGCGTACTCAAGACGCAAGTCCACGACACCGCTGCGGCGTTTCAAAGCCACCTGATAAACCGAGTCGGACCGCTCGGAATAACCCGCCCACAAGAGCGCCTCGGCATAGCCCCGCAGCGCGTCGTCGTCCGTGCCTTGGTCCGCAAGCACAGCCCTGTAATTTACGACAGCTTCGTCAAACATGCCACAAGTAAATTGCCAGGCGGCATTTTCCCGCATCAACTGAGTCCGTTCAGAACCGCTTGTTTTTTCCAATCCACTTTGAATCAGCGGCAGATTGGTCACAAAGTCACCGTTCGCGAAAGCCCGCGACCACGCCAATTGGCTGTAGGAATTTGCCTTGTCCGGAAAAGACTGGACCAGCCGTTCCGCGTAGGCCTCAGACAGGCTGTCTTTGTCTTCGTATGAACTGATGCGAGCAATGGCGCGCAATGCGACTTCTGAGTTGGCGTCGTGCTCTTCGGCCTTACGTGCGTAGGTCATAGCCTCGGAGAGCTTTCCCAACTCCACCTCGTTGTCGGCGGCGTTCACGAAGCCCACGGGATAGCATGCCTCAATGTTTGGCGCGGTCATGTAGTATTCGAGCAGCGAGACGAGCTTCGGATCGAGCCTGAACAACCGCTCTTTTGTGATCTCGCGCGTGTCGTACGCATTTCGCTGAGGCGAGAAATACGAGTTCATCCCTTCCGCAAAATACTCCCATACGCTTGATCCTTGGTAGCGGCTGACGAAAATTTCTTCGCCGTCCGCGTCCTTTGCGCTGGCTTCGCGGTACAAATCTTCAATGCGCTTTTGATCCTCGGGCGGAAAAACTCCGTGCACCTGATGTGTAAGTTCGTGCAGCACCGTGTTGTACTTGTTGTAAATCGAGCGCTCCACGTCTTCGATTCCGGTCACGGTCGTATAGCCGCCGCAGCCGCGCACGTCGTCCCATAGACGGGAATCGTAGCTGATTCTCTGATCGGCAATCGTCTCAAGCCCCGGACACTCCGAGAGCTTCTCGTGCAGCGGCTTGATATAGTGATGACTGCCGCACGCGACCAAAACGGGAATATAGTCCTTCCACGGCTCGACTGAGATCGCGACCTGTTTCTTGTGCCGGTCTGAAAGCGATTCCCAATTGAGAATATATTTCTCAATCATCGGAATCTGTGGATACGGTTTGGCGTCAAAGGCCGCTTGATCCGCGTCGCGATAGACGTTTTCATGCAGCCGCATTTGCTCCAAACACTTCGCCACGCCGTTATGCGCGCGGCCGTAGTCGGGAATAGAGTCCAGCGCCTCCTTGAAGAGCGTCAGGCCAAAAGAGAAGTTACCTCGCATCCATTCGGCCGAGGCGGCCAATACGCTTGCGCGCGGGCACTCCGTCGAGACGGCGATCAGCGGACCAAGCTCTTCGACCACGCCTTCATAATCTCCAATCTCGAAATGCGCGATTGCGTGGTCAAAGTACTGTTCATACTGTGGACAGGTTAGCAATGGATACAGTTTCTCAAGTTCCGTGTAGTTCTTTCTTGCAAAACCGTTGCCGAGGAAGTAGTGTCCGAGTTCATTGCTGTAGTTCCACTTCAAGACTTCCTCAAACAAGTCCACGGATTCGCTCGTCTCGCCCAATCTTTGTTTGCACAAGGCAGCCTGAAAGATCACGTCGTCCGAAAGTTGATCCAGCGTCCACGCGCTCACCAAAACGTCAAGCGCTTCCTGGTACTTCTGTCGTTTCTGCAGAACTTTCGACAAACCGATTTTCCCCAGCCTTTGAAACGTCGGATCGGGAGATTCGAGCGTCGTGCGAAAGTGCTTCTCCGCGTCGTCAAAATTCAACAACGCCAACGCAAGCTCGGCCTTGGCCAATTCGGGTGGGTTGGCGAGAGTGTTCGCCCACTTTTCGAGCGACTCAAGGTCTTCGGTCAGCAGATACCACGTGAGGATATTTTCATACTTCGCCGGATCGCCGTCCGTCTCCATGTTCTCGACGGGCGTTGATTTCAGAACGTCAGTCTTTATTTTCCACAGAGCGGGAATATGTTTCGCGGGTCCCTCGCACCACGACGGCGCATAGGTCACTGGCTTCTGGGCGCGCAGTTCTTCCGCGCGTTCCACAAGCGTCTGCTCCGCCATTGCAATCAGCGGCAAACTGATTATCAACAAGATAACTTTACGCCACATGATTGTCCTCGGATATTTTGCCGTCTTCCATCGTCACGATGCGTTTGGCAACACTCATGACTTTCGGATCGTGAGTAGAAAAAATAAAAGTCGTACCGTGCACACGGTTCATTTCCTGCATCAATTCCAAAATCGCCATGCCGGTGTCGTGATCAAGATTCGCCGTCGGCTCGTCGGCCAGCACAAGTTTCGGATTCGTCACAAGCGCGCGTGCCACTGCGACGCGCTGCCGCTGTCCGCCGGACAACTCGTCCGGACGGTGGCGCGCATATTCCGTCAATCCGACCTCTTCAACAAGCTCGCTGACGCGCTGCTCAATTTCATCCTTCGGCACGTGCTGCAGTTCGAGCGGAAGTCCGACGTTTTCAGTTACGTTGAATACCGGCAGCAAATTGAACGTCTGGAAAATGAACCCGATCCGGTCGCGGCGCAGAAGAGTGGTCTCTTTGTCGTCGAGCGCAGCCGGATCGAATTTCCCAAACATCGTGACTTTGCCCGACGTTGGCACGTCCAAGCAGCCGATCATGTTCAGCAGCGTCGTTTTTCCGCTGCCGGAAGGGCCCACAATACTCAAGAATTCACCCGTGCCCACGTGCAGGTTCACGTCGACCAGCGCGTGCACGACGTGTGTGCCGAGTTTGTAGTCCTTGCAGATGTTTTCCGTGACGATAATATCAGACATAGTCATTCTCAAAAGTAAATTGCAAATCGCAGATCCGCCGCGAGGTACGATGGCAGCAAGGGCCGCTCGCTTGACCGGGAGCCGGCCGCGAACGAAACTCCTGCCGCGATGCTTACGTTTTGGTAACCGATGTAAGTAACCACAGGATAGCCGAATAATGTTTGCCCGACTGGTTCATAGATCATGTTGCCGCCGAATGTCCACAGGTCGCGCCAATCGTAAGTTCCGCTCGCGGCGATGTAAACCTGATGCAGCTCCTGCGTGGGTTTTGAAAGCAGCAGAAGATTCGCATAGTCGACAACAGCTATTGGATTCGGTTGTGCTTCACCCAGCTGATTTGCGTCAAACCGAATGCGCGAGAGATACTCCGAGTACTCGTCTTTGTTCAGTCCCCAACCCGTGTAATACACTTCGC
Organism: Calditrichota bacterium; assembly: GCA_020637445.1. NCBI lineage: Bacteria > Pseudomonadati > Calditrichota > Calditrichota bacterium. The sequence continues at coordinate 1,854,136 of JACJVZ010000001.1, read as the reverse complement.
CATACACCGAAGAATTGCCAAACAGCTTGCTTGCGCCAAGCACTGCGCGCGGTTTCCACACTCTGTCTTCTTCAAGCTCAAGATAGTGCCGCAGATTCCCGGTTGTACGAAGCAGCCACGCCGCCTCGCCGTAGAGCACGACCGGTCCGCTGTCCCAGGAAAATGCGCCGCCGATGTTCGTTTCGTTGTCGAAATTGTGCAGCGCCGTCGCGTAAAAATCGCACGTGCCGACAAGTTTGTAGAGTCTTGCTCCCGCCATCTGTGTGGGGTCGCTCGCTGCGACTGTGTTTTCCGTACTATAGTTGCGGTCCGGTGTGTAGAGCAGCGAAAACGAAAACCACGGCAGCGTGGCGTCCATGCGCGCAAGATACACACCTTCCAAATACCTCGTCGGATCCAATGGGTTCGCCGCCGACTGCAAATTATCCGTCGGCGTATAGGTCAAACCCGTTCCCCAATGCGCGCGCTGTTTGCCCGTCAAGAAAGTCACGCGCGGCGAGGGATTCAAATAGGCATACGCTTGATCAAGCACCCAATCGAACTGCTCCGCGGAGTCGCGCTGATGCGTGAACCAGAAGCGCGGCTCGACGCGATAGCCCGCGCGGCGCTCATGCGTTCCTTTGACGAACACGCGCAGCTCATGCCGGTAGGTCTCATACCAGTCGTGCTTGAAATATTGGATGGGAGACAAACTCTTTTCCGCGACATTTGTGAACATCGCGTCACTCTCGAGTCTGTACGTCACACGCGGCTGCGCGATAGTGACGGAGAGTGCGAGAATACTAATTGCCCATGCGAGTCGGATCAAAGGTGGACTCCGGAATATCCTTGCGTTCTTCAAGCGTCGAAACGGTCACTTTGGTAAATGCGCCTTCTTCAAGAAAATCATGCATCGTCATCACGGATGGCCGCAGTCGTCCCGCAAGTTGTGCGGATTCGTTGACGACTTCCTGCTTCAAGGCTTTACCGGTCAAGCCGAAATACGTAATCGTGTCGGGAATCGCGGTGGCGCTGTCAAGCCCGCATTCCATTTTTGCATATGCGACGTTGCGGCGCTTGGCCGTGAGTTCGACTTTGAAGTAAACCTTGCCGTCGCGAATATCGCGACTCTGTATGTTCGCCCAATAGTCATCGGCCAGAGTCGAGTTCATCACGTCTTCGTTGGAAAACACGCTGCCCATGAAACTCGCGTTGCGCGTAAGTTTGACAGGTCTTGACACGTCGGGCACGTAAAGATACAGGTTGTCGCCGTTCAAGAGAATCTGCTTGTCGCGTTCGCTGGGCGGATCAGTCACGGTCATCAGAGATTTATCGCTCCCGATACCGATGATATCATACGTGTAGTCGAGCAAGTCGCGACCCGGACGGCTCGTTTCCATTTGCACGGTCATCTCATAGGCCCCCGGAAACCGCGCGTCATCCAACCGCTGCAGCAAGGCCTGCCCCACGGAGTCTGAGGCTTGCTGCGCATGAATGATATTTGCACACAAGAAAACGGTAAGCACCAAAAAAACGGTTTTCATCATCTCACTCCTTTTGCCAATGCCGCCGTCACAGGAACCCGCGACGCTCTGCGCGCAGGCAAGACCGAGCCTGCCCACGAACTTGCGATTGCCAATCCGGCGCCTATAACCCAATCGATCACTTGCGAATGCGCGTAGTAGTTGTCCGCAATGGGCATCGAAATAGCGTCGACGGCGTCCTTCGGCAAACTAATACCGTACACGTTCATGTACCATGCGGAAACTCCGCCAATGACCCAGCCAATGATGATGCCGAACAGCCCGAATGTCATTCCTTCTGCCAAGAACATCGCGCGAATTTGCTTTTGCTCCATGCCCAGTGCGCGCAACGCTCCGATTTCACCCGTGCGTTCAAACACCGCGACCGTCATCGTATTGGAAATTCCAAACACGGCGAGAATCACGAGAATCATGCCGATGATGGCATAGGACACCAAGTCCGCCTTGACGCCCGCAACCACGTCCTTAGCAATTTCAAACCACGGCTCGACCACGAGTTTGTCATTGGTCGCTCCCGCGACGGCCGTTTCGATTTGATCTACGAGCTTGGGAACCACACGCAGGTTTTTCGCGCGAATCACAATTTCCGTGACTTCGTCCTGCATGTCGAGCAAGTTCGAAACGAAAGGCAACGGCGCATAGATCGCTGTTCTGTCCGCCAGCCCAAATCCGCTGTCGAAAATTCCGACGACTTCCGCGTCAATCAAGTTGTTCGCATGTTCCTTGGTCTGAGCAAAAAGCAGCAGCGACGTTCCGACGTCCGCGTTCAAAAGCTCCGCGAGCTTTTTGCCGATGAGGATTCCATTGCTTGTATCCGAAAGCGTGTGGCCGTCTTTGATGCCGTTCAGAATTGCGCCCACTTTGCGTTCGTCGGAGGGAATCACTCCATAGAGCACGACCGGCGCTCGGTCGCGCCCGTTGGACAGTGTCGCACCCGCCAATATTCTCGGACTTGAGGCCACCACGTCGGGAAGCGAATCCACGGCCTGCTTGACGGCCGCGACGTTGTGAATCGCGATGTCAAGCGGAAACCGGCGCGCTTCGTCCGCATAACCTTGCGCGTGAATCTGGACGTGTCCCGTGCGCAGATCGATGGTCTTCTCAATCGTGATCAAATAAAATCCGCGCAGCACGCCGATCAGCAAGATCAGCATGCCCGTGTTCACACCCAGCGCGAGAATGTTAAACATCGACCGCCGACGCTGCTTGATCACGTTGCGAAAGCCCAGTCTAAACCACAGTAAGTTCATCCCAGCTCCCGCAATATTTCCACCGGCTGCTTCCGCGACGCCCACCACGCTGGATAGGCCGACGCGAGTATTGCGACGACCATACCCAACAACGCGATCTTAAGAGTCGTCGCCGGAACAAACGTAAGCCAAACCAAGCTGTCGACTCCCTCAAGACCTTGCATGGCGTCGCCCAAGTCAATCGGATGCGCGTAATAATAAAACGTAATCGGAAGTGAAAAAACCAGACCTGCTACAGTGCCGATGAGCCCCAGCACCGCGCCTTGAAAGAGCACGATTTTGATTAGCTGCCCCGGCAAAAGCCCGACGGCGCGAAGCGTTCCAAAGTCACGCAGCCGTTCGAGCACGCTGATCAAGAACGTGTTGATCATTCCCAAAGTTGCCACGACCAGAATGATTACCGTGATTACCCAAATTCCGATTTCCGACACGTCCAAAAGCTGAATCAACGCGGCCTGATCTTGTTTCCATGTCGTAATCTGGTATTCGCCGCTGAAACTCTTCTCTATCGCGGGCAGCGTTTCATCGAGATCGTCGAGATGATCCAGTTCGAGAGTGATGCCTGTTACCCTTCCTTTTAGCGCAAGCAGTTTTTGCGCAACTGCAAGTTCGCATACGATCAAAGTGGCGTCTTCATCCGCATTCAAGCTGTGAAAAACGCCGCGAATCTCAGGCTCGACCGCCGACATCCCTCCGTATGAGTCGCTCGTCAACAAGATCAGCTTGTCACCGGCATGCACTTTCAGCAACCGGGCGGCGTTGCTTCCGAGCATGATCTGGTTCGGTCCGTCAATGAAGTGTCCTTCGACCATGGCGCGGTTCAGTCGTCCCCAAATCGACTCTGCCGCTTCCGGCGTCGTGCCTGCGACTTGCATTTCAAGCGTGCGGTCCGGCGAATTTGCCAGCGCGCCAAACCTGATCATGGGTCGGGCGATCTTTACGTGCGGCATCGCCATTAGAGAATCGGACATGGACTGCGACCACGGAATGTTCGGCTCGAGCGGCAAGAGATCGATTTTCTTGTCATATCCCTTTGCGGCGATCCGAATCACACCGGACTCGCGGACGGCCTGCTGCTGAATCTTGTCGCGGAAACCGTCCACATAGCTGCCGCCGAACTGCAGCAGAAACACGGAAACGGTCACGACCGCAATCACGGCCAATGACCTCTTCCACATCTTTCGAATGTCTCGCAAAGCGAAGCGAACGAGCATCAATCGAAGTCTTTTACTTTGTATAGTCGGTAAGGAGGTTTGAACATGGCAGGAATAGACAGATAGCCCAAATCGCGTTTCAGCGTAGCGCTGTTGCGATAGGCGTGCCGTTCGTCTACCAGTACGTGCGTGCAATGATATTTTGTCAGAAGCAGCAGCCGGTCCCCGGTTTCCAAATCGTCGTCGAAAAAGCTCGTTACGTCGGAGCGGCGCCGGTTGACCTCATCTTGTATCAACGGATCACCTTTGGCCTGCGCAACGAGTCGTGCGCCGGTCATGGCCGGAATTCGCCAGCCGACAGTGTCTTCAACCATCACGACGGACGTGTCGTCGAGCTTGCCGAAAACGATGCCGAGATCGTCCCACGGTTCGAGAATATCACCGTGTGTGCGTTCGTAGTGTTCGATCGCCGGAACCCATTGCCGTTGAATGCGGTGCGCCCGGTAATACAAGCCGGGAACAAAAACTGCCGCGGCAAGCAGCAGCACAAGCGCGGTGCGTATGAGCGGCTGATGAAAGAAGCCTTTACGGAATAGTCCGCTTTCCCACAGAAACAGACCGATGCACATATGTGCGAAGATCGCACCGTAAAATATGAAACGGCTGCCGATTTGTATTCCCAGCGCCCAACTTGCGAGATAGATCGCCAGCGAACATCCGAGAGCGATCACCACTTCGAGATGGCGCTTGCGGAGAGCAAAATATCCCGCAACCAAAATTCCCAAAAGTGCCGGGCCGACTTTACTGATCTGGTGGTCGAACAGCCGCACTTGATACCAATCTTCCGACGTTCCCCGGAAGAGCAGAGTGGGGTAGTCGAAGTACGGCCACAGCCAGCTTGAAGCTAAGGCAATGAGTGGCACAATTTGCAGCAGCAGCAGGTTCGAGAACTTCGTACGTGTCGCCGCCCAAGCAAACGCGCCGACAAATAACATCATCGCCGTAATCGGATGAGTCAAGAATGCGGCAATTCCGATCAGTGCATACGCGACCAAACCGGAACGAGCGCCGCTCTCGAGATAGCGGTTCAGTTCTGCGATTCCGTGAAAGCACAGACCGTAGGTAAACATTCCGACATATGGCAGCGACGCAAAGAAGAGTTCCGCCTGATAGCCGTTCGCTTCGCCATAGCCGTGTCCCCAGCCTATCAGCATCACAGGCACAATCCACAAAAACGCATTGCGATCGCCCGTCAGCGTGCGCACGACCCGGGACAAACCTGTGAGAAAAAGCAGCAAGTTGAAAAGCCCGGCGATGGCAACCGTCGTGAACAACTCCAGACCGGACAATTTGTCGACGACGCCCCACACGACCGTATACGGCGTGAACCGCGGCGACGTATCACCCGGCAGGTCGAGCAGCGGATTGCGCGGATGCAGAGGGGAATCCGACACCGCTTGGATCGCGGCAGATGTCTCCCAAATATCCGCCTGCGGACCCCACGGCGGTGCAATAGAATAAATAAGCGCGACCAAAAAGATCGCGCCATACAGCACGCGTACCCAAACGGCAGCGTGAGTTCTATTACCTATGCTCATTGCGGCGGCGCGGCGGCCGCATCGAGTATCCTCGGCGACTTCTTGAACAGAGGTGAGCGCAGGAGCCCCCATTGCGCGAACTTGAATTTCAGCATTACCCACAACGTCAGCAATCCGTATTTTGAGCTGCGGCGGAAATTAATGGAGGATGCTTCGTCGAAATATCTCGTCGGAATCGGCACATCGCCAATTCTGAACCTATGGTACACGGCCTGCGCCAAAAATTCCGAATCGAAAACGAAGTCGTCGTTGTTCGAATGATAGTTGATCGTTTCAAGCACTTCGCGCGCATAGGCCCGGAATCCCGTGTGCAAGTCACCGGCATTTTGCCCAAGCATGATGTTCTCAAAAATCGTCAGGGCACGGTTGGAGATGTACTTATAGATCGGCATTCCGCCTTCGAGGGTTTCACGGCGCGAACGAATTCGTGATCCCAAAATCATATCCACGGTACCCGTCTTCAAGAGACTGACGACCGCGGGAGTGATCCGCCCGTCGTATTGATAGTCCGGGTGAATCATCACCACCACGTCCGCTCCGGAAGCCAGCGCCGCGTCGTAACACGTCTTTTGGTTGCCGCCGTAGCCTTTGTTTGTCTCGTGGGCGATCACTTTGATCCCCAAAGATTTCGCGACTTCGACCGTATCGTCTTTCGAGCAGTCGTCCACCAAGATGAATTCGTGCACCGATCCCTCGGGTATGGACTTCAGCGTGATCTCTATCGTTTGCGCGGCATTGTACGCCGGCATGACGCAGACGACCTTCTTAATATCGCGTTCGGGGCGTTCCCGAAATTCTTCTAAGCGGACAAATCCCATGATGTCTCTTGTTGTCGAGCCGGGTTAGGCCTGTGCCACCCGGCCGGAACGGTTAAAGGTGCAGCGCGCGATTCTCCGTCGCGGCCAAACATGCTTCTTTCATTGCTTCCGTGAACGTCGGGTGCGCATGCGACGAGCGGGCGATGTCTTCCGCCGATGCGCGGAACTCCAGAGCGATCACCGCTTCCGCGATCATGTCCGCCGCACGCGCGCCGAACATGTGCACACCCAATATCTCATCTGTTTCCTTGTCAGCCAAAACCTTCACGACGCCTTCCGACTCATTGGCCGCGCGCGCACGACCCAGAGCTTTGTACGGAAAACTCCCTGACTTGTAGCTTCTGCCCGACTGCTTCAATTCTTCTTCGGTATATCCCACCCCCGCGACTTCCGGCCACGTATACACAACCCACGGAATCGCCCGGTAGTTGATATGCGGTTTCTGTCCGGCCAGATACTCGGCCACAAACACGCCCTCTTCTTCGGCCTTGTGTGCGAGCATGGCTCCGCCGATCACGTCGCCAATTGCAAATATTCCCGGATGCGCCGTTTCGAGATGCTCATTCACCTTGATGAATCCACGCTGGTCCGTCGATACTTTCACACTCTCAAGTCCAAGTTTGTCCGTATAGGGTTTGCGTCCGACCGCCATCAAACAATAGTCGCCCGGCAGCTCGACGTCTTCGCCGCCCGGTGTTTCCGCGACGACTTTAATCTTCTTGCCCTTCGTTTCGACGGCTTTGACCTTGTGGCCGAGATAGAGATCGATTCCGATGTTCTTGAGCGATTTGCCCAATTCCTTGCCCATCGTGCCGTCCATCGTCGGAATTGCGGAATTCAAATACTCGACGATCCGCACTTTCGTGCCAAGCCTTGCAAACACCGAGCCCAATTCACAGCCGATCACGCCTGCGCCAATCACTACCAATTCCTTCGGAACGTTCTTCAAAGCCAACGCTTCAGTCGACGAAATTATTTTCTGCTTGTCGATTTTTGCATACGGCAAGTCCGCGGGTTTTGAACCGGTGGCAATTATTGCCTTCGCAAACGAAATATCTTCGATGGAGCCGTCCTCTTTCGTCACGCGCAGCGCTTCCGCACCCAAGAATGTCCCGTGACCGTGAAAGACGTCAATCTTGTTCTTTTTCATCAGGAAGGCGACGCCCTTCACGTTGTCGCCCACGACCGAATCTTTGCGGCCGCGCATCGTCTCCCAATCCACTTTCAGTCCGCTGACGCCAATGCCGTGCGTTTCGAAATGTTTCGCAGCTTGCAAATAGAGTTCAGAAGAATCGAGCAAAGCCTTTGAAGGAATACATCCGACATTCAAGCAGGTGCCGCCCAGCGTCGAGTACCGCTCGACGATCGCGACCTTCATCTTCAACTGCGCCGCGCGAATCGCCGCGACATACCCGCCGGGTCCGCTCCCGACAATTACAAGATCGTATTTCATTATTTGATTGAGATTTTCTTTCCACTTCGCCGAGCCGGGTCATGCCCCGCGCAACCCGGCTGAAGCTCAGACCTGTAAGAGCATCCGCACCGGATTTTCCAAACTTTCCTTCACGCGCACGAGGAATCCGACCGATTCTCGCCCGTCGATGATGCGATGATCGTAGCTCATCGCCACGTACATCATCGGGCGAATCACGACTTGACCGTTCAGTGCGATAGGACGTTCTTCGATCTTGTGCATGCCCAAAATTGCACTCTGAGGCGGATTCAGAATCGGCGTCGACATCAAAGAGCCAAACACGCCGCCGTTAGAAATCGTATAGGTGCCGCCGGTCATTTCGTCGATGGTCAACTGGTTGTTGCGCGCGCGTCCGGCCAGCCGCTCGATTTCGCGCTCGACGTCGGCAAGGGTCATACTCTCGGCGTTGCGCAGCACCGGAACCACAAGCCCTTTGGGTGCCTGTACAGCAACCCCCATGTCGACGTAATCGTGATAGACGATCTCGTCGCCTTCGATCGAGGCATTCACGGCGGGGAAGTACTTCAGAGCTTCCGTCACAGCCTTCACGAAGAACGACATAAACCCAAGCCGGACGCCGTGCTGTTCTTGGAATTTTTCTTTGTAGTCCTTGCGGAGCTGCATCAAGTTCGACATGTCCACTTCGTTGAACGTCGTGAGCATCGCTGTGGTTTGGCGCACGGAAACCAAGCGTTCCGCCACTTTCTGCCGCAGCGGCGACATCTTTTCGCGTCGCTCGACACGTTCGCCTGTGTAGGCAACTTTCGGCGCTTGCGGCGGCATATGAGACGGAGCGGCTTTCGCGGGAGCTGCCGTCGGGCCGTTCGAACTCGCCGCCGGAGCTGCTGAGGGTGCGGGTGACGGCACAGACTTTGCCGAAGCCGCGGCTTTAACCGCGTCTTCTTTCGTAACGCGGCCGGCTTTGCCGCTGCCGTTGGAAACGCTGTCCGCGCTCACTCCGGCTTCGCGCAAAATCTTGCTCGCGGCGGGTGATGCGATCTTTGATCCGCTGCTCGCAGCCAGTGCGGGAACGGAAGGCTCCGCTGATTCGGCTTTCGCGGGAGCAGCTTCCGCTTTCACCGGGGCAGCGCCTGCGGTCGCCGATTCGTCAATCGTGCACGCTAGCGCGCCGACTTCAACGGTTGTGCCTGCGTTGATCAGAATCTTCAGCACGCCGCTCGATTCGGCGGACACCGAGAGCGTCGCCTTCTCGGATTCGATCTCAAACAACTCGTCGTTCGCTTCGACGAATTCGCCGTCTGACTTCAGCCAGTTCGATATCGTGACTTCGTTGACGGATTCCCCGGGGCTGGGGACTTTCACTTCAAGCATCTATGGATTTGCCTTGTTCTTCTCCGCGCGATTGAGCGGAAAGTCTGGTTAGTTTGCGAATACTTTGTTTACCAACTCCGCGAGTTCGCGGTCATGCAATTCGGGGAAGCCGACCGACGGCGTGCAAAACTCATCTCGTGAAATCACTCTTAGTTTTGCCTGATCAAACTTGCGGTTCAAAAACGGCCAGCAACCTTGATTCGCGGGTTCCTCTTGTGCCCACACAAACTCGGCTTTTGGATAGCGGTCGAGAATTGCCTGTATCTGCTTTTTCGGAAGCGGGAAAATCTGCTCGAGTCTGACCAGAGCGACGTCTTTGCGATCCGCGTCACGCTGCTTTTTCACAAGATCGAAATAAAACTTGCCCATGCAGAATACCACGCGCTTAACCTGCTTCGGAGTCGTCCACGTGTCGTCAAGCACTTCCTGATATCTTTTGTCCGGACCGAATTCTTCTATCGGACTGACGCACAGCGGATGCCGCAAGGGGCTTTTCGGCGTCAGCACAATCAGCGGAGTTCTGAACGGACGCGCGAGTTGCCGCCTCAATACGTGGAAGAAATTCGCAGGCGATGTCCCGGCCACGACCTGCATATTCGTGCCCGCGCACATTTCGAGATAGCGTTCAACCCTGCACGACGTATGCTCCGGCCCTTGTCCTTCCGAACCATGCGGAAGCAGCAGCACCAAGCCGTTTTCGCGGCGCCATTTCTGTTCTGCACCTGCTACGAACTGGTCGATGATGATCTGCGCGCCGTTCGCGAAATCGCCGAACTGTGCTTCCCACAGAACCAACGATTTGGGCGATGCCATCGCGTAACCGTATTCGTAGCCCATCACCGCATATTCTGACAAGATCGAATTCCAAATTTCGAACGTGCCTTGCTTTTTGCTGATATGCTGCAGCGGATAGTATTCGTTGTCGGAATCTTCGACGCGCACCATCGCGTGACGGTGGGAAAACGTGCCGCGCTTCGAATCCTGTCCCGACAATCTGACGTGAAATCCCTCGTCGCACAGTGTCCCATAAGCCAACAGCTCGCCCATCGCCCAATCGAATCGCCCTTCAGTAATCATCTTGCGGCGGTCTTGGAAGATTCGTTCGACCTTGTTGATAAACTGCACGTCCTCGGGGAGCTTGGTGATCGCCTGTGCGACTCGTTTGAGAGTCTTGATTTCGACTCCCGTCACCGGCGACTCTTCAAAATCTTCCGCACGGGCGAAGCGCAGGTCCTTCCAGTAATCTTTCAGTGAACTCGGAGCCATCGTTTCGAAAACTTCTTTGGCGGTTCTGAAATCGTTGTCGAGTTTTGTCCGAAAGTCCTTTTCGATCTGCTTGGAGTCGTCCACCGGGATAGTACCTTCGTCGGCGAGTTTCTTCGCGTAAATCTGCCTCGGGTCCGGATGCGCGGCGATCGCTTTGTAGAGGACCGGCTGAGTGAAACGCGGCTCGTCACCTTCGTTGTGCCCGTGTTTGCGGTAACCCAAAATGTCAATGAACACGTCGCGTTGGAACTCCTGCCGGAATTCGAGCGCCAGCTCTACGGTGTAAATCACAGCTTCCACGTCGTCGCCGTTCACGTGGAACACGGGCGAGAGCGTCGTCTTCGCGACGTCCGTGCAATAGGTGCTCGAACGTGCTTCTATGTAGTTGGTCGTAAACCCGACTTGATTGTTCAATACGATGTGCAACGAACCGCCCGTCTTGTAGGCGTCGACGTGCGACATTTGCAGAAGCTCGTACACGACTCCTTGACCGGCAATCGCCGAGTCGCCATGCACCAAGATCGGCAGCACTTTCTGATAGTCGCCGTTAAATCTCAAGTCCGCTTTCGAGCGGCAAACTCCTGCAGCCACCGGATTGATGGCTTCAAGGTGCGACGGATTCGGCATAACGGTCAAGTGAACAGGCAGACCGGCTCTGGTTTTCTTGTCAACGGAATGGCCGAGGTGGTACTTCACGTCGCCGGAGAATTGCGCGTCCGTGTATTGCTTGCCTTCAAACTCGTTGAAGATGTGACGGTAGTCTTTGTCCAGGACATTCGTCAGAATATTCAGCCTGCCGCGGTGCGCCATACCGATCACGAAATCGTGGATGCCCAGCAGCGCTCCGCGCTCGACGATTGCGTCCATCGCCGGAACAAAAGTCTCGAGTCCTTCCAGAGAAAACCGCTTCTGTCCCACGAACCTTTGGTGCATGAACTTCTCGAGCACCACGGCCTGCGTCAGCATTTGCAATGTGTGCCGTTTCGCTTCATGCGTGAAGTGGCGGCGGTTGCGGTTGCTCTCCATACGATCCTTGAGCCAATCGAGCACCTTCGGATCGCGCATAAAAATCCACTCCACACCCACGGAGTCGCAGTAGGTTTCGTCGAGTAAACGAATTATCTCCCGCAGCGGCGCCGGGCCCAGGCCGACGCGAGTGCCCGCTTGAAACACCGTGTCCAAATCTTTTTCGGACAAATCGAAATTCTCAAGCGTCAGCTTGCCGCCGTAGTTGCGGCGTTTGCGGACGGGATTCGTTTTGGTAAACAGGTGACCGCGCTGACGGTAGGCCGCGATCAGGTTGACCACCTTGAATTCCTTTTCCATCTCTTCGGGAGCTTGCTGCGGCGCGTGCCCGTTGAGCGTCCGCGCGAACTCGAACCCCTCGAAGAATTTTCTCCATCCATGATCCACCGAATCAGGCTGCTGACGGTACTTTTCGTAAATATCGTCGATTACCTGAGGATCCGCATTCACCAAAAATGACAGGTCTGACATGCTGTTTTGCTCGTGTCCCGCCCGATTTCCGGGCAATATGTCCTGTTTATCCCATGCTCACGAGACGTACTCTCCGCGAGTGCGCTTCCCGTAACATCCTAAAGCATAGAGTTTACGAATTTCCCCTGCAATACTCAACTAAATCTCCCTAAGGAATCAGGGTTAGAAGCCTCGAAATTGTAATTCTGCGCCCGTTTGCCTTTCCCCTGCGATTTCCGCATCTTTAGAGACCCTACACAACGAAATTTCAACACTTTTCAATACGGAGGTGTCTCTCTTATGACCACATACACTGCCACACCCAACCCCAGCCTGATCTTCAAAGTCTTCGGTGGGTTGATCATCGTTGTTCTGATTTTCCGCTGCTTCACCGTCATTCCGGCCGGCCACGTCGGTGTCGTGGACTTCTTTGGGAAAGTCTCAGAAGCGACTCTGAAGCCCGGTGTCAACATCAGAAATCCGCTCGCGACCATTAACAAATTCTCGGTCAAAACTCAAGAAACAAAAGAGGTTATGACCGTCCCGTCCAAAGAAGGGCTGTCCGTTCAGTTGGAAGTATCGGTACTCTATCACTTGAATCCGGAGAAGGCCGCTGAAGTCTACAAGAGTATTGGCCCGAACTATCGGGAAATCATCCTTGAACCAAATTTTAGATCGGTAACTCGTGGTGTGACAGCCGGTTATGAGGCTCGCGCTCTGTATACTTCCGAACGCGAAGTTCTGGCCCAGCAAATCCACACCGAGCTTGCCAAGCTGGTCGAAAACCGCGGAATCACCATCGAGGCTACGCCGCTCCGTCAGGTTGGATTGCCTCCAAAACTGACCGCATCCATCGAAGAGAAGCTCCAAGCCGAGCAGGAATCCCAGAGAATGGAATTTGTTTTGACCAAAGAATCCCAAGAAGCGGACAGAAAGCGCATCGAAGCGCAGGGTATTGCCGATTTCCAGAAGATTGTCTCACAGGGTCTGAGCGATCCGTTCCTGCGTTGGAAGGGCATCGAAGCTACTGAAAAATTAGCTACTTCCACGAATGCCAAGGTTGTCGTAGTCGGATCAGGCAAAGACGGGCTGCCCATTATTCTCGGCAATCAATAGGCCAAAAAATTTGATATTTCGTAAAATTGCGAAATAAGAAAGAGAGGCAACCGAGGTTGCCTCTCTTTGGGTCAGAGTTGCTTTTGGAGCTATGAGAGCTTCTTGTCCACCGAGAATTTCCCACCCCCGATCAGCATCAGGGCAAAGAAAATCGCGAGGTAGGTCAGAGCCCTTTCCGGGTCGCCGTTGCCGGTGCTGAGATGCCTGTAGGCTGCCGTCGCCATGGTAAACGTCACGAAGAATGCGCTGATTCTTGTCATGAGTCCGGCGGCCACGAACAGGCTGAACAGGAATTCGCTCAGCGCCGCCGCCCACGCGAAAATCACTGCGTTCGGAAATCCGATGTCCGCGACGCCGCTGATGAACTTTTCTGACGGCGGGAGTTTTCCCAATCCGTGTGAAAAGGCCATCATCAGACCAGCATAAAGCCGCAAAACCAGCAGTCCAAAATTCGCCGCGCCGGATTTGATATCCGCGCCGCCAAAAAAGAATTTCTTCAAAGGGGTCTCCCGTTTCTGTATTTCATTCCCTTGAACTTTGCTTCCTCGCCAACAAGATAACAATTTTCCTTTATGAAAACACTCGGACTCATCGGCGGAACAAGCTGGCACTCGACCGTTGACTACTACCGGCTGATCAACAAATTGGTCAACGAGCGACTCGGCGGATTGCACTCCGCGCGCTTGATTCTCTACTCCGTAAACTTCCATGAGTTTTACAACAACAATCAGGAAGAAGGCTGGCCGGGAAGCGAGCGCTACGTCAGCAACATTGCCAAGACTCTCGAAGCGGCCGGAGCGGAGGGCCTGATCTTTTGCGCGAACACTCCGCACATGGTCGCCGATGCCGTGCAAGCCGCGATCAACATTCCACTGATTCACATCGCCGAAGCCACCGCCGCCGAAATTCAGAAAGCGAAACTGACTCGCGTCGCGCTGCTCGGCACGGTATTCACGATGGAGCAGCCGTTCTACAAAGACATTTTGGCCAAGCACGGCATCGAAACCGTCGTCCCCGAAAAAGCCGCCCGCGACTGGATTCACAACACGATCTTTGAAGAATTAGGTCTCGGCATCTTCAAACCAGAGACCAAAGCCGAATACTTGCGCATCATGCACACCATGAAAGAGCAGGGAGTGGAAGGCGTCATCTTAGGCTGCACAGAAATCCCCATGTTAGTCAAACCCGAAGAGTGCCCGCTCCCCGCCTTTGACACGATTGAGATTCACGCCAAGGCCGCAGTGGAGTGGATGCTGGGGTGATTCAGAAATTCCCCCGGTCTTCCGGGGGAATGAAGGGGGGTCAATCTTTCGCTCTCCGGAATATCCAAAGAGCATTGTCATCCTGAACGTAGTGAAGGATCTTGTCAAGCAAATCAACACACTCATGCGCAAGACCATACATTTTAGTTCACGAGCACTATCTGCATTCAATCTTTTGAAGCGGGTGGGGTTCGCGGTTTTCGTGTTGGGGGGTGCGGGGACACTGCTTATCGCACAAGATTGGAGCACGCCAATAGAGTTGACGCATGGCTATGGACACGGCACCCCGTACATGGTAGTGGACAGTCTTCTTCGGGTTCACTTGTTCGTGGTTAGGTCCCAAGACCCGAGACCGGGATCTGGACAACCCAATACGTTAGTCTACTACTTGTTCGACAATTGGGGCAGGCCTTTGCGCGATGCGTACGAGGTTCTGCCGGACTCACACTGGTCAGACGACGGCAGAATAGGCCTATTGCTCGACCGACAAGAACGTATTCACGTATTGTGGAACAGGTACCATGATAATTCTCCACCAACACATTCGCTAATTTACGTACGATTGTCATTGGATGGCGAATTCCTACAAGAGCCGCTAATCCTTGACGATAACATCGAGCCTGGAAACTACCACATGGTTGAGACGTTAAGCGGAGAGGTCTGGGGTGCCTGTGGAAATCAGTTTTTCGCTGTGGATGCCAACGGCAATGTTGTGGAACCGCTGCAGTATGTTTACCGTCCAGACTCTGTGTTGTCGGCCAATCTGATGCTTGCGGCCTCGCCGGACGGATCTGTTTGGGGCTGCCTTATGACCTGGAGTGGCCTGGGCGACAGACTGATGACAGATCGCTTCTGGCCTCCGCCACGCATCGAAGAGATCACGTACATCGCGGAAGATGTTGATGCCAATCAAGCATTTAATATCGACGTGAACGGTGCCTTTCATTATATCATGTACGGCGACCAAAGAGGACTTTACTATCGGTTTGACTCACGTGCCGGACGTGTCGAGGATTCAACCGTGATAGACCCGAATCCCTATACGAATCTTCAAGGCAATTTGATTCTTGTGGCAGAAGACAGCCTGCAATTCTACTGGGGACGATCTCTGCCGCCTTTGGGATTCTACCGAATCTGTTTCACTACAGACGGTACTATTGGAATCGGGCCTCAATTAATCCCGCATTCCCTTTTCTTCCCGGGTCAACAATGCGCGGTTTGGCGGGACGGCGGTTACTGGATTCCGGGGGTTACTTGGGACGGCACAGTATCTGACCTGGCCATGCTTCACATTCCAGGGCCGAACGAACCACTGGCGAGTGGTTGGCCACCCAGCAATCGCAATCTTCTGTTTGAATTTGAATTCGCTGCCTACCCCAACCCCTTCAACAACACGCTAAATATCTCACTCTTCATCCCACTTCACAATTACGTCGCGGTCACACTCTTTGACCTTTTAGGCCGCGATGTGGATGTGATTCATCGCGGCAGACTTGAAACGACGACACTATCATACACAGCTCCCCCTGAGTTAGCCAGTGGCACTTACTTTCTCCGTGTCGAAACTCCTTCGCAAACCCAAATGCAAAAGATTTCTTCTGAAATAGCGAGCACAAGGGGACAAACAAAATGCGGCGGCTCTTTCAAGCCGCCGCATTCATTTCAAAGCGCGTGCGAAGCGCAACGTTGCCTACTTTTCAAGTAGGTTACATTTTTTCGAGCAGCGCCAGCGACTTCTTCGGGTTCATCAGCTTGACTTCGCGGTCACCGGCCATTTGCTTGTCCGCGCCGTTAATGATTAACTCGCGCAATTGCTTCGTCGTCAGGTCGGGCTTGACTGCCAGCAGCTTACCCGCCAAGTTCAGAACCTGCGGCGAGCTCATGGACGTGCCGTTCAGCTTCATCTTCGTGCCGCCGGGAACGTAGCTCAACACTTCAAAACCGTTGGCGTAGACGTCCACCTTACCAAAGCTCGTGAAGCTCGTCTCTTCACCGGCCTGATCCACCGCGCCGATCGAAATGATGTTCGGCAGATCGTAACTCGACGGATAGAACTCTTCAAACTTCACGTCGGCGTTCGAGTTGCCCGCGCTGGTGATGAAGAGAATTTCCGGAGCGTTCTTGATCGCGTTCTTGAACGCCGTGTCACCGATCGTGTAGATCTTGCGAGCGAGTTCCTTGCGTTCTTCCGGCGTGCCGCCCGCGTTGTGCGTTTCCAGAGCTTCTTCAATCGATCGCAAGTTGCCGCCCCAGCTCATGTTGACGGCGCGTACGCCGTTCTTCTTCATGTAGTCAATCGTCTCGACCAACGCCGCCGCATCCTTCGTCGCCTGCTCAACCGTCGGCAATTCGGGAATGAAGTGGAAGTCAAACGTGATACGAGCGGCCATCAGGCGCGCGTACGGATTGCCCGCGGCGGCGATGCCCGCGACGTGCGTACCGTGGCAATAGTTGCCGTAAAGGCCAATCGCTTCAAAGAACGGCTGCACCTGATCCTGCGCCAGCGTCGACATATGCTTCTTCAGCGCCGTCGCTTCTTCGCTCTCGATGGAAGACTGCATATCGCCCAAGCCCTTCATCCACGCGCGCATCTGATCTTCGTCGGCAATCATATTTTCCGAGCCGATCGGATAGAGCAAGCCGGTTTCTTTGTCCGAATGCAAGCTCCATGCGATGCCGTGCACGTCGTCGACAAAGCCGTCCTTGTCGTCGTCTTTGCCGTCGAGCTTCTCATTCTTGTTCGTCCACATTTGACCCAGCGGTACGAAAATATTCGTATCTACACCGGAGTCCCACACGCACAGCGTCACGGGCTTATAGTCCTTGCCTTTGTCGAGCGAGAAATTACGTTCCGCCCAAATATCCGGCTTCACGACATTGTGCGCGTTGATGTAGTCCGTCAGCGCGGCGACGAAGATTTCCTTCTTGGGAATGTAGTAGCGAAGCGTAAAATACGGTCCGAGCAATCCGTTTGCAATGTCCTGCGAAATTTCACCGCCGGTGTTGTCCAACAACGGCTGCAAATTCGCGTCAATGCTTCCAATCACCAGTGCTTCGGACACCATTTCCGCCGAGCCCTTCTGAGACTTCACATTGGCTTCCACGACTTCGTACGGCATGTTCGCCAGCATCGAGCGAATCTCGGTGTCGAGATTCTTGTCGTAGTTCTCCACACCCTTCAACTGCGCGGACGCAATCGCGCGGCCCACCATCGCCATCGTATGCTTGGCGGCTTCCTTGTCTTCCAAATCGATGCGCATGTTAACCAAGTCAAGATAGCGCTTCCAGTCGCCTTCGATAATGGCAATCGTCCCAAGGTCCGCATACATATTCTGCAGCGTCGTCTTGTCCGTAATCTCGTAGGTATCAAGATCAGCCAAAAGGTCTTTCTTCACATCGGCCGCCAGCTTCTTGATCGCCGCGTCGTCCTTAAGGAAGTCAACGACCTTTTCTTTCACCATGTACGTATGGCGGGGCAGATCGTCCAGCTTCTCAATCTTGATTTTGTCGGCCAATGCGCCGCTTGCAAGTAAACCAACGAGCACCATGAAAATCCATGTGCGTTTCATGTTCTTCTCCGTCTGTATTGAAAATGAAATTTAGGAATCAGAATTCCGAAATTTGCCCGAGGAGGGCAGGGAAGTGACACTAAGAGATTAGATACCCATTTTGCCCGCTTTGTGGCAAACTGACCGGGTGAAATGGTGGCTGATGGCGATGCGGTTTGCCCGTCTCAAACCTGAAGGCCGACTCCAAATCGGATAGCCACGGCCTGAATCCTGATTTTTCAAGCACTTCCGCACGCATGTTCAGGCTCGAAAGCAGAAGTTCCTGCCCCATCTGACCAAATCCAGTTTTTATAGCAAGTTCAGGGACCGAAAACAACGTCGGTCGTCCCAAAACATGCCCCAACGTTTTCGTAAACTCTTGATTGCTGACGGCCCCGGTCGAGCAATTTACAGGTCCAGCCAAGCTCTCGTCATAAATCATGCGATAAATAGCCGCAGTTAGGTCATCGAGGTGGATCCAGCTCATCATTTGCCGGCCGTGCCCCAACTTGCCTCCGAGTCCCCATCTAAAGACCGGGAGCAGCCTTCCCAGACTTCCGCCCCAACCTGAGAGTACTAATGAAATCCGCGGATGTACCACCCGAATACCCGCTTTTCGAGCGGCGTCGGCTGACGATTCCCATGCTTTGACGACATCCGCAGTGAATGTGCTGCCCAGTGCGCCGTCTTCTGAAACCGGGCCATCCGAATCCGCGTAGATTCCCATGGCCGACGCGCTGATGAGAACTTTAGGCGGAGTTTTCAGCCGCGAGATCGTTTCTGCAATCAGCGTCGTTCCCTGCACACGGCTGTCCAGAATCTGCTGCTTGACCGACTCAGTCCAGCGTCCATCCGCGATGCTTCGTCCGGCCAGATGCACGACGGCATCCAACCCTTCGAGTTTCTCCGCTTCGATCTCACCCGTTCGAGGATTCCAGTAAATCGATTCTGTTCTTTGTGATTTCTTGCGGTCCAGAGTCCACACGCTGTGTCCACCGGTCTGCAAAAATTCCTTGAGAGACTTGCCGATCAATCCGCTTGCGCCGGAGATCGCCACCTTCAACCGCGGACGATCCGCGAATTCCGCATGGCGCGATAGATCCATCCACGTGCGTTCGTGACGCCATGGAAACACCGTCCTTAGCATCCATTGCACTTGAGAGCGTCCGAAAATCCCGCCCAACCGCCCCAGCGGAAAGTCGTAGTCAATTCGGTCTTCCAGTTCGCTCCGGCCCGCGCCGATGTCTGTGCAAAGATGCAGGTGTGACCACTTGCGAAACGGCCCACGCTCTTGTTCGTCAATGAACTGCCGACCCGCGATGATGCTGTGGTGTTTGGCCAGCCACTTTATTTTGAGTGGCCCGGCAGGTACGACCAACTCCCGCCGACTGCCTTCCCGGACATGTTCATCGCCCCATGTCACCCGAATTGCTGACCAGGAGGGCGTCAATCGCTCCAAGGCTCCGATTCGCATATGCCAAGCGAAGAGCTCTGAAGCCGAGGCAGGGAAGAGGCTTTTTAGGCTAAATTGCGGCACAGGTAGGTTGTCGAGGTCGCAAAATGTGGATAAACTCAAATATACGGTTTTTCTCCTCTATGTGAAAGTCCAGCGAGAACTTGCGAAGCCCGTTTAGTGAGAAATCTGTTGCAAAACCGTTGAATTCCGAGGAGTCATTCCGTATCTTCAGAGGTTCATTTTCCCTCGGATCGCCCACCTAATTCTTCCCTATGGCACTAATATACAACGGTTCCCCCGAGCCTACATTGGGGGTCGAGTGCGAACTGCTTCTGTTGGACCCCAAAACGTGGCAGCCTGTCAATCGCGTGCCTGAGCTGCTCGCTATTCTGGGAGACGTCGGCTGGGCAAAACCTGAATTGCTGCGCTGCATCGTCGAGGTCATCACGACCCCGTGCCGAACCGTCGCGGACGTCAAAACTGAGCTGGTTGACAAATTCTGCAAGGTTGAAGCTGCTGCCAACCAACTTGGGCTGACCACGTGTTTCATGGCCACGCATCCGACTGCGATGTGGCATGACATGGCCATTACGGACAACCAGCGTTACATGACGTTGGTCAACAAGATGCAATGGCCCGCGCGTCGGGCGATGATCATGGGCCTGCATGTGCACGTGGGAATCAAGAATGCCGAAAAAGCAATTGCGATTTTCAACGCGATGACGACTTTCTTGCCGCATTTGCTCGCGCTGTCCGCGGCGTCGCCGTATTTCATGGGCGAAGAAACCGGCCTTGCGTCCTGCCGTATCAAGGTTTTTGAGGCCATGCCCACAGCAGGTCTCCCGCAGCGCATGCTAAACTGGGCAGAATTCCAGCGTTTCATGAAAACTCTGATTCACTCCGGTGCGATTCAGTCTATTCAGGAAATCTGGTGGGATGTGCGTCCGCATCCGAAATTCGGCACGATTGAAATTCGCATTTGCGACGGCACGCCCGACCTCGACGACGTTCTTGCGCTCGTGGCGATGGCGCAATGCTTGATTTGTTATCTTGAAGATCTCTACGACAACGGCGAGCAACTCCCGATTCACAAATACTGGTTCATCAAAGAGAACAAGTGGCGCGCCACACGCTGGGGACTCGACGCCGACATCGTTCACACGGACGACGGCACGACGCGGCACATGCGCGACGACTTGCACCTCTTGGTCAATGCGTTGACGCCTTCCGCCATCCAGCAGAACTGTTTGGACGAACTGAAGCACGTCGAGATAATCACGGATCGCGGCGGAAGCTACGAGCGGCAGCGCGCCGTCTACCGTAAGACTGAAAGTTTTCAGGCCGTCACGGAATCCATGGTGACCGAGTTTCACGACAGCATCAAGCGCACGTAAGAGCGGGGTCCATTCGTGAACGACTCCCGGCTTCCGGCAGACGTCAAACGTCTTGGTTGGGTGAGCTTTTTCACCGATATCTCGAGTGAAATGCTCTATGCGATTACTCCGATCTTCCTGACTTCCGTCCTCGGCGCATCCGCGGGCATCGTCGGCGTCATCGAAGGCATCGCCGAAGCTACAGCGAGTATTCTGAAAGGTCTCAGCGGTTGGTACTCCGACCGCATTCGCAACCGCAAGCGGTTTATTTTCGCGGGCTACACTCTCTCAGCCGTCGCGAAACCGTTAATCGCCGTCGCGAGCAGTTGGCTCTTTGTCTTGATCGCGAGATTTTTGGACCGTTTCGGCAAAGGTGTTCGCGGCAGTGCCCGCGACGCACTAATTGCCGACGTTACTCCCAAAGAGCAACGGGGCCGCGCATTCGGTTTGCATCGTGCGATGGATACTGCCGGTGCGTTGATCGGCGTCGTCATCTCGTACGTGATTCTGCAATCCATGAGCGACTCAGGCAACCAGCAAATTCTGCTGCGGAATCTCTACTGGTTGGCGTTCTTTCCCGCGATTCTCGGAGTCGGTTTCATCTTCTTCGTCCGCGAATCGAAAGCCGAAAATGCCGTCAAGTCCACCCATCGCGGAAAGAAATTCGGCAAACAGTACTGGTTGATCGTCGCAATCGCAGGCGTCGCCTATTTGGGGTTTTCAAGTGACGCGTTCCTGATCTTAAAAGCCAAAGACATCGGGTTGCCGCTTCCGCAAGTCTTATTGGCCTACATCGCGTTCAATGCCGTCTATTCCCTCGCCGCATATCCCGTTGGAAAAATCTCCGACAAAATGCGCATGGAGACTCTGCTCGCCGCCGGATTGCTGATTTACGGCGGAGTCTACTTCGGATTCGCATCCGCTGAAACCCGCACGATTGTTTTTGTCTTGTTTATCTGCTACGGACTTTACGCGGCGCTGACCGACGGCGTCGTGCGGGCCTTGATTGCCAATGTCGTGTCGCCGGACGTCAAGGCGACCGCGCTCGGACTCTTCAGTATGTTGACCGGATTGCTGGCACTCGCCGCAAGCCTGCTCGCCGGTTGGCTATGGGACAACGTTTCCAGTGACGCTCCGTTCTTGCTCGGTGCGATCCTAAGCTTGTTGGCTTCCGCCGGTTTTGCCGCACTCTCTTTTCGAAAAGCAACGCCCAATCTTTGATTTGAAATACTAATCCGCAAACGAAAATTTTCACATGCAGCGCGAACATCACAAATGGTACAGCCCGGCTCTCAATCGCGACATGGAGATGCTGGTCTTTGGTCATTACGGCCGTCCAATGCTCGTTTTTCCGTCGGCTCAAGGACGGTTCTTCGACTACGAATGCAACCACATGATCGAAACAATCCGCGGCCACATCGAAGGCGGCAAAGTCAAAGTCTTCTGTGTCGACGGCATCGATTCCGAAAGCTGGTTTAACAAAGGTCTCGCTCCGGACGTGCGTGTCCGCGCCCACCAATACTACGAGCAGTACATCACACACGAGGTCTTTCCGTTCATCCATCACCACTGCGGTTCGAAAGATATTCGCATTGCCGCGACGGGATCAAGTTTCGGAGCCTATCATACTCTCAACTTCGCTCTAAAATATCCTTGGAACTTCAGCCACGTGCTGTGCCTTTCCGGCAACTATGACATCCGCGAACGTCTGGAAGGATATTACGACGACAGCTTCTATTTCCAAAATCCGATGGATTATCTGCCCAACTTGGATGACCACGACACGCTTGAGGCGATTCGCCGTATCAATATTGCGCTGGTCGTCGGTCAAGGAGCTTGGGAAGGCAACTGTATCGATCAAACCAAACGTATTTCCGGAATTATGAACGACAAAGGTATCGGTCACCATCTCGATCTTTGGGGACACGATACACCGCACGATTGGCCAAGCTGGCGCCGCATGATTTCCGTTTACATTCCCCAAATCGATTAATCTCTATGTCCATGCACCACCCTGAGGATTTGCCTCACACCCTGCGTCGTATCGGTTTGCTGCTCGGCAACGAATATGCTTGGCCGCTTTCCTTCGAAGCATTGGTCAAGAAACTTGGCTCGCATCTGAATTATCAGGGCCGCCGATTTGACTTTGAGGTCGAACGGTTGTCCATTGAACCGTTTGATTTGCGCGAACCCGTCATCCGGCACGTCGTGATTGACCGGCTCGGCTATTGGCACATGACCGTGCGCGAATGGCTTAAGAAATCAATTTTGGTCAATGACGCGCACGCGGTCAACAACCCGTTCACGTTTCAGTCGATGGAAAAGCACTCCGCGTACTGCGTGATGATTCGACTCGGTTTTGATATTCCTGAAACGTGGTTGATTCCGCAGAAAAAATGGGATCCCGAAGACGAACGCGCGCGAGTTACGACCGAAACATACCACAAACTCTTCAATCTCGAAGACGTCGTCGACAAAGTCGGCGGCTATCCCGTGTTCATGAAGCCGTACGACGGCGGCGGTTGGCGCGGTGTGTCACACATCAAAGACCGCGACGATCTCACCAAGGCCTACGACGAATCCGGTCAGCAGACGATGCATATTCAAAAGGGCATTCGCGACTACGAAGTTTTTTGCCGCTGTCTGGGCTGCGGTCCGCAAGTCTTGCCGATGCGCTACGATCCCGACCAACCTTTGCACAACCGCTATCGCATCGAACACAATTTCCTGACGGATCATCAAGGTGATTTCCTGACCAAACTCACGCGGATCATCAATGCGTTCTTCGGTTGGGAATATAATTCCTGTGAATCTCTGCTGCGCGGCGACAGAATTTACCCCATCGACTTCGCCAACGCGGTGCCCGACACGTCCTTGATTTCGCTTCATTACTACTTCCCGTGGGCGATTAAGTCGCTTGTGCGCTGGTCGCTGTTCTGCGCCGTGACGGAACGCAAAACGCGTGTCGATTTGCAGAGCCGTGAGTACTTCAAGATCGCCGACCGTGACATTCCATTCGACGAAAAGCTCGAACTCTATCACGATCTGGCTCTGCGATATTTCGAAAACGAACGTTTCGACGTTTTTTGCGCGTCGCACTTGCCGCAGCTCGACGAACTCGCACTCGAGTTCTTTACGAGCAAAGAGTGGGACGACATCTTAATCGAGCGCTGCCGCAGATCGTTCCCGCAGCACGAACACGACCAATTCGTCTCGCACTACCGCGGACTCGTGGGCCATTGGGCGAAAATGGAACAGGATAGACTTTCGCGAGGTTAGCTGTGCCGGATCCGTCTCGAGTTTTGACTATCAAAGTTCCTTTTGACACGCCAGTTGGTTCTTCGGTTTATATTGCCGGAGACTTCAACGGTTGGAGTCCGTCGCATCCCATGGCGCGCACGACCGTGCAGGACGGCGGGGTCGTGCGCTTCGCTTTTCCTGCCGATCTCGACCGTGCGGAATTCAAAATTACGCGCGGTTCATGGGATACCGTCGAATGTTCGAAAAGTGGAGATCAAGTTGGCAACCGCAGTTGGACGACCGATTCGCACAATGGTGATCTCACGATTGAAGTCGGCGGTTGGTGCGATATGCATCCCGGCACAGTCCGTTGGCGGCCCAAGCACACGGTGGTCGGCGATCTGCGCGTTATCAAAGACGTCTTCTCGCCCCAGCTTGGCAATATGCGCGACGTGTTGGTGTGGCTGCCGCCGAATCACGACGCCCAAAAGGACGAGCGGCTGCCCGTGATCTACATGCATGACGGGCAAAATCTCTTCGACCACGTCACCGCCTACGACAAGGAATGGGAGGTCGATGAAATCTCCACGGAACTCGCCGAGCGTGAGTCGCTGCGCCACATCGTCGTCGGTATCAACAACATGGGGCTTGCGCGATTGCATGAATACTCGCCGTGGGAAGACGACTTTCGAAAATCCCGTGGTCACGGCGAACGCTACGTGCGCTTTATTCTGCAAACCGTCAAACCCCTGATCGACCGGCAGTTTCGCACGAAACCAGAGCGGGAATTTACGGCTGTCGCCGGGTCGTCGCTCGGTGGTTTGATTTCGCTCTATGCGGGTTTGACGCGTGCCGACAGTTTTTCCTTTGCGGCGTGTTTGAGTCCTACGATGAATGTGGCAGGCGGGCGAATTCTGCGCAGCGCGGTGAGTTTTTCAGGCGACGTGCGGTTCTGGATAGACTATGGTGCGCGTGAATTCGGCGGAAACCGCGAGTTGTCGAACCAGATGATTGAAGCCGTTCACGAATGTGCCCGCACGCTGCGCTCCAACGGAGTAGACGCCCGTTCCTATGTCGATCCCGTCGGCGAGCACAACGAAACGTCGTGGCGAAGACGAATGCCCGATATCTTTCGCTGGTGGCACGAGCAAATGCCCAAATAAGAAAAGCCCGACTCAAATGAGTCGGGCTTCTTTATTGTCGCGCCGAAAGACTACTCTTCCTTCGTCGCCTTTTCACCTTTAAGGTGCTCGTTAAAGAACTCCACTTGCTTTGAATATTCGGCGATGATGTTCACGCGCTTGCTCGCGCCGTGACCTTCATCCGGGAAGATCAGCGAATCGACAGGCGTGCCGATCCTGGTCAGCTCGGCAATAATCTGACGGGCTTCGTTCACAGGCACTCGCGGATCATTTTCTCCGTGAACCACGAGCAGCGGCGTCTTGATCTTGTCGGCTTTGTTGATCGGCGAGATTTCTTCGAGGAACTCGGGATCGGAGAGCGGACCGTATTCCGATTCGCGCAGTGCCCGGCGGTAATCGGCCGTCTTTTCGAGGAAGGATTTGAAATTCACGATGCCCACGACGTCCACCGCCGCGCTGTAGAGATCGGGATACTCCGTGATCATCCCCATCGTGACATAGCCGCCGTAGCTGCCGCCGCGAATTCCGATCATCCCGGGAGCCGTATAACCTTGCGCGATCAGCCAATCGGTCGCCGCCTTATAGTCCTTGAGCGAGTTCTTGCGCAGTTTGTAATTGTCAAGCGCGAGAAACTCGCTGCCGTATCCCGACGATCCGCGCGGATTCAACGCGAACACTCCGTAGCCGTTCAGCATCATGTACTGATAGTTGCGAATAAAACCCGGACGGAACTGGCTCTCTGGTCCGCCGTGTGCTTCCACGATAAACGGAATCGGCTGACCTTCCTGATAAGACGCTGGCAAGTACAAAAATCCCGAAATCTCCAGTCCGTCGAAGCTCGGAAGATGCACCAATGCCGGATCGCGGAACAGACTCGGATCGATTCCCGCGTACATCGATTGCGTAAGCTGCGTGAGTTTCTCGGTCTGCGGATTCCAACGGTAGACATCCGGTGCTTTGGTCGGACTTGAAAACGACAAGATCATTTCGCCTGATGACGTGAAACCAGAGACACGCAGGAAACCGTCCATCTTCGGCAGCTTGACAGGCTTGCCCGTTTCGACTTCGCGCACAAACGTGCGGCCCCAGCCGTCTTCGTTTTGGCTCGCTGCCATGTATTTGTAGTCGCGCGAGAATCCCAGTCCTTCGCATTCCCACCTTGTGTCCAGCCATCCATCGTTGACGTAGTTGACCTTCGGCGATCCGAGCGTCATGTTGGCGACGCGCATCATGCCGTCCTTGTTGTCATTGCACACCAGCCAAACGGTTTTGTTGTCGGGCATCAGCGTCACCGAACCGTAGATCACGTCGCCCTTGTCTTTGGTCATAGTCTTCCACTTGCCCGTCTTCAAATCGAGCTGGTGGAGATCGTTGTTGACGTTCGACGTGTACGTCCCGATAATCATAATCGTGCCGTCGTGCGAAAGTTCGGCGATATAGTTCGAACCCTTTACGCCGTCAAACACTTTGCTGGTCGCACCGGTCGTAATGTTCATTTCATAGACGAAGAAATCCGTGCCGTTCTCTTCGTTGGACGTATAGTATATTTTCGAATCGTCCTTCGCCCACACGACCGATCCGTACTGTACCTTGGGATTGTCCGTGAGCTTCTTGATGCGGCCCGTTTGCGAATCCATTAAATAGAGCTGAGAATTTTCATCGCCGCCTACTGAAGCCGAAACGACTGCGACGTGACCTGCGTGCGCCAAGTCAAATCCTTCGACTCCGTCCGGAAAGGTCGTCAATTGATACGGCCAGCCAGATTCGGTAATGCGGTAGACTTGTGCCGCGCCCGACGCCGACGAGATCACATAAACGTCTTTGCCGTCCCAACTGTTGCCCGCGGGACTCCAGTTGCTGATCTGCAGAAACGTCGCGATATCCGGAATGTACTGCTCTTCGGAAAGCAGCGTCGCGGGTGGATTCGCAAAGGCCGTCAAACAGCCAAATATGAGCAAAACTGCAATACGCCGAAACATGTGGGGGTCCTTCTATGATGATTTGCGTGGTAGTTGCACTGACTTGAATTCGGCGAACAAGTGCTTGCACTTGTTGCGCTGGTATTTCCCCGTCGAGGTTACCGGGAAATCGTGTCCGAAAACGACGACTTTGGGACATTTGGAAGGCTGTAGTTCGCGCCCGCAGAACTCGAGGATCTCTTGCTCCGAAAGTTCGGCGCCGGGCTTCAGACATACGTAGGCTCCGACCTCTTCGCCGTACCAGTCATTCTCAAATCCCACGGCCATCGCTTTGTCGATTCCCGGAATTCGCGCCAGCACTTCGTCGATTTCAAACGGGGAGATATTTACGCCGCCGCGAATAATCAGTTCTTTGAGCCGCCCCGTGATGAAAAAGAACTTGCGGCCCAGTTTGTCAAGTTTGTAAAAGCCTTCGTCGCCCGAGCGAAACCAACCGAATTCAAACGTCTTCTCATTGACTTCCGGATTGGCGAAATAGTGCTTCATCACGTTGACGCCGCGAATCACGATTTCGCCTTTGGCGTCGGGCGCGAGAGACTTGCCCTGCTCGTCGTGGATCTCCATTTCGTTCTGCGGTATCGGCACGCCGATGGACGGAAATCCGTAATCGCGCATCCACGATTTGTGCTCGGCATCCGTCAGATCAACGGGCAAAAAGCAAGAATAGCACGTGGTCTCCGACAATCCGTAGCCGTGCATGATCCGCAGGCCGAAACGCTCTTCAAACGCGGACGCAAGCTCCACGGTCAGCGGGCCCGCCCCGCAGATTATATGACGGAACTTCGGCAGCCGCGGTTGCACTCCTTCCAGCGACTTTTCATGCAGCAGGAATTGCAAAAGCGTCGGCACGACGCTTACGACGTCTATGTCCTCTTGTTCGAGCCGGTCGAAAAAGTGCGAACTGGAAAATTTCTGGTTGAGCACGACCGTTCCCCCGAAGTACATCGGAGTCATCAGCGTCACGACCGTCCCGTTAACATGGTGAATCGGCAGCACGCACATCATCTTTTGTTCGGCTGTCAGCTTGTGCCACTCCGAGATGCCCTGCGCGTCCGTCAACAAATTTTGCTGAACCAGTACGACACCTTTGGGATTTCCGGTTGTGCCGGATGTGTAGACAATCAACACTTCGTCTTCGAGGGTAATCTCTTCGACGTCCGGCGATTCCGGTGAGTACTTCGCAAGCTCGGTCGAGTAGTGCGGGTACTTGCCGTCGTCCTTTCCGGTTTGTACAATCGTCTTGAAATTCGGAAGCGATTCGAGCAGCGGCGCAATTCGTTTGACGTACGGGTCGCGAACGAAGGCGAGCTTCGCCTCAGAGTTCGAAAGGATGTATTCTACACGGTCGTCGCTTTCGCCCAAGTTTATCGGAACGGCTACCGCACCCAGCACCCACGCGGCGAAATACTGTACGACCGTTTCCGCATGATTGTGAGACACGGTGGAAATCCGGTCGCCGCGCCGAATGCCAAGGTCCTGCAGCATGCGCACTGTTTGGTAGACTTTGCCGATAAACTCTTTATAGGTCCATTCACTGCGTTCGCCTGAATCCGCATAGAAAATCAAATACGGCTGCCCGGCCCGCACAGCAAGCTGCGCGGACAACAACTGACCTATGTTATGAAACGGAAGAGGGGAGAGAGCCTTTGCTCCCTCCCCCAATGTCCGTGCATGTGCGATCTTTTCTGCTAAGGTGCGCAATCTCGCTCCTGCATGCTTTAAGAATTACTTCTTGCCGAGTTCGTAAATGAAGTCAAACTGTACGGTTGTTTGGTCCGGATCGCCGATATCGAATTGCAACTCAGTTTGTCCGTGCCATTTGTCGGAGATCGGAAACTGGAATCCGCCCAAGACCATCAAGGTCAAATCCGTCTCTGAATCGTCATACTTGGTTCCGTTCGGACCTTTCCAATCGAAACTGTAGATGTTGATTCCCAGTCCCGCACCGGGATAGACATACATGTTTTTGCCGACTTCAAACATATAGTCCACCGTGTTGCGGATGGCAATGTTCGTATAATTCCATTCGTACAGGCCAACATTTTCGCCTGTTCCCCAATAGGTCAAAGCGATTTCCCACGGCAGATTTTCCGTCCATGTTCCCATGTCCGCCACTGCACCCAACGTGAACGTTCCGTCTCCGCCTTCCGGATCGACATAGCCAAGTCGACCGCCGATGCCTTTTAGGCCAATATTCGGACCTGCGAAAACCGAACTGCTAACCACAACCAGCATCAAGCCTAACCAAAATGAATGCATCTTCATCAAACAACTCCATATTTTTGTTGGTGCGATGCTATATAATAGGAGTTTTGGCAAACAGTTTCAACACCCTTTTCATCTTTCTGCGAAAACAAGTACCTCAATTTCAGGAGTTTGCGGAAAGAAGTCCACGGGTTGAATCAGAGTTGATTGAAATCCTGCCGGAGCCAATATCTTTAAGTCACGCGCCAAGCGGGCAGGATTGCAGGACAAATACACCAACTTTCGGATTGCCGCGCCGCTCAATGCTTTCAGGACGTCAGGATGGCAACCGCTGTAGGGTGGGTCGAGGATAACGAGGTCTTTGTCCGTCATTTTCGAGGCAATGTTGGGCAATGCGGCCAAGACTTCACTCTTCGTAAACTTTGATTTGACTTGCGGGTGAAATCCTGCGAGCTGATCAAAGGTTTTGCGCGAGAAGCCGCTTTGCTCTATGACGGTCAAACGAGTTCCGGCTCGTGCTGCGGCAAACCCCAAAGCACCATAACCGCCATACAAATCCCATACGGCGGATGCTTCAAATCCGGCGCTTTGCTGCTGCAAGAACCCCAAGACCCTATCAAAAGCCCCCTCATTGATCTGGGCAAAGCCTGCCGGGTGAATTTCCAGCCTATTCCCGAGCCAAGTGGTTATCATGGCCCGGCTCTCCTCTTCTCTCCAAAACGTGCCTCGCTCTCCCACGATTCCGGCCTTTGAGGCCGTTGCCCCCAAGATTCCACCCGGTAGTTCGAATTTCTGCGCAAGCTCTAAGAATTCTTGAACATCCGTCTCTTTTGCTAAGTCGCTAAACAGAGCCATCGCACCCGGTCCAAAAGCCGTCTCAAAGAACACAAGCCGAGTAGGGAGGGCGGAGGCGGAGAGCTGGCGGGCATCCCGGAGGATCCACCCGACATGCCCAACGGCCTGACTGATAGACCTGGTCGCCAACAAACACGTCCGAATTTCCGCGAATCCCGCTCCCCGCGCGCCCACGGCGTAGCCCAAGACAGCTCCCCGCTCTTTGGGGTAAACCGTGAGCGTCAGCCTGTTCCGGTAGCCCCAAGGCTCAGGACTGGCCCACATCTCGCTTACGCTTTCAGGAGCAACGATACCCCTTAGTACGCGCCGGACCAATTCTGTCTTTTCGGCAAGTTGTGTCTCGTATTTTACAATTCCCCACTGCGAAGCCGGGCATTCTGCGGCGTGCCGGCAAGGATGGTCACACCTGAGCTCCGACCGCTTCAAGACTTTGGCATTGGCTGCGCGAGCAGGTGACGTGGTTTCATCCGGAGCAAAGGCCACCCGGTCGCCCGGAACAACCCGCTCAGCGAAATAGGTTTTGCCCCGGCTCTTGACAATTGCGCGTCCGTCACTGGACAAAGCAGTCACATCGCCGACTTGGCGGGAGGGTTTTCCGCCGGACTTAAAGTTCTGCTGGAGCGATTCTTGCCCCGAATCTTCAATCATAGGTATCAGAGTCGGCCCTCAAAAATGAGAATCCGAGTATTTCTCCAGATGAATATATGTGATAAATTATGAAAATCTTAGGAGTTGTGGTAGCCCGTCGAGGCTCTGAACGGCTGCCCGGCAAAGTCCTTCGTGAACTTGCCGGCGAACCGATGCTGCTGAAAGTTCTTGCCCGTGCGTCACATGCAGAACGACTAAGTGATTTGGTTGTCGCATTGCCGGACTGTGTAAATGAAGATTCCACGGAATCCCTGTGCAGGTCCAGCGGATACTTCTGTTTCAGAGGTGCGGAGTATGACATCCTTGATCGAATCTTCCGAACCGCGATCGGCTACGGAGCGGACATCGTGGTTCCCCTGCGGGCGAGTTGTCCGCTGATAGATGGCCCGTTGATCGATTCCGTTATCGAGCGGCTGCTTGAAACTCCGGTTGCCGACTGGAGCACGAACCGTTTGCCAAAGCTCACGTTTCCGCGCGGACTGGAAGTTGACGCGATTCGCATCGAAGCACTGCGTCGTGCGTGGCAGGAAGACATGCACGCGGGGTCGAGGCAATATCCCGAGTCTTTTCTGATTCGCAGACCGGATTTGTTCCGCTCTGTCGGTTTGTCGCACACGCATGACTTGTCACATATTCCGTGGCATGTCTGCACTCTGGCGGATCTGAATCGTGTCCGTTCGATTTTTACCCGGCTGGGAGACCGTTCCTTTACGTGGAAAGACGCGCTTGCCGTATGGGAAACCATGCCCCTCGAAGCCGATCATTCCGATACCTACACGGAAACACACTGGCAGTCCAGCGACGCCTAAAAATTAAGCAAATGATTTCCTTCAAAGCAAACTCGCCCGCACCGGAGTCTAAAGCCGTATCCGAACGGCCACTGACTGCACACCACAAACTCCTGATTACTGGCGTCGAAAACTCGCTCGCCAATTTTCTGGCACACGGACTCTACGAGCTGGGCAAGCCCGTCACGGTGCAGGCCGTCAACGGCGAATCTATCGTGGCCGCAGCGCGCAATTTCCCCGTCATCGAATATTCGCTCTCGGACGAACGGTTCGCTGAGGCCCTCGCCCGGCTTGAACCGGATGTGATTATTCATGCTCCCGCCGAGCCGTCCCGTGAACCGTCGGCGCATTGGCCAATGGCTGCGTACAATCGCATCGTCGAAAAGACCTTGATGTTGTGCGAAGCCGCGCGCAGGCATTCGCCGCGCTCCCGCGTGGTTTTGCTTTCGTCCGCCGATGTCTATGGCGAATGCCACTCTCCGGCGTCCGAGCAAACCGCGCCGAATCCCGTTTCCATTCAGGGACGATACATGCACATGGCCGAGCAAGTCCTCAAAGACTACTCCGAAATTCACGGACTCTCGGCGACCGTGCTTCGTCTCGGGCCTGTGTATGGTCCGGCCGTTGTCAACAATCCCGTTCATGACATGGTGTTCACTTTGCTCGGCCCACAGGGAACAAACAGCACGGTCGGTGTAAAGCCCAGCGCGACCCGCGACGTCATTCACGCCGCCGACCTCGTGCAGGCCGTCAGTTTGATTCTCGGCAAGACAAAGGAAGGTACTTTCAATGTTGGCACCGGTAACTCCGTGCCGCTGCTTGAGCTTTATAGCCAACTCTGTGCGATTCTCGAATTGAAACCGGGCAGCTTGCCTGCCTCGACGATTCCAGAAGCCTCGCGGCAACAGCTTGACGTCAGCAAACTCACGGCGCTCGGTTTTTCACCGCGTGTTTCGCTGCTGGAAGGTATGCGCGGGTACGCCGCGTGGTGGAGCGGATCGAAAGCCGCTTAGGCAAGAACACTTTGGCAACAAAATAGCCCGCTTGCAGCGGGCTATTTCGCTCTTGCAAAAATCAAATCTCAGTGTGCTTCAAGTGCGGCTTGTTTCGCCATTTCGTCGCGCACTTCCTGCATCAGCGGCGCGATCATCTCCGACGAAAAATCAAACTGAACTCCCGTAGCCGAGAACAGTTTCGGAAGCGGCCGCGATCCACCGAGCGAAAGACCGTGTTTGTAGCCGCGCAGCGCTTCCGCGGCGTTTTTCCGCGAACGGCTCCAGACTTGAAACGCTCCAAGCTGCGCAATGCCGTACTCGATATAGTAAAACGGAACTTCGAACAAATGAAGCTGCGCATGCCAGCGGTAGTCGCGAGCCTCTTCGAATCCCGTGTGGTCCGCGCCGACTCCGTATTTCTCCACAAGACTGCGCCAGAACTCGCGCCGTTCCGTTCGCGTGTGAGTCGGATGTGTGTATATCCAATGCTGGAATTCGTCGATCGTCGCAATCCACGTCAGCAGCACAATCTTGCCTTCCATCTCCGTACGAATGGTCCGCGCTTTGTCTGCTGTATCGTAAAATTCGTCCAATACCGACATCGCAAGCAGCTCCATGCTCATCGAGGCAACTTCTGAAAACTCCATCGGCGCGTGACGATATGCGTGCAGCGGTTCTTCCCGCACGGCGAAGGCGTGAAATGCATGGCCGCCTTCATGCAACAGCGTAAACACGTCGTCATTCGTCCCGACGGCATTCATGAAGATAAACGGCAGCCGCATCTCGGCCAAATCGCTCTGATATCCGCCCGGCGCTTTGCCTTTGCGGCTGGAGAGATCGAGCAATCCCAATTTGTTCATCTTGTCAAACTGCGCACCAAGCTCCTCGTCGAGTTTGTGAAAAATCTTCGAGCACTTGGCAACCAGTTCGCTTGCATTGGTGAATGGATGAAGGGGATCGCGTCCGTACGGATCGCATTCGAGATCCCATGGCCGGAGCGAATCCACCTTGAGCGCTTCCTTGCGGCGGCGGGAAGCCTCGCGAGAAATCGGCACAACAAGTTCCGCAATCGCTTTATGATAGGCTGCGCAGTCGCTGGGAGTATAGTCAAACCGCTCATATTCGCGGAACTTGTAATCCCTGTAGTTTTCAAAACCTGCGTTCAATGCAACTTGGTGCCGTTTCTTCAGCATTTCGTCGAAGATGTCTTCGAGTTCGTCGCGGTCCCGCAAGCGGCGTTCTGCAACCAGCTTGTAAATTTGTTCGCGCACGCCGCGGTCAGGTTCTTCAAGCAAAGCCAGCGCGCGCGGTATCGTAATCTCCGCGCCTTGCCACTCGACGGTCATCGATCCGAATATCTTCTGGTACTTCTGCGAAAGGAGTTCAAGTTCCGTCTCCAACGCGATATTCTCTTCGCGGAAAAGTTCTACGGCGTTGCGGCTCGAACGAAGATAGACTTCGTAACGCGGCGGGAGCTGTTCCGCAAACGGGCACGCGACTAACTTGCGGTTCAATTTGTCCTGCGCTTCCTTCAAATGCGGAGCAATCTGCTCAACGAAGACCATATAGTCTTTTTCCGCCTGCTCGTCGTCCGTCGAACACGTCATCGCTATGTATCTGCGCGAAGACTCTTCGGACAGGAACGAAGACAATTCGCTGCCGTCCGCGATCCACGTCTCCAAGTCATCCACACTGTCGATCGCGCGGTGCTCCAGATCGGAGTAATATTTCGAAACGTCGTCCCAACTTGATAGCGTCAGTTCCTCCGCCAAAAAATTTCGCGGAAACTCCGAAGACGGCCGCGTCAGTTCGGCCACCCGATTTTCTGTTGTCACCATTCCGGTCGCTTTCTCCTATGCCAAAGCTAATCGATCAACGATTAGCTGTTACAAAATAATATCCTAATGAATCGAGATTCGTCATGTCGACAAACGACGTGTCCGTAACGGTTGTTACGACCACCGTGTTTGAAGTTGTTGGCGGAAATTCCGTTCCGCGCCAAACCGTGTAGCTTGTTGCCCGTTCCGCAGGACGCCACGTGAGTTTTACTCCCTCGTCCAGCATCACGATCGTAAGATCTTCCGGAGGCAAAGTCGCGGAAGCCAATACGCAAATGTCATCCACCGCAGCTTCGACGAGCGAGCCGTTGCCCAAATCCTGTGCAACGATCTTCATTTGCACCTGATCGGACAACGCGACGTAGTCTTCCAGCAAGAAGATGCAGCGCCGCCACTCTTCCCAGTCCTCGCTTTCGTGCATCATCGAAACCCAAGTCGTGCCAGCGTCATTCGAAATGAACACGTCGAAATAGTCTTCGCCGGGGTTGTTGCCATTGTCGTTCGAAAACCAACTGTACATCTCGATCACGACGTCTTGATCGTTACTCAAGTCCCATATCGGCGAAAGCAGCGACGTCTTGCCGCCGTCAACGTCGTTTTCTCCCGCGACACTGCCTGCGTTGCCGTCGGTGACAAAGCAGCTTACTCCGTTTTCGGTGTGGTCATCCTCCGGTTGGCAAATGAACCCGTTATTTTCGGTTTGCTCCGGATTCATTCTGCCCCAGCGTCCGCGCGTTGCCGTGTCATTGAGCGAGTCGCGGTACCAGCCTTCCGAACTTGTTTCGAAGATATAGCAGTGTACTTCCTGCGGCATCGCGAAGTTGATGGTCGTATCCGCGCTAAGCAAAAACACCGCACGGTCGGCTCCGCGCGATCC
Organism: Calditrichota bacterium; assembly: GCA_020637445.1. Taxonomy (NCBI): domain Bacteria; kingdom Pseudomonadati; phylum Calditrichota; species Calditrichota bacterium. The sequence goes on along the minus strand of JACJVZ010000001.1, from coordinate 1,818,923 downwards.
CGTCGCACGCAAAGTATAGGTATTGCCTGCGGGCATGGACAAGGAGTAGGAGCCGCTTCCGTCGGTCGTGACCGACGGTATTGGAGCGTCAAGTACTTCGATCAACGCATCCGGAAGGTCTGCTCCGGTCGACGTGTAGACATGTCCGGAAACAATATTCGTCGGGGCCAGCGTAAGCACAGGATCAAGCTCAGTCTGCTCGCCTTCTAAGATCGTCACATTGCTGATCGTGAGAGGAAGATAGCCAAATTTCGTGAAACTTAACGTATAGTTGCCTGCGCTGACGCCGAGCGAGTAGGAGCCGTCGGCAGCCGTAGTCGCCGTCCTTCCGTCTTCCAAAATCTCGACTTCCACACCGGAGACTGGAGTTCCGTTTGCCGTGACGACTCCGAAAACCGATCCAAGATTGTAAACGAAATTCACTGCTGCCCACGCATCGACGAAACCGTAGCCGTATACGTTGTCGTCTCCTGTTGCGCCGTAACCTGAGTCAATCGCGGTGGCTAGCAACGCTTCCTTAATCGTCGTCGGGTCGCAGTTCGGGCATGCCTGTCTCATGAGTGCCACGACGCCCGCGACGTGCGGCCCTGCCATCGACGTGCCGTTGTACGAACTGTAGTTGCCGCCGGGAACGCTTGAGACTACATCAACGCCCGGTGCGACGACTTCGGGCTTAATGTGCGTGCCTTCACACGGACTGGGTCCGCGGCTTGAAAAACTCGCGATCGGGTACGGCGTGCCGAAATTGGATGCATCCACCGCACCGACCGAGAACATCTGCACTTCGTTGTATGCGTGAATAGCCGGGCTGCGCATGGACGAACCTGACGGCCCTTCGTTGCCCGCGCTGAAAGTTACGACACAGCCGAGCGCTTCAAGATTCAATATTGCCGTGTCCCAATAGTCCCAGCATTCCGTGTAGCCGGGGAAGAGATCGTTGACGCCCCAACTGTTCTGCACGATATCAGGAACGTCGTCGATGGTTAAGCTGTCGCCGTCGGGGTTGGCAAACCACTCGTAGGCGTCCAGCACATCGTTGTTGAAAAAATTGCTGACGCCTTGATCGATCGCGTTGCAGGCGATCCATTCGGCACCGGGTGCGCATCCGACGGTCGTCGTGTCACCGTTGGTTTCGATTTCGCGTCCGCATATCGTACCCATGGTGTGCGTGCCGTGGGCGTTGTTATCCGTCGGAAAGTTTGGACCTGAGTTTATCACGTCGTGCCACGCCGCCGCCGGTCCTGCCGTCAATCCACGCCATCGCGAGGCAAGTGCCGGGTGATTCCCGTCGACGCCCGTGTCCAAGTTCGCCACCAGCACTCCTTCTCCGTCGATACCCAGTTCGCGATTCACGCGCGTTGCGCCAATCGCATCCAGTCCCTCGGTCGTCGTTTCAGTGTCGAGCGGATCGCGGTCAGGCCGGCGCATCTCGTCGTCCGACACTGCAATGTCATGACGGCTGACGGGTTCAATCAAAACGGCCTCGAAATTCTCGGACAAGCTGCGAATATCACTGCGGTGACGAAGCGCGTTGAAGAACTCGGGTTTTGCGCTAACGACAAACATATTCTCGATCCAATAGGCGGTATAACCGTCGACCAAGCCGAGTTCCTTGCCCGCGTCCAGCTCGCCTTTGAATTTCGGCTGCGTCGTACGAGCGTTGTAATGCAATGCACTATAGACTTCGGAGTAGCGCTCGGCGCGCGACGCTTTGCGAGCGTGCAGGGCGTCGTCCAAAGCCTGAATGTCAACCGGACTTTCGAGAATGACAATCCCAGAAACGAACTGCCCGGTAGTCGCTAAACTCAACTCCGTGTCGAATGCGGGCGAAATCTCGGCCGCATGCGCGGCGAGAAGCCCGGTCAGCATGATCAATGTTACCCAAACAAGTCTACTCATATTTCGTCCCGCATTCCCGCCTTGATTTCGATTATTCAGATACCACAAAGAAATATTCTGGTCCGTCGCCGTCTGCGGTCGTCAGATATTCCGTATTTGCCGTCGTGCCGATCAAAGTCGCATTTTCCGTCGTCGCGGGCCAAATACTGCCCCGCCATACCGAGTACGACGTCGCATCTTGTGCCGCAGTCCAAGTCAAGTGAAGTCCCGCGTCATCCGCATAGACCGCCAAGTCATCCACTGGCTGCGGCGCCAATGTTCCTCCCGCGTCAATCGTCACCGGCACGTCAAGTACTGGAGTGTCCGGATCATTCGACGCGATTTGCAGAGTCGTCTCGGAGATTCCATCCGGCAAACAGCACGACGAGAGTCGCAGCGTAACCGTCTGTTGTCCGCCGATTGCGACTGATCCCGACGCCGGAATCGTTTGCACTGCCGGCGCCGGACAGAATTTGACGGCCATGTTGTTTTCGATATAGGCGGCGTTATATACGACCGTCGTGCCTTTGGTGCCGTCGCTGTTCTGCAAGCCGATCGTCGACGACTCAAGCCTGTTGACTCCCATATCGCCGTATTGATACGTGATGGAGCCGTCGGCGGTCAAGATCATTTCAAAATCGTAAAGCCCGCTGTTTGCGTAGCTCTGCACGTTCTCGAACGAAACAATGAAACTGTCTACGTTGTTTGTCCAGCGGCGCACATTCGTTCCGGTTCGTTGCGGACTAAGATCGTCCCACCAGCAGGCAAGCAGGTTTTCCGGAGCGGAACTGCTGGGCAAATAGACGTTGTTGTAAGAGGTGGCACCGGTCGCGCTTGACGTAAACGATACCCAGCCGTTGGCCGCTATCCGTACTTGAGAATACGTGTTGCCAAAAAACGGAAAACTAAACCCGATCGAATACGGTCCCAGATTTTGATCGTCCGAAGTAAATGAAACCTGCGTGCCCGTTGTGCTGACGTCCACCCAGTTGTACGCGGGCCCGCCGACTTCACGACTGTCAATCCAGCGTCCTCCGCCAAGTGTCGCGCCGTTGTTGCCGAGATTAAGCGCTGCTTCGCTCGAGCTCCAGTCCAGCGGCGCGTTGCCGGAATTGTAAATCGTCAGGTCAACGTCGTAGGTGTCACACAGCGGTACTGCTTCCGAAAAGCTCGAAGGCAAAACGGATATTTCCGGGCGCGGAGCACGGTTTAATTGAATGTCCAATACGGTCGGAGTTCCATCCACGACGGAAATGTTATTCACCGTTTGACTCACGTAGCCCGGTGCCGAAAAAGTCAGCGAATAGGTTCCCGGCAAAAGAATCCGGTAGTATTCGCCGTGAAGCGCGCTGCTGTACGTCAAATACGGGATATTGGACAGCATGATGTCCGCCTGCACCGGATCACCGGTTTGAGCGTCTGTCACGATACCGCGAATACCTTTTTGCGCGAACTGCAAATAGCGAATCATCGCCACTCTGTTCTCCCGCCACAAACTGTCCAGCGCGCTTTCGGGGCCGGACTTCGTATTCGAAAGCTCTATCGTTATCTCTTTGTCGCCCATCCAGACGTAATTCCAATCCTGCATGCCCCCGATTGCGATGTACCAATCCGCGCCGTTTGTCGTGCCGTCCGGAGGAAAGGCGCTGCTATGGTACATCGTGTTGTTTTCCTGAGAATATGTCAAAGACACTGTATAAAAAAGCGTGTTTTCCGGCGACGGCGAAAACGTGTTGGTGTGCGCATAGTTGTTGTCCCACGGATAGTTCGCCACCACCGTGCCGCCGTGGAAGTTTGCCGAAAGTACAAAATTCCGCGTCGCGCTGAAATTCATGACCGCCGCGGTTTCCGGTTCGCGTCCAGCCGTAGTGTTCGTAGAATCGTCCACCCGGTCAGGAAAGTCACGGTTCAAATCCACTCCGTGCGCATTATAGCGCTGACCCAGAGTTCCCACCGCGCGGCCGTCGGGATTCATCAACGGCATGATGTAGATTTCGTAGTCATCCACCAATTCCGTCAATTCAGGGTCGATCCCGTAGCCGGTCAGCAACGTATCTATAAACTTTATGCAATTCTCAAGCCCGGTCAATTCGTCACCGTGCATCGTGGAAATGTACTTCACTTCGATCTCAGGCTCATCTTGCGAGACATTGTCCGAAATCTTCGCCATCCACAAATTCCGTCCTTGAACGGTCGTGCCGATACTTTGATAAGAAAATAGGGAGGGATAGGCCGCAGCCCACGCGACAAACTCGGCTTCAATATCGTCGTTCTCGTGATACAAGTCGAGCGGAGTGTGCTGTTCGCGAACGACAGGCAGCCATTGCACGTCAAAACCCATCGCGCGCAATATCTCGAAGTCTTCCGGAAGCAAATACACGTGCGGAACCGGTCCGCTGTACTCGTCAAAAATACCGCCGACTTCTTCAATCGTGTAGACGTCGAGCGGCGTGGTCAGGACGATCTCCGCCAAACGCGAATTCAACATGTTTTTCTTTGCGGGACGCGCCTGTGCCGCCAACGAAACTACAAAGAGACATACCAAAATGATTAACAGTCCGTTCCGATGCATCGTTCTCTACCTATCTAAGTTAGTGCTACTCCGGCTTCAGGGTGCAATTCGATCCATTCGCTCCATGAACCGGGATACAGTATCAAATTTTCAAATCCTAATTGTGAAAGTCCCCACAAAAGCTGACAGGCGGTCACGCCCGATCCGCAATAAGCCGTCACGGGTTTCGAAGGCGAGAGTCGCAAATCACGTACAACCTCGGCGAGCGTCTCCCCGCTCTTTAGTCTGGGAGGATTGCCTTCAAGAAAACTATCTAACGGCAAGTTCATTGCTCCGTCGATGTGTCCCGCGCGCTTGTCGAGAGCTTCAACTTCGCCGCGGTAGCGCTCTGCGGCGCGCGCATCCAGCACAGTTTCGCCTGCCTTGATCCGCCGCGCGACTTCGGGAGCCTCGATCATCATTGCGGACCGCAGTCGAATGTCAAACGGCTCGACGGACGGCAGCACCGTTTCCCGCGTCTCAATCGGCCGTCCTTCGTCCCTCCACTTCGCGACGCCTCCGTCCAACACCAAGACGTCGTCTACTCCGATCCACCGCAAAAGCCACCACAATCTTGCGGCTACTTTGAATGCTTCTTCTTCCGTGCAAATGACTCGTTTGCCTTTGCCGATTCCTTTGCGGGCCAACCGCTCGACCAAGTCTTCAGGCGTCGGCAGCGGATGTCTGCCTTTCGAATAATCACCGAGTTCGGACAAGTCCGCGTCTACGTCAACAAACACCGCGCCGGGAATATGACCGGTCAAATAACTCTGGTGAGCAGCCTCGGAATTTTTGTGCACCCAGCGCACGTCTGCGATCACGATTCCTTCATCTTGAAGATGTCCGGCCAGCCACTCCGTCGACACAATCTGATTCATTACGGCTGCGGCTCCGCCAATATGTGGAAAAATCCCTGCTTCGTATTCACCGGGCCGCCCGGAGGAATCACGACGAAAGTATCCGTCGTCAAGGCAACGGTCGTCAGAAAACTTCCGCTGGAGCTCGAATCAGTCTTCACCGAGAACAGGGCTGGTTGGTCGTAGCTCCAATACAGATAAAACGTATCCGCGTCGGCGCGTATCACCAGACTGTCCACCGGAGGCAGCGCTTCTCCCAATTGGGGGCCGTGATAACCTTGGTCGGGACGGTCAAAATCCGAAACATAATCCGTCCGAGTCGTCGTCATCGCGGGCGCCGTCAAGAGTGTGTCGCCCGCGTTGATGCACGGTGAGTCCGTCGCTTCGCCCGTCGCCGTGTGTCCCAAGTAGTAGTGATGGCCCGTGCCGCTCGTCCATTCAGGATTAAGCACGATATTGTAGTAGCGGTCGCATGGATCGCCGTTGTAGTTCAAGCTGTCAAGCACGCCGATTCCCGGCGGTCCTTGCGACGGCGAATTCGTGAAGAAAGCAAAATTCGCGCTGTCGTTGGATGCGACGCAGTTGTATTTCACCACCGAACTTATCGTCACAAAAAAGTAAATCCCGTGACCGTGGTTTTCGGCGAGGATATTGTTCTTTACCTGCGAGGATCCAAACCGCATGTAAAGACCCGCACCTTCGGCTGCCGTGTTGCCCGCTATGGAATTGTATTGAATCGTCGTGCTGGTACTGCCCGTCCAAACTCCGCCGCCGGCCTGCGCGCTGTTGTTCAAAATCAAATTGTTTCGAACCAATGCCGGAGCCGAATCCAACATGATTCCGCCGCCCGTTGCCGTGGCCGTGTTGCCTTCGATGCGGGAATTCAGATACTGGCCGGTCGCTCCTTGGCTCAATATTCCGCCGCCTGCCGTTGCTGCACCGTTTGCAATCGTGCAGCCGTCAAAAATCGGATTGGACGCGGAGCGCACACAGATCACGCCGCCGGAATCCGCGCTGCTGCTGGACAGAAAACAGCTCGTAAACACGGGGGATGAATGATCCAAATAGACCGCACCGCCTTGCAAGGCACTGTGCCGCGAGATAAAACAATGATTCAGAACCGGCGAAACGTCTTGCAGACGCATTGCACCGCCTTGCGTTCTCGACGTCGTCAAAGCCCGCGAATCGGTAATCGACACAAAATCAAATTGGCTTCCGCCTGCATTCGCGTCCATCGTGATGCCGCGCCACAATCCCGGATTCGTAAGTGTGTCGGTCCTAAACGAAATAGAGTCCGTTGCAAGCCCGAAAGCCGTGACCGTGCCGTGAATACTCATTTTGCTCGGTCCGCAGAAAATAACAGTCGTCCCCGGCGCGATGGTCAAATTGTCAAGCGTATCCACCAACACGTCGGCGATAACCTTCACCGTGTCCGGACCGAGCGCGCCGCTCTGCGGACCAAATAAACCCGTCGGAGTATCTCCGAACATGCTCTCGATTGCACCCATATCCGGCAAAGTCATCACCGGCATCGGTCTGTCGTTGCCCAGATAGTCACTCGCACTGGTGTTCCAATTGCCCGCTCCAAGCGCCGGACTTGCGGAAGTTATTTCCCAGTCCCCGTTTGCTTCGTCGACAAACAGCGGATCGGCATAGACGTTAAAGTACGTGTCGCACGAATCGCCGTTGCCGTTGACCGCGCGCAGCGTTCCGATATACTCGGGACCTTCGGCCGGATCGGCGCCCCAGAAATCCACCGTGCCGTGCACCAACGAATAGGCGATGCGCGAATCTTCCGCGCCCGCGAAAAAGAGTCCGCTCCCGGTCGTCGTTGAAAGAATTGAATTCTCTACGTCTGCGACGGTCGATTCAATTCGCAGAGCGCCGTTTATATTTCCGCTTATCGTGCAGTGCCGCAATTTCAGATTGCTGCTGTTCGACGCGGCAATTCCTCCGCCGACAGAGTCCGTTTCATTCGATACGAACAAACAATTCGTCGCCGACAGCGTGCTTTGATTCGATGAAACTCCGCCGCCGTTGAGTATCGAATGATTGTCGCTGAATAAGCAGCCGTTGAACACGGCGTCCGCCGCTTCCCATAGGTGCGCTCCGCCGCCATCTTCCGTGGCCTCGTTCCAGCGAATCCTGCAGTTCGTCAGTACAGGCTGCGATTGACGGATTGACAAACCTCCTCCGTTGCCGAGGCTCGTGTTGCTGTCAAAATCGCAATTCGTGAACGTCGGCTTGGCGTTGTTGCGTAAGTATACTGCGCCGCCATACAAACCCGCGGTATTTTCCTTGACCACGCAATCCGTAAACGTCGGAGCACCGTCCAGAGTCACCCAAATTCCGGCACCTTCGCCCGCGCACACATTGCCGCGCACTTCACACTGTTCAAACACGCCGTTTGACGTTTCGCGGTAGCTGTGAATACCGCCGCCGTCGTCCGCGGAAATATTGAACAGGACTTTGCAGCGAACCATGTGCGGTGACGATTCCCAAATATAGACCCCGCCGCCGTCGAAATCCTGCGTCCAATTGTGATCTATTGTACAGTCGTAAATTTCAGGAGATGACGTTTCAATCGCGATGCCGCCGCCGTGGCCGCGGCCTTGATTGTCGCTCACGATCGAGCTGTCCAATGTTCCAAAGCAGTTCTTAAAGGCCAGTCCGCCGCCGTTCACGCGGGCAAAGTTGCTGTCGAATTCGCAGTGCGTCAGCAGCGGTGTGGTGCCGCGAATGTAGGCCCCGCCGCCGCTGCCGCTGATCGAGCTGTTCTTGAAAAATCTCGAATTCGCGACGCGTGTGTTGATCGAATTGTTCAGGAACAGCCCGCCGCCTTCTAGACGTGAGGCATTGCCGTCAAATCTGCACGAATCCATCAACAGTGTAGAACCGGTCAAATAAATTGCGCCGCCCGCAACATCCGCTCGATTCTGGCTGAACAAACAATGCTCGACCCGCAAGACCGTACCGCTCGATATGTACATCGCGCCGCCGAGGCTGTCCGTGCCAAGCGGTCCCGCTGCGAAGGAATATTCGAACTTCGCGAAACGAACGTACGACGAATCGTTGGCGTTGACAAAACTCAGGCCGCGCCACTTGCCCGGATTGGACAATGTGTCCGTGGTAAACACAACCGTATCGCCGGCCGTGCCGTCCACGGCCAAATACCCGTTGATCAAAATCGAATATGTGCTGTCAAAGTACACACGCACGCCGGAGCCGATCACAAGGCTGTCCGACGCGGCAACGGTCAAGTTACCCTGGACAATGTATGGGCTGTCCGCAGTCGTCCAGTTTCCGCTCACGTTGCCGGTCGATACGAACGTCGAATCTGCCCACGCTTGAACCGTCAAGGCCGTGATCAAAAGGACACTACAGACCCACATTTTTGCCGACTTCTTCAACACACTCATGTTCACTTTAAGTCTTACACTTTCAGAAGTAACGTCACTCAAAACACATATTACAGGTATCCTTACAATTTGCAACAGATTCCGCCTGAAAGCAAGTCACTTCACCCTACTCCTAAGCCTGACCCAGTCCACAAATATCACCGTAACCCATAAAAATATAATCGATTAAAATAACCTCATGGGTCTGTTTGAAAGCACACTGCCAAAATCCGAGGCGAAGCGGCATCGTGTCGGCACTTGTCAACGACTCTTCCTGCGTTTCCTCCATTTGTTGTCATTTCGGATGGGTAATGCCTCCAAATCCGAAGAGGCCTTATAGTCGCAATTCTTAACCATTGCACAAATCGCTGTTTCAACGTGATATACGGTATTTTATTGCTGGCTCAATTCTTCAACTTAACGTGATTTTTGTACTGGATTGTTTGACTACCCCACATCAACTTGTTATAATCTTGCATATTGCACGTCAAATAGTATCAGACGTGATGTGTCGGATGAAAATTGTGTAAGGAGACGCACATGAAGTGGATGTTGAAATTCTTGTTGATCGCGGTGATTGCCCTGCCCATCTTTGCGGCAGAACAAAGCGCCGCTACCTCAACAGACCAGATTCAGGCTTTGGACCAGCAGATGCGAGATTTGCTCCAAGAGCGGGAAACAGTACTGTCCCAAATGCGGGATGACAACCTACAGGCGCCGCTAAGCGAACGTGTCGCGCGCGAAGCGGAATATGCCCAGACCCAGGAAGACTACCAGATCCAATTACTGGAGATGATGGTCGAGTATTATGGAATGACGGGGAATGACGAACTTCGCGCCCGGGCCGAAGCGAACCTCGAAAGTATGCTTGCGCCGGTCGCGACAGGCACGCCCGAACCGAGTTCGTCAAACCGTGCTGCTCACCAAACGAGTGGGGAGGAGCGCTAAGATGAAGAAACTGCTTACATTTGCATTAATAATGCTGCCATTGCTTGCCTGGGCGGATCAACCCGTTTGGAAAGGTGACCGCTACGACGACGGCAAGATCGTCAACAAAATGCTCAAACATTCCGATTCGATGGACAACGTCGACCAGCTTGCGGGTGAACCCGTTACGACGGTTCTTCGTCCCGAGTTTCAGGCGCTTGAAGATCGTTATCGTGAACAACTGAGTGAACTGCGCGCGCAAATCGAATTGGCCGCGCCGGAACAACAGGACGCTCTCGAGTTGCAAGCGATTGCGCTTAAATCTCAGCTTGAAGGAGAGCGCCTCGAAGTCGTTCTGAACTACGTGCGCGCTCAAGGCAACTCCGAAGCCGAGCAGCGAGTGCTCGCCGCGATCGAGGCCTTCAATAATCCGCAGCCCGTCCAGAGAGTGCAGGTTGACCGCAACCCGGACACGGGTGAATTGAGGGAAGGAGGCGCGAAATGAAAAAGCTCCTAATTCTCTGCTCTATTCTTCTGCTCGCCGTGTCTGCCAATGCCGCGACGGAATGGGAGATTGCCCAGCAACAAGAACAACAGGAAATTTACGCTCCTGAAACCCCCACGCGCGATTTTTCACAGCGGATCGTTTTTGACAAGTACGTTTGGGCCGAAGGCGTCGACCCGTCTGCCCGGTTCTTGAACCTGCTCATGGTGAAGTTCTTCGACGAAGACACGGTGCGCTTGCGCAACGGCCAATTGACGTCGCTTGCGGGACGCGATCTTTCCGTGACCAAGAGCGTGCTGGCTCGCCATCCGGAAATCAAGCCCCGTGTGATTATTTGGAACAAGACAGAAGAAGAGTACATGGCCAATCTTGCTCGTATCGAAAAGAAGTCGGGTTGGGATTTGGTCGATCTTTTCAGTTTTTATTGCTTCGAACTTCCCGAAGCACCCGCCGATCCTAAAGCTCTTATTAACGAAGTTCTTCGTGCTCCCGAAGTTGAAACTGCTTATTACGAGCCCATTCCCATCGACTTGACGTGTCAAGATCTCGGGAATACGACGCCTGATTTTACTCCCAATCAAACGTATCATGATGCCGCTCCGACGGGCGTCGATCTCGATTGGGTACTTGCAAATCACAATCCTGACATCGTCGACGGTCCCGGAACCAATCGCTGGACGGGTATTTTTGAGCGCGGTATGCAAACCACTCACGAAGACCTGACTTTGGCGACGGTGGCTACGGCTGGCACGCCCGACACGGACAATGATCACGGAACGGCGGTCACCGGTGTGATTGGCGCCTGCGATGACAACAATGTCGGTTGCCTTGGATTCGTTGCCGATCAACAGATGCGCCTTTATCAGCGCAACTCAAGCTCCTACGGCTCCACGGCAGACATCTACGACCTTGCGACAAGCGACCTGGTCTCGGGTGAGTTTACAAACTCGTCTTGGGGATACGGAGCCAATCCGCTGCCGCCCGGACAGACTTGCCCGTGCAATCCCGGTCAAAACGGTGTTGTGAATCCGGAGTACAATGCCGGCGTGAAATCTGCAATTCTGGCCATGGTTGCCGACGGAATTCACGTATTCCTCGCGGCAGGCAATGGCTGCACAAACCTTGATGATGCGACTTTCGGAACAATTTTCCGCAATTCGACCGACACGGGTTCAAACTACGTGTCAGCATGTTCATCCGACGTAGCGCACAACGCGTCTTGCTTCACGAATTGGGGCGAACGCTGCGATCTGAACGCTTGGGGTGACGGAAGTTTTACATTGGGTTACAATTCCGACGGCACTCCGTTTGTACCTGCTACCCGCGACGAATGGTACACCAACGGCTTCAACGGAACGTCCAATGCCTCACCGACCGTTGCAGGCTGTGCGGGCGTGATTCACAACATTGTTCGCAGCTACAATGGCACGATCGTCTCTACGTCTCTCATGCGGGACTACTTAAATGACTACGGTACGCTTCCCGGAACGACTCCCGGCAACATTGGACGCATGCCCAATCTGAAAGGGATTTTGGCGCCCGAGTTAAACCCTGATCTCCGGTCGGGTTGGAGCTACTACATGGTTGCTCGAACGACTAACGACGCGGACGGCAGCAACTGCACGTATCCAACGGATCTCAATCCTGATCCGTCCGCCACTTACTGGAATGCCGCGCAGGAAAACACGGCTCGTATCGGCTGGGGCGTCCCCACTAATTACACCGTGTACCGCGATGACATTTGGACGGCCGGCTGGACGCACGACACACTGCACGCTGGACAGACAAGCTACGGAACCAATCTCCAGAGCAATGTCCGTGGTGGCCGCCACTTCGTTCGTCTCACCGTGGATCCGAACGATCTTGTGGATGAACTTTACGAAACCAACAACAGCGCATGGGCGCAGTGGGCGTGGGATCCGAGACAATTTACCAACGGTCAAGTGCTGACGTTGTCCGCTCCTCCTACAAAGTATGTGACGGATCAATTAGACCTCGGTTACACCTATCCCAATGTGGACGGTTACGGCGGAGCAAATTTCGCCACGGACGGCTATTGGGACATCATGATGGTGATGGCCCAGACTTCTACCGCAGATTTCGATGCCCGCATTTACAGTGAAGACGTGACGAGGGCAAACGGATTTGATGACTTCGAAGCCAGTTCGGGATATGTTTCGTACTGCGATTTCGTCGGCGTAAACAACAATATCGTTGGCTATTCAGCGCCGCTGATCGGTGCCGTGATGAATTACGATGGAGAATCTTCACAGTATCGTGTCGAATGCGGATCTTCAACGGTATTGAGCCCAGCGCCCACGTTGGGTCGAACTGACTACGGCCCGTTTAGCTTGACGTCATCCGAGCTCTTTGACGTCGTGGAATTCTACGTGGGCGAACTTGTACCGTACAACATCGAAGCCGTCGTCACTTCCGGAAATGCGAACCTCGTCTTATCGGTTTATGGTCCGGATGATCTGTATTTCTCGCGAGCCAGCTTTAACGCGCAAGCGAACTTCGGTGGTGCGGGCGAAAGCGAAATGATCTCTTGTTGGACTCCGGCTGAAACCGGCTGGCACTCGATCGTCATGCACAAGCATACCTACGCCGATTGGGACCAGAGTGTGAACTTCAACCTCTATGTCGGCAAAGCAGCTTTTGACTTTGTTCACACGCTCGGTTCGGGTTGGTCGGATGAATTGGTCGTGCGTCAAACGACGGGTGGTCAACCCGCTGTCGTGCCCGCCACTCTAACCGGAAATATCTCCACGAACTACGTGAACATCCTTGCTCTGAATCAAGGATGCGGCTCGGCAGTCGCAAGTCTTGATGACCAAGTCCATCGTAACGGTCCCGTGGTCGGCACATTCCCCAACTGGAATGGCCCGATTGTTCCCGGTTCCGCGGCATTTGGTTCCAACCGAAATATCGGTACGGTCCCCGGAGGTCGGCATGAAATCGCGAACGTGATTGACTACTTGGATGAAGGCACTGAGTGGAACGAGAACAACAATCGGTATGATGTCCAGTATGTATGGACTCCCGCCGTTCTCGCGAACAACACAATGTTAGTGTCGCCGAACGTCGCTCCCAACTGGCGTGACCTGAACGCGATCGTTAACTTCCCTGATTGGGCTGTCGACGGTTTCCGCTTTACTGGTGGCGGTTTCTGGAGCGGTGTGGGAATGATGCCCAACGACAATGTGTATGACGTCAACAACCTCTTCTTGTATGCGCCGGCGACGTCATCGACCGTTGGTTTCCAATCACCGTTGGTTAATTCGTGGACGTCCGCGGCCGACGTGGAGTGGGTGCTCGAAAACGGCAACAACATTGCCAGCGAAACTTTTGACGTCGGTGTGCACAACAACTGGGCTTGGCCCGGCGATACGTCACATGCCACCTACAGAATGCAGCAGTCCGACAGGATTCAGGACTTGCAAAGTGGCCAAATGTATGGTGAGTTCCCGTTCCCGGCGACACAGATCATCAATGTCTTTGACTTGTACCTGAACGCCAATGAAACGACACGAATTCTCCTCGACAACCGCGGCGCAGGCGACCTCGGCTTTGCCGTTTACAATCCAAGTCTGCTTTATGGCAGCCGCTCCAGCTTTACCGCACAAGAAAACACGAACGGTGACGGCGCCGACGAAGAACTCGATTTCACTCCGACGGAAACCGGTTGGCATGGCTTCGTGGTCTTTAAGAATGATCGGAGCGACTTGAACACGAATCCCTATGCGTTGGTTATTGGCGACCGCCAACCCGCCGCACCGGATTCACTTGTAATCAAGTGGGTACAATCCACCCCGAACTATTACTATGAGCTCTCGTGGGCACCTGTTACCCAAGATATCTACGGACAGCCGCTAACGGTGGACACATATTACCTTATGTTCACCTACGACCTCGATGCAGTCTATCCGACAGGATGGGCGCTGGGTGGAGCGACGTTGATGAATCACCAGCTCCCAATCTATCCGAATATTTCTGAAGACGGATTTAAGCTGGTGGTCCTTGCCGTGGACGCAAACGGATTTGTCTTAAGCGAATCCTCTGCCCCCGACGAGGCCGCGAGCTTGGTGGGACGAAGAATCGAGGATATCCGAGCAGAAGTAGCTCACGAAGACCTCTTGACTCCCAAGTCTAACCGGTCACATCGCGAATAGCCAAGGCTGGTTGTTTCAAATCGAAAACGGGACCCCGGCGGGTCCCGTTTTCTGTTGGGCGGAAGGCACAAATTCTGCGCTTTCATGCGCTGATAGATAGACGGTTTCCAGTAGGTTTCTATGTCGTATAGTACCTTACATAGCGTTCGTGCTCGAAAACCAATCTAATCAACTGTTTCATATATGAACCCGTTTGATCATCCAAAAATGCCGTCTCGGACAGGGGCACTCCGAGCTATGACAAGCACGGCACTTCTCGCCTTCACGCAAGTCGCGTCCGCCGCAAATTTCTTTGCGGCCAGCGATTGGTCGGCCTATTGGCCCGCGGCTTTGGGGCTGCTTGTCGTCGCAGCAATTGCGGTGTGGAGCATTGTGAGTTTTCGCCGTGCCCAGACTCCGGCCAAGCCCGGCGACGGACTGGAGTGGCGGTCGTTGGCTGAAAACATCGCCGAGAATGTTTTTCTGATCAAGAACACGGGCGAAATTGTTTACGCGAACAGGGAGTTTGCGCGCAACGAAGGCAGTCCCACGAACTTCGAAGAATTGGTTGACGAAAGAGACCTCGTCCGATGGCGGACCTTTGTGGCATCGCACGAATCGGGCCCGCCCAATTGTGCTGCGGACGTTTTTCGTGTTTCGAGCGACCAACGACCCGCATATTGGGACATTCGCATGACGCCTATCGACGCCGCAACACAAGGTGCGGACTACCTGATTACGGCGAAGGACGTGAGCGATGCGCGCCAGAAGGACGTCACGAAAGATGTTCTCTACAAGATCACCGTCTCTGCCGCGCAGTCTGAATCACTTTATGATTTCGCTCTGCGGCTCGATCGGCAACTCAATCGACTGGTCGATACGAGTAATCTTAGCCTGACACTCTACGACAAAGAAACCGGACTGTACACGGACATTCTCCGAAAACACCTTTCACAGCCCGTTAGCGAGTCCTATAAGGCACAGGATTTATCCGGTGGATTAACCGATTACGTCCGCATGACGGGCAAGCACATGCTGGTGAACAATGTCAACCGTGAACAAGTCAGGACTGAAGGCAACTTGCGCACGATCGGAGACCGCGCAGCCTGTTGGCTCGGTATTCCGCTGCGCACGAAAGACGAGGTTCTGGGTGTTCTGGTGCTCCAATCCTATGAAGATTCCGAGCGCTTTACAGAGTCCGACGCCTCCTTGCTTTCAATCGTGGCAGGTTCGATTGCGCGGGCACTGGAGCGCAGAAAAGCGCAGGTAGAACTTATCAAGCGCGAGTCGGAGCTCCGGCTGTTCACGAACCGATTGCCGGCAATTATGTGGTCCGTTGACGAACACTCAAGATTTACCTACGTCACCGGAGCCGCGCTGAACGCCATGGGAGTATTTCCTGGGCAGTTGATCGGCAAGCCCATGCAGGAGGTCTTTACTTGCCACAACGCCGAGAGCGGCGACCGTCCCGAACTGTCCAACGTCGTGCAACCCGTTTCATTCCGGTTCGACTTAGGTGACCGAATCTTTGAGGCATTTACCGATCCGCTGCGCGACGAAGAGGGGAAGATTACCGGCGCAACCGGCGTCGCTTTGGATGTGACCGAAAGCCTCCACGCCGACAAGGTTGCGCAGCGCTTTTTCGACATCTCTGCGGATTCCTTTGTCATTTTGAGCCCTCAAGGGGATTTCATCAGCGGCAACAACGCGTATCTCGATGCTACCGGCTATGAGCTCGAAGAAAGAATCGGACGACCCTCGCTCGACATTGTCCATCCAGACGACAAACACATTTTGCAGGATGCGTTTAGCAGGCTCTTGCAAAATGAGCCAGTCATTGCTCTGGATTTGCGAGTAGTCTGCAAAGACGGCAACATTCGCAACTTTATTTGGAATGCTGTGCTTGGCCCGGAAGACGGGCTGATCTATGCCAGCGGCAAAGATGTTACGGAACGGCTCGAATATAAAGAAACGCTGCGCGAACGTCAAGAGCAGCTTAGATTGTTTATCAAACATTCGCCGGCTGCACTTGCGATGTTTGACACGGATATGAACTACATCGTCGTAAGCGAGCGTTGGTGCCAAGACTACCGTTTGGCGGATAGTGACTTAGTCGGCAGAAATCATTACGACATATTTCCCGAAATCGGCAATGAATGGAGAGAAATTCACCGCCGCTGTATGAACGGTGCGACGGAGTCTTGTTCAAAAGAAGAGTTTCCACGTGCTGATGGGTCAACGGATTGGGTTCGCTGGCAAATCAAACCGTGGTACCGGGGCGATGGGGATATCGGCGGGATCGTGATGTTCACCGAAGTCATCACAAATGAAGTCGTCGCCGAAATGGAGCTTGAACAAACCCGCGGGTTGGCCCGGCAAATCGTGGATTCTTCCCTCGATGCCGTCGTTGCGATTGACTCCGCGGGGCTTGTTACGGAATGGAATCCACAAGCAGAACGTGTTTTCGGCTACGCTCGCGACGAGGCTATTGGAGAAATGCTCCATGATCTCATCATGCCCGAGGCCTTCGTTCAGTCCCACCGAAATGGAATGCGAATGTTTTCCGAGTCCGGACACGGCCACGTCTTGAACCGCCTGCTGCAATTACCTGCAAAACACAAGGACGGATACGAATTTCAAGTTGAACTTGCTGTCTGCCCAATCAAAGTCGGCACAGAGACTCACTTCTCCAGTTTTATCCGCGATATTACCGACAGGCTCACTCGCGAACATGAGCTGAACCTAAGCCGCACCAAGCTGAAAGAGGCTCAACGGATCGCAAAACTCGGATTCTGGGAATTTGATGTTGCCGCCAACGAGGTCATTCTTAGTGAAGAGAAACTTAAGATCTGCGGACGTGAAGAGACTCAGATGCCCATTACGTCCGAGACTCTCATTTCGTTCGTACATTCGGACGATCGTCAAATCTTTTACGAAAGTATCCAGCAGCTGTTTCAAGGAAAAAGTCAATTCGCGTACCGATACCGTATCGTCCGCCCCTCGGGTGAGGTTCGGTATGTGTTCAGTCAAGGCGAGGCAGAGCGGGACGAGAACGGTGCACCGCTCAGAGTATTCGGCACCACGCTCGACGTAACGGAACAAGTACTTGCCGAAGCCAGACTGCGTGAGAGCGAAAGACGGCTTGCGCTCGCTCTCGACGGATCATCGGACGGATTCTGGGATTGGAACGTCGTCTCCGGCGATTGTTATTTCAGCCCGAGAATCATCGAGTGGCTCGAGTACGAACCCTCTGTCTTTGAACATCATATAAGTCTGTGGGAACGGCATATTGACCCCGATAGCCTGACGAATTTCAACCGTGCTTACGAGGAGCACGTTGCGACCCGCTCGACGCACTATGAAATTGAAGAGCGTATCCGCACCTCAAAAGGAAATTGGATCTGGGTGCTGTCACGAGGCAAAGTTGTAGAGTGGAATGAAGACGGTACGCCGCTTCGAGCCGCCGGAACATGGACGAACATTACCGAACGCAAACTTGTCGAAGCGCGGGCTTCCCAACTGGGTCGAATTCTGGACAACTCGATGAACGAAGTTTACATCATCGAACCGGAAACTTGGAAAATTCTCGAAGCAAATGAACGCGCACGTTCGAACACAGGCTATTCGCTTGAAGAGCTAAGAGATTTGACTTTGGCGTCCCTTGTGGAAGGCTGGAAAGAAAGCGGATTCCGCGAATTGATTAGCCCGCTTTCAAGTTCCTCGACTGAAGCCGTTACGGGTTCGGGAGCGCACGTACGCAAGGACGGGTCGACGTATCAGTTCGAAACTTCAATCCAAATGATGGACTGGAATGACCGCTCTGTCTTTGTATCCATTGGATCGGATATTACCGAAAAACTCAAGGCCGAGCAGGAATTCCAAGAATTGCAGAATCGCATCCGGCACAATCAAAGGCTGGAAACGATTGGAACCTTGGCCGGAGGCATCGCACATGATTTCAACAATATCCTGACTCCGATTTTGGGCTATGCCGACATCGCTGCCAACGAATTGGAGCCGAGTTCGCCCGGACGGGAAGATATCGAACATGTCATCAATGCCGCATATAGAGCAAAAGGGCTGGTTCAACAAATTCTCGCGTTCAGCCGGCATGACGAACAAGCAAGGCACCCCTTGAAACTGGATTTGGTTGTCAAAGAAGTCGCGCGTCTGCTTGTGGCCAGTACTCCGCGAAACTGCGAGTTCATTCAAAATATTGAAAACGTCGGCGCGACGTTGTCCGACCCGACCTTGATCAACCAAGTCGTCATGAATCTGTGTACAAATGCGTTTCATGCGATCGAAGAATCAGGTGGAGCCGTTGAGCTGAAACTGTCTATGCGTGAGCTGACCTCACCGGAAACGCTGAACAATTGCCGTTTGGCCGAAGGAAAATATGCCGTACTGACCGTGAAAGACACAGGTGCGGGAATGGACGAATCGACAAGATCGCGGATGTTCGAACCGTTCTTCACAACCAAAAACGTCGGCCATGGCACAGGCTTAGGTCTCTCCGTGGTCCACGGCATCGTCACTTCACATGGTGGTGCAATCGAAGTCTGCTCCGAGCCCGGAAAAGGAACGTCGGTGTCGGTGTATTTTCCGCTCATTGACTCTGAAGTGCAAATGGACTCCAGTGCAGGCCGATCTGAAGGTTTTGGATCGGAACACGTCCTGTTGTGTGACGACGACGACACCATACTATTGCTGGGCAAACAAATGCTGGAAGCCTTCGGCTATCAAGTTACGGCGACATCAGACCCTGTCGAGGCGTTAGTTCAGCTTGCGCAAGTTGAGACCCCTGTCGCCGCTGTTATTGTCGACGACGTCATGCCTATTCTCTCTGGTGTCGATGTCGCCCGCGCGGCACATGACTTCGAGCCCGGACTGCCCGTTGTCCTCTTATCCGCCGGCCCGCAGATGGACGGCGATGCTGACGAATTTGCGGCAATCTTGTCAAAGCCTGTAAGTTCCGGGGAACTCGCAAGGCATGTTAGAAAGTGTATTGACAACAAAAATAAGATGATTCATAATGAACAAAGTCCTCATAATTGACGATGACCCAAGTATCCGGCAGATGTTGTGCAGAATGCTGGAACGCGAAGGTTACGAAGTCGACACAGCTTCTAATGGACGGGAAGGTGTGATAAAATACCGGGCAAACCCCTCCGAAATCGTGATCACCGATATCATCATGCCCGAGCAGGAAGGGATTGAAACGATTCGCCAGCTCAAGTCCGAAAACAAGGACTGCCGGATCATTGCAATTTCCGGGGGCGGGCGAATTGGACCCTCTGACTATTTATGTATGGCTAAGCTCATCGGCGCCTCGTGTACCATTAGCAAACCGTTTGACCGGGCGCAGTTGCTGGCCGCCCTCAAAGAAGTACTCAACTGACCCTCCCGCCTTGAGCCTGCGACACTACTTGCGCAGGTGGGTCTCTATGCCTGCGAAAATCTGTTCACGCCTATCTGATAGGAGGCACGTCTGTTTCTGACGTGTGTCCATTTCCCAACCTATTAAGCAGAAAATATCTTAGCTCTTGTTTTTTAATAAAATAAACAATTGCCTATCTGGCCTAACCTATCCATAGTTTTTTCATTCCGCATCGTTTTGCCTTGACTTCTCGTGTCTCTTGGTAGTATACTTAGTCGTGTGTGGTATGTGACAAAATCACGACAAGTGACCCAGAAATAAGAAACCGATAGAACCTAATCAGGAGCAAGGAGCTTTAGATGAAATTGAAAATGATTTTGATGGCGATGGCCCTTTTCGCGGTGGCGAGTGTAAGCCAGGCGCAGTTCAACGCGATTTTGTTGAACTTCACGCCGTTGACGGATCAGTGTGATTTTGGCGGCAACTGTTTGAGCCACGGCTGCGACGCTGTGATTTATTGGGACGCGAATGCGAACGGTCCGGATGAATTGGACAGCCCGGTTGCGGTGGGTGCTGGTTTCGGCCAAGCGAATTTCAACACGATCGACATGGGCACTGGCGAAGACCTGTTGGGTCTGTGCGGTGGCTTTGCGACGGACCCGGCGTTCACGATTAGCACGACGACTCCCCAGCCGTCGCTGTACTATGTCGTGGTCGAGTGTGGCGGCGTTCGTTGGACGTCGGCAGTGTTCACGGTTTTGAATGGTTTGAATGAGTATGAAGTGGGTGGTTGGCAGTGTGTGCCGGTAGGCCCGACCTGCAACGAGCCGACGGAAGTTTTGATTACGACGGCTGGCGGTCGTGACTTCCCGGTTCCTTACTATCAGTGCATCGGCATGTGCGAAAACGCTCCCGTGACGATCTGCCTTGGACCGCTGCGTGAGATCGAGCGTCCGCATGCTCGTTTGTTCGAAGGCTGCTCGCCGACGAACTCGGGTTGCGACGTGGATTGCCCGGGCGCCCAGTACCTGTATGACGACGCTTCTTGGGTTTACAATCCGAGCACTGAGCAATGGTGCAACGTGATTACCCCGTTGAGCGAAGGCTGCGTTTGCTTCTGCCTCGACTACATCGAAGGCGTTGTGGACGTGAACCTGACGGCGGAAGCCCGTGATCATTCGGTTGAAGTGGCTTGGACCGTCGGCGCTGGCGCGGACGTGGCGAGCTATGAAGTTCTGCGCCGCATGGTTGGTCATGAGTTTGAGTCTCTGACGACGGTGGACGCGACGAACGTCACGAGCTACACGTATGTGGACGCTGGCGCTGTGAACGGCACGTCTTATGAGTACACGCTGAACCTGATCGACGCGAACAGCAACGTGACGGAACTGGGCACGATCGTTTCGGCTACGCCGAGCGCGAGCGCTGCAGTGATCACGGAATATGCTCTGCATCAGAACTACCCGAACCCGTTCAACCCGAGCACGAACTTGGTGTATGACGTGGTTGCGGAAAACCATGTTGACCTGACGGTTTACAACGCGATGGGTCAAGAAGTTGCGACGTTGGTGAACGGCACGGTTGGCGCCGGTCGTCACACTGTTTCGTTCGACGCTTCGAACCTGACCAGCGGTTTGTACTTCTACACGGTGAAGATCGGCAACGAGTTCACCGCCACGAAGAAGATGCTGCTTGTCAAGTAAAACCAGCGTAGATGCTGGACCTGATGCGCTAACGCCAAGGTCCTAAGTCTTTTGGTTAGAACTTTCACCGGGCCTCCCACATGGGAGGCCCGGTGTTGTTTTACGGGAATATGTGACAGAACTCTCTTGACTTATTGACTTGGTTGAACAATCTTGAAACTCAAGGGATTTGCAGCTTTTTTAACCGTTCCCAACAACCTTATCGAGGTGGCTATGAAGAAGATGTTTCTTTTGCTTTTGTGCCTCGGACTTTCGACAACTGCCTTTGCGCAGTTCAACGCGATACTAATCAACACAACACCGCTGACCCATGACTGTTTCGGGGATCTTGAGGCCATAAGTCATGGCTATTTTGCCACCATTGTTTGGGACCAAAACGACAATGGTCCAGACCCATCCGATCTTCCGCCCATAGTCGGATCGGGTTTTGGTCAATGCAACTTCAACCAAATCGACATGGGTACAGGCGAGGACCTGCTGGGAATCCCCGGCGGTTTTGCCACAGATCCTGCCTTTACGATTAGCACAACGACTCCGATGCCTTCAAGATACTACGTTGTTGTGGATGGCCCGCTCGCTCGTTGGACTTCTGCAGTATTCACAATAGAAAACGGCCTAAACGAATACGAAGTCAGCGGCTGGGTGTGCAATGGAGAAGAGTTCTTTTGCGATGAACCTACTGAATACTACTTCGAAACTACCAATGGTGTAGACTACTGGGCAGACGGGCCGCACTTCAGGTGTCTTCCCCTTTGTGCGAATACTCCCGTTCAGATTTGTTACGGTCCGTTGGGCGCAGATGTTATCCCCTATGCATCGGTGAGTTCTGGTTGCTCGATTGCAAACAGCGGATGTGACGTTATATGCGTGCCCGCCGAGTTCACTTTCGACAACAATGCTTGGGTTTATGACGAAGCTAACAGTCTTTGGTGCAACTCGATTAGTCCGGGCGAAACAGACGGCTGCATTTGCTTGGAAGACTCTTTTAGTGTCGTGATTCCACCTTGCGATGAACCCACGTATTACTACTACGAAACCGTTGGCGGAATCGACTATTGGGCGGACGGACCGCACTTCACGTGTGTTCCCCTTTGTGCAAATACACCCGTTCAGATTTGCTACGGTCCGTTGGGCGCAGATGTGATCCCATTTGCCGAAGTACGCTCTGGCTGCTCCTTTGGAATTGAAGGATGCAGTAGTGAGTGCCCGCCCGCCGAGTTCACTTTCGACAACAATGCTTGGGTTTATGACGAAGCTAACAGTCTTTGGTGCAACTCGATTAGTCCGGGCGAAACAGACGGCTGCATTTGCTTGGAAGACTCTTTTAGTGTCGTGATTCCACCTTGCGATGAACCCACGTATTACTACTACGAAACCGTTGGCGGAATCGACTATTGGGCGGACGGACCGCACTTCACGTGTGTTCCCCTTTGTGCAAATACACCTGTTCAGATTTGCTACGGTCCGCTGGGACAAGATGTGATCCCTTATGCGGCGGTGAGTTCAGGATGTTTGAGTGGAGAAACGGGATGCAACACTGAATGCCCGCCTGCAACTTTCAATTTCAATAACAATTCGTGGACCTACGACGAAGCAAATAGCCTTTGGTGCAATTGGATTGTTCCGGGCAACGCGGACGGCTGTGTCTGTTTGGAAGACTCCTTTAGCGCCGCTCCTCCTTGCGACGAGCCCACGTACATTTACTTTGAAACGGTCGGCGGAATCGACTACTGGGCAGATGGGCCGCACTCTACTTGTATTTCACTTTGCGCAAATACCCCTGTGCAAATTTGTTACGGTCCGCTTGATCCAGACGTGTTCTTGTTTGTCAATGTAGCTCCGGGTTGCTCATGGGGAGTTGACGGATGCAGCACAGAATGCCCACCGGCATCGGCAATTTTCAGGAATGATGCATGGACTTATGACGACTTGACGGGCTATTGGTGCAACTGGATTTATCCGGGATACCTGAGTGGGTGCATATGCTTGGAAGACGGCTTTGACTACACTATCGGCTTCGTTGAGTCGTACTTTGAGGCTCAGCCGCGCGACCATGCTGTGCTGATCGAATGGGGAACAGCTTCCGAGTCTGAGATTGACTATTTCAGATTGCTCCGTGACGGTCAACTCGTTTACACTGTTGCGGGAACCAATACTTCCGTCGGCTCGACCTATTCCTATCTGGACGAAACGGTCGTGAACGGACGGACCTATACGTACAGCATAGAAGTTGTAAGTATCGGCGGGGAAGTCAGAACGTGGACAACGATCGCTGAAGCGACACCGTCCTCTTCGACCGCAGTCGTCACAGAACACGCCCTTCTTCAAAACTACCCCAACCCGTTCAACTCCGTGACGAATTTCGTCTTCGATGTTGTGGAGCAGAATCCCGTCGTCCTCAACATCTACAATCTGAACGGAGAGCTGGTTGCGCAGCCTGTTGACGGCATATTTTCGGTTGGCCGCCATACGGTATCTTTCGATGCCAATGATCTTGCGACAGGTTTGTACTTCTACACGGTGAAGATCGGCAACGAGTTCACCGCCACGAAGAAGATGCTGCTCGTCAAGTAACCAGCGTATACGCTGGACCCGATGCGCTTGTGCAAGGTCCTAAGTCTTTTGGTTAGAAATCTTACCGGGCCTCCCACATGGGAGGCCCGGTGTTGTTTTGCGGAGCGAGCAATCACGCTTGACTTTGTGAATAACTGGGGCGATATTGAAAGTGTTAGTTGTCTTGGAGATCAGGTTAATCAACAGTTTTTGTTCTGCGAGGTGTACTATGAAGAAGTTGTTTTTGTTCTTGCTATGCCTTGGTTTTTCGACATCTGCGTTTGCGCAGTTTAATGCTATCTTACTGAATCTCACGCCGTTGACTCACGGTTGTGACGGCTCCGGCGGTCCAATCAGCCATGGGTATATGGGTCAAATTTGGTGGGATCATAATTGTTGGTCGTCAGAAGAAATGGGACACTTTTTCAGTTAAGTTAATGGAGGGATTTGGTTCGTAAGTTACGTTTCCTTCGTGGTTTTTGGTTAGGATTTAGATTGGCCTGTTTACGGGCCTTTTTTGTTTGTTCTTTGAGCAGTTGGCGCTGTTTGAGGATGGCTTCGGCCCGGCCGTAGTAGACGTCGGCGGGATGCAGATTGCCGATACCTTTGTGGTAGTGTTCATAGTTGTACCAGTGCCGGAACTCCTCCAGCGCGCGGTCGAACGCCTCCGGTGACGCATGCACGATCAGCTGTAGCTTTTCCTTGGCCGTGCGGTTCAGACGTTCGACCTTGCCGTTGGTCTGGGGATGGTTGCGCATCGAAAAGATGTGCCGGATCCCCAGACTCTTCAAGTAGGTGTTGAACGCGCCCCATTTGTAGCAAGCGCCGTTGTCGCTCAGTAGTTGCACGCGCTCATGACGCGGCACTTCTTCCATCCCGGTCTCGGCAATCGCCTGCGCGATCAGCTCCTGCACCGTATCACCTTTCGAGTTGCGCAAGCGCCGGAACACGATCGAGAACCTGCTGAAGTCATCCACCACACTGCCCAACGGATGCGTGCCCCAGTCGGGCAACATCAGCTCCGTCAGATCGGTCTGCCACAGTTCATTCACCCGTGACGTCTTGCGGTGATACTCTTTCGCCGCTGGGATGATCTGCGGCAACTCCCGCGCTAATCCATTGCGCTTCAGAATGCGATAGACCGTGCTCTCGCTGACACTGAACCCGCCGTCATCGGTAATCCTGAACGCCAGTTGGCGCGGTGACAGATCGCCGTCCAGCAAAGCGTTCGCGATGATCGTGCTCTCTTCCTCTTCGAGCAGCTTGTTCCAGACACGGCGCGGCGCCGAAGAGTGGTCTGCGAGTGTGCCCCGGCTTTGCCAACGGTAATACGTGCTCTTGGGAAGCTTCAAACGCTTCAAGCAACGGCGGACCGACAGCGCCGCAGTGTCCACCAGACGCAAGAGATCCTGCTTCTGCTCGGACGTGTGCCGGGCATAACGCTTCGCCTTACGCTTTAGAAGAGACTTTTTTTGAGCGTCCGCACCTCCAGCATCAGATCGGCCACCGTCTGACGCAGCTCTTCGTTCTGACGACGATACGACTCCACTTCCCCTTTGGTCGCGCCGCGCACCGCTTCGCCCTTCAAACGCGCCTTCCCCGCTTCCATGAACTCCTTCAGCCAATTGTAATACACGTTGGCGCTCACGCCTTCCCGACGGCACAATACGGCCACCGGATGATCGCCCCGCAGTCCTTCCAGAACGATCCGGATCTTGTCTTCCGCGCTGTACTTCGTCCGCGTCTGCCGACGCACCGTCTTGATCAACTGCGCCGCGCTTTCCTTCGGCGCTGCCGCCGCAACCTGCTTCTTTCGCCTGGGCATGGTCAGCCCTCCTTCTTCGATGATACATGATAACATCTCATCGAAGGGAACGCAACACCGAACCTGGTCACTTGCGTTAAGTACAGTCGCGCCGCGCGGCTGTACTTACATCACAAACCATCCACTAATACTACTGGACCAACTGTCCCAAATGTGCTGACGGTTTACAGGATCATAATGACAACGGCCCCGACCCCAGTGATATTCTGCCCATTGTCGGCAATGGATTTGGTCAATGCAACTTCAATCAGATTGACATGGGAACCGGAGAGGACCTGTTGGGAATCCCCGGCGGGTTTGCCACAGACCCTGCATTCACGATCTCAACAACCACTCCCACGCCGTCGAAGTATTTTGTTACGGTCACCCGCGACAATGTCCTCTGGACTTCCGCCGTGTTTACTATTGTGAATGGTCTGAGCGAAATAGTCGTCGACGGCTGGACATGTGAGTCGCTTGTCGACACCTGTTCGGCCGTGTTGGAAATTCCGGAGGAGCAGTTTGACGTTGACCAGAACAACCACAACCACCTCACTACTTCTGTCTGCATTTGGCTTTGTGCGAGTACCCCCAAATACTTGCTGGATGTTTACGACGTCCCTTTGACGGGTGATCCGTTCTTCTATGCTACATTGTCCTCAGGCTGCGGGCCCAATACAGCATGTAATTCGGATATTGAGTCGCCGGCTGCAGTTCCGTATTGGGAGAATGGTACGACGACTCTTGTTTTCACTTGGGCAGACCTCAATTCGCAATTCCCGATCTACACCGAGGTGGATGGCTGGGCGTGTCTTTATATCGATCTCGTGCTGCCCGTTGAGCAAGGAAGTTTTGATGCTGTTGCCGCGGACCGTTCCGTGAAATTGACATGGAACACTCTGTCTGAGACTAATTTGGATGGCTTCAATGTGATGCGCAAACTCGGAAACGATTCAGAGTTCGAGCTTATCGCGTCTGTTCAGGCAGAAAATAGTCCATCCGGGGCAAATTACGACTATGTTGACCACGAAGTGGCAAATGGAACAAGCTACACGTACACATTGTTCACTGTGAACCGCGACGGCTCGACACAAAACTGGGGCAGCGAAGTCACGGCGACACCCAATGCTTCGGCTGCCGTAATTACCGAGTATGCTCTCCACCAAAACTACCCCAACCCATTCAACTCGGTCACGAATTTCGTCTTCGACGTCGTGGAGCAGAATCCCGTAAGTCTGAAAATCTTTAACGTCAACGGAGAGCTGGTTGCGCAGCCTGTTGACGGCTTTTATTCGGTTGGCCGCCATACGATTTCCTACGATGCAAACACTCTTGCAACGGGTCTGTATTTCTATAGGTTGACCATCGGCAACACCTTTGTGGCCACAAGAAAGATGCTGTTGGTCAAGTAGGGAAAGCCAAATCATTGTTTTTCTAAAGGGGTGTCTCTGGCACCCCTTTTTTTTGTTCTGGATGATCCGGTCTGAAATTGTTGAGAATCTTCCCGTCTGTCCTTGCCTTGCCGCCAAATTGAGCGTAAATTTAGGTTTAAGTATCCTTGAAACGAGGATCAGTAGCACTGCGTAAATTAAGGTGAGCACCATGAAAATTTGGTTTAAGAATCTGAGTGTACTCGTTTGTCTGATTGCCGCCTCGTCGCTCTTTGCCGCGGAGTTTTCGCCCGCGCTGGACTTCGAGCTGGATAAGGCAGCCGCAAAAGACAAAGTCAGCGCTATCGTCATTTTAGAAAGTCCAATCGACATCATGGCGCTGGATTTTTCGCTGCATGCGCGCAAAGCGACTCTGGCCGAGCGCCACAGAGAAGTGATCGAGGCCTTGAAGTACAACGCCGCACAAACGCAGCCTGCCTTTCAGAGCGAGCTCGATGAATTGCAGCGAACCGGAGATCTGACGGGCTACACGGCCTATTGGATCGAAAACCTGTTTGTCATTCACGCGAGCAAGGATTTCATTGAATCATTGAGAAACCGCTCAGACGTAAAATACGTCACCGAAAACTTCAAAGCGGAGTTGATCGACCCCATCATCGGCGACGGCCGCGAACACCGCCGCAATCCGCTCGATACGGAAACAACTACTCCGGGTCAAGATGCGATTCGCGCGACGCAAGTTAACCGTGAATTGGGCATCACCGGCAACGGCGTCTTGGTTGCCAATTGCGATACCGGCGTCGATGGCTCACATCCTGCACTTGCCTCCCGTTGGCGTGGAACGGTTGCTCCCGCATCCGAATGCTGGCGTGACGCATTGGGCGGTGGAACCACTTTCCCGGTCGACAACAACAACCACGGCACGCACGTCATGGGTACAATCACCGGACGCGCGATCAGCGGTGCCGATACCATCACGGTCGGCTCTGCTCCCAATGCGATGTGGATTGCCGACAATGCAATTGATCAGGGTGTGAGCAGCAATTTCGACAACGACATTATTGACGCCTATCAGTGGTTCGCGGACCCGGACAACAATGTCAACACAATGGATGACGTCCCGGACGTAATTCAAAATAGCTGGGGTGTGAA
This sequence comes from Calditrichota bacterium, assembly GCA_020637445.1. NCBI lineage: Bacteria > Pseudomonadati > Calditrichota > Calditrichota bacterium. The sequence goes on along the minus strand of JACJVZ010000001.1, from coordinate 1,790,676 downwards.
CACGAGCTTGGGCTATGTGCAGTGCTTTGATTTCTGGAATACCGTCGTGACCAATTGCGAAGCCGCAGGGCCCGTAATCACGTGGTCGGCTGGAAACGAAGGCACAAGCGGTTTGCGCAGTCCGGCTATCTATTCATTGAATGCTTATCAGATATTCTCCGTCGGTGCCGTGGATGCCACGAACTACAGCGCGCCGTATCCCATTGCCAGTTTCTCAAGCCGTGGTCCGACTCCTTGTACTCCGGCCGAACCCGACAACTTTAAGCCTGAAATCTGCGCTCCCGGCGTGGACGTCTATTCGTCCGTTCCCGGCGGCGGGTATAACGGTACGTATTCCGGTACATCTATGGCCGGTCCGCACGTCGCGGGGGTTGTGGCTCTCATGCGTGAGGCCTGCCCGGATTGTGACCACATGACCATCAAAGATGCGATCATGAATACGGCTATCGACTACGGTACTGCCGGTCAAGACAACATCTATGGCCACGGCTTTATTGATGCCTACGAAGCGGTCCTGTCTGTGTCGAACCTCGGCCGCATCGGCGGCAATGTCACCGACGGAACCGATCCGCTCGGCGGCGTTCGAGTGAGTATTCTTTCAGGTTCCAATCAAGTATTCACCGACGTGAACGGCGACTACTATTTGGCGCTGTCTGACGGCACATATGACGTCGTGTTTTCCAAGATCGGTTTCAGTCCCGATACGGTTTACGGCGTTTCAGTTGTGGTCGATGATACGACCATCGTCAATGCGCAACTTGTCGCACTGCAGCAAATCACTTTCTTGAACGAAGATTTTGAAACGGGCGGCGCGGGCTGGACGCACGATGCTCCGGCAGGTTGGGTCGATCAGTGGCATATCTCTACCGAGCGCGCGAATTCCGGAACGCAATCTTACAAGTGCGGTGATACGGGTACGGGAAACTACGCCGATTTGAGCGATGCGCGTTTGACGTCGCCCGTGTTGACGTCGCTTCCGCCGTTTGCACAAATCAGTTTCTCGACAGGAATTGAGTCCGAAGTTTCCAGCTTCTATGCGGACTCCGCTTATGACGGTGGCTGGATCGAAATTTCGGTGGATGCCGGTCCGTGGACGAACATCGTTCCCGTCGAGGGCTACAACAGAGCCACCCGCTACCAAGCCGGCGGCAGTAATCCATATACCGGCCCTGCACCGGGCGAACCTTGCCTTGCCGGTTCACTTGCGACGTGGATTAACTACACTCTCGATCTGTCGGCGTATGAAGGTTCCGACGTGCAGCTTCGCTTCCGCTTTGGGTCGGATGCAAACACCAACCGCGAGGGCTGGTATGTCGATGACATTTTTGGTTACGGATATGTCGACAACGTGCTCGAAGCTCCTTCGGGACTCACGATCCTCTATGACGGAGATACGGGCAATTTGAACTTTAACTGGCAAGGAAACTCGGCCAACTACAGGCTGTGGAGCGGACCGAGTTTCGACGGGCCATGGGATACGATTGAAGGCACAACGTCGAACACGTCTCTGACCATTCCAATTCCAGTCGGAGATGCTCGTTACTATGTTGTCACGGCGACAGATTAGTTCGGAGCTATTGCAAACGAAAAAAGCCCCCGAGTGTTCGGGGGCTTTTTGTTGAATGTCAAATCACTTCTGCTGAAGCATTCGCTTGCGGATTGAACTGGCCGGAAGGTTTGTTCCCAGCCGTGCCGCCACCGCAAACTCTACCGGACCATTTTGCAACGTCTCGCATGTCCACGAGGAGTCGCTGCCAAAAGTCTCCGCTTGCCAGACCCAAATCGTATCATCCGGAAGCGCGCTAAAGATGTCATAGGCAAACGGCACAATGGGATTGCCTTCCACGTCTTCGTTGACCGGACTCCAGTGCAACGTGATGCCGTTCGGAATCGGAACGATGCGCACATGTTCCACAGCTACCGGAGCAGGATCAGGTTCCGTCGCGACAAACAGCACTTGATCCAAAACGGCTTTCCAGCCAATCGACGAAGGATTAATCCCCACGGTCCGCATGGTCAGCAGGTTGTATCCCGGATTCAAAGTGTGTGTGCCGCCCCAAACCGTATCACTGCGGACCCAACTCTGGTAAAGTGTGTATTCGTACAGGTCATGTTCAACCAGGCTGCTCTCGCCGTTAATTTCCATCGTAACGATTGCGCCGTTGACCGTATTGCCGAAGAAGTACGCGGCCTGAAATGTTCCTCCAGAGGGCGCCCAAAACGGCAAATTTACGTAGCTGGTCGGTCCGTTACCGGTCAGCACGTAGCAGGCGATGCGCCCCCACGGAGCAGGGTCGTTGTGGCGAATCCAATCATAGCACCACTCTTCTTTGATGCGAGCTCCGCTCCAACTTGAGCGCAGTAAGACTTCCGGTTCGAGCCGTATCCAATTGCGAAAATGCAGCAGACTATCCGAAATCCCGTGTCCGGCGGCCTTCGTCGTGGCCGTAACCGGGTAATCACCTTCCACAAGTCCCAACGGTACTCGTATCTTTCCGTCAATTCGCCCGTGGCTATCCGCCGCAGGAGTCACTCCCACCCACGGACATGGAATTCCACCAATGGCAATGGTTGCGGTCTCGTCTTGCGGTAAGCCCTGCACCGTGATATCCAACGTGTCGCCAAAAAAAACTGCGTTGTCTATGTCCGTTCTGGTCGGAAGAAACCACACCGTGGGATTCCCGAAATGCCTCCAAGACGCAATGATCGTATCTAAACCGGAGTCCGTCATGACCATGATCGGATAGTCGCCCGGAGCCAATGAGTCCGGTGCGATGAACTCCGTATCAAAGACCGAATCGCCGTTTACCGACAACAACGCGCCGTCCGCCAAACCCAGCCACTCGTCTCCCATTTGTGTGCCGTAGATAGGCGAAAGCGGATCAAGTGATTTGCCGATGATGCGAAGCGTCTCGCCCGAGTGAGTCGCGTGGTCTCCGCTTGCGTCGACGGCCTTCCACTGCGGCCGTTCCACGTACGCAAATCCCATTGTGCGGTAGTGACCGCTCAGATTATTGAACCGACCGACTTCCGTGTCATATTTCAAATGAGTCGTAAACGGTACGGGATCGTTGTTGTGCCAACGATATGCCGCGGCGCTGTCCGCAAGGTAGGCCACGCAGCCGTGCAGGGGAAGCTGAGTATACACGGGAGTCCAGTAGCGTCCGCCTTTGAAATAGTCTTCCGTGCCCGTGCCATGCCACGTCGGCGTCGTTTCCCCGTCGATGAAGAACCGCTCGTCACCTTCCAACACGTGGTTGTCCGGCTGCTGCATGTCTTGAGTCGTACCGACGAAATTGCCCGCGCCCTCAAACTCCGCAATCAAATAGTTTTCCCAAAACCGAGTCGGGTTAGCCTCGCGGTATTGCCCCATTAATCTAAACGGCCCGACCTGCGACGACGTCCATTCCACGCGCGTAGAGAAAGGCTGTGGAACCGCCGTCTTGTTTTCAAACTCGATGCGCACTTCCTGGTAGGCCACGACAGGCAAGTTGAAGTACAAAGAATCCCCCAGCGAGCCCGTCACTGTCGACTGGTAGTTGTGCCAGCCCAGAGGCGACGCCATGGCTGCCGAGACGGGGCCTTCTATGTCAGGAATTGGATAGCCATCTGTATAAACTCTGATCCAGAAATTCTCAAAGACCGACTGTGTGCGGTTTTGAAGCACAAGCAAGATGCGCCGTGTCTGTCCGCTCAGAGCTTCGTCAAATGCGGTTACACGTTCGCCCGGATTCAAGACGGTCGCAAAATTGGACGCCGATTCCAACGGCACATAGATCGGAGTCTGCGGTGTCGACAACCGAGCCGAGAGTGAATCAAGTCTGGTCATGTAGTCCGTGCTGGGAGGCATCGTGAACGACTCAACAGGAGTACCCGGAGGGAACGTGATCACGGATACGTGATAATAAATATCACGCGCGTCGTTGTATGTAATCCGGATATGATCCTGAAATGGGATCGGCACGTAAGAGTAGTAACCTCCCGAAGAGCTGTCCGCCGCCGGAGGCAAAAACGGACTCATCAGTCCAAAGGGATACACGAGCGGTGTGTCAATCAGAGCGTTTGTGGTATCGTCAACAAACAACCTCCAGCGCCACGCTGATGTTTGTAAATCCTGCGTCCACCACATGTCTGTGACGACTCCCGGTCCTTCGACGTCTGCAAGAATCTGGTTGCCGAACTGGTCCGGGCCATAATAAAAGCCCAAGTCACTATTGCTGCCATTTCGAGACCAACTCGAGAAGTGATGGATCTGGGCATCCAACGGCCAAGATAGCCGCTCAGGATGAAGCATATAGTCCCAATAAGGCTGACCCCAAGCACAGAACAGCGGAGTCAGCAGAAACACGATTCGCAGGAAGTTCATAGTCATTTGGCTTGGTTGGCGTATCATAAAAGATAACTCCGTGTCATCGTGAAAACAAACATACAATCCCAAAAACACGATTTGAGCCGTTGTATGTCTGGCTGGAAAGTCGTAACATTACTAACCTCATTCACTTTTCAAGCCTTGTTTTTATTGATTTTAATGTTCCGCTAACATGGAGTTTCTTTTTGCACCCTGGCCGTGGTACGTCTGCGGGCCGCTAATTGGCCTCACCGTGCCTCTGTTGCTTCTGCTGGGCGGAAAGACATTCGGCATTTCCAGCAGCTTACGGCACATCTGCGCTGCCACGTACCCCAAGGGGATTGAATATCTCTCCTACAATTGGCGGGAACGCGGCCATTGGCTGCTGTTGTTCGTAGCCGGGCTATTGATCGGCGGATGGATCGGCGGCAACTTGCTTCGTCCTGAAAACTCGGTGGAAATATCGAATGAGACTGTAACCGACTTGGCTAAACTTGGAATTGCCGATATTCAAGGACTGGCACCGGCGTCCTTGTTTAGCTGGCACGCGCTCGTGTCGTGGCCGGGTGTATTCTTTCTGATATTCGGCGGCTTTATGGTGGGCTTTGGGGCGCGGTGGGCAAACGGTTGCACTTCCGGTCACAGCATCTTGGGCATCGCGAACTTCCAATGGAATTCGCTTCTTGCCACCGGCGGCTTCTTCATCGGCGGACTCTTTACTACTTTTGTGATCTTGCCGCTTCTTTTCTGACATGCAAATCTCTTCGCATACACCTCTCACCGCTCGCGACAAACTTGTTTTCATCCTGCTCGGAGTTTACTTCGGGATTGTGATTTCCAAATCTGAAGCAATTTCGTGGTTTCGCATTCAGGAGATGTTCCGCTTTCAATCCTTTTACATGTATGGCTTGTTAATATCCGCGATTCTCACGGCGGCTATCAGCCTGAAGATTCTTCGCAGCCTCAATTTGAAAGACATCAGTGGCCGCGAAATTGTTGTCGAAGAAAAAGACAAGACCGTTTGGAAAAGTTATCTATTCGGGGGACTGTGCTTTGGAGTCGGCTGGGCATTGACAGGTGCTTGCCCCGGCCCGCTCTACACTTTGATCGGCACAGGAATGACTGTTATGATTGTACCGCTGTTTTTCGCCCTCGTCGGAGCTTGGACCTACGGTTACTTGAAACCCAAACTACCGCACTAAGGCCGTATGTTTTTCCGTCAAATTGAAGACCCGTATCTTGCGCAGTATGCTTACCTAATCGGTTGTCAAGAAACCGGCGAGGCGCTGTTGATCGATCCCGAACGGGATATTGACCGCTACGTCGAAATCGCGCTGCGCAATAATTTGAAAATCGTGGCTGTAGCCGAAACCCATATTCACGCCGACTTCGTCAGCGGCACGCGCGAGTTTGGGAACAACTACCCCGTGCGAGTCTATCTTTCCGGTGAGGGCGGCGACGACTGGCAGTATACATGGGAGCCCAAGGAGCCCGCGAAGCTCTTCCGGGTCAAACACGGCGACGTTTTTCACGTCGGGAATATCGAATTCGAAGTCGTTCACACCCCCGGCCACACGCCCGAACATATTTGTTTCATGATCACCGATCGCGGGGCAGGTGCTGAATATCCTATTGGAATAATCAGCGGCGATTTCGTGTTTGTCGGAGACGTCGGCAGGCCCGACTTGCTCGAATCCGCAGCCGGTGAAGCGGGCGCAAAAGAACCCGCCGCACACGAACTCTACAGATCATTGCTCGAGTTCTTCCAGTTCCCGGATTACTTGCAGGTTTGGCCCGGCCACGGAGCAGGGTCAGCCTGCGGAAAAGCACTCGGGTCGATTCCCGATACGACAGTCGGATACGAACGCCGCGTCAATCCAAGTTTGCTTGCGGCACAGAGTGGGGAAGAGAAGTTCGTCCACGAGATTCTGCACGGCCAGCCCGAACCGCCGCTGTATTTCGCGCAAATGAAAAAGTGGAACAAGCAGGGGCCGCCGCTGTTGCCTTCGGAATTCAAACTTCAGTCCATTGCTCCGGGAAGATTGCCGATTCTCGCCTCCGATTCCAGTGTCGTGATCGTGGACACGCGGCTCGATCGCGACGCCTTTTTTGATGGCCATATTCCCGGCAGCTTGTGGATTCCACTTACCAAGAGTTTTCCTTCTTATGCCGGTTCCTTGATTTCCGCGGGGCAAAAGATCGTGGTGGTATGTCACGACATGCAAGCTGAGCTGGCGGTACGCTTGCTTTGGCGGGTCGGTTTGGACAATATCCTCGGATTTGTCCGCACCAAAGAATATGAAACGTGGATCAAGAAATTCAACCCCAAGCTCACGAAACTCGAAACGGTCACGTTTCGTGACGTGCTGTCCAATCGGAGCGGTGAGTTCATGCTCGACGTGCGTGGTGAAAGCGAATTTGATGAACTCCGCTTGCCCGACTCCGTCTTGATTCCACACACCAGAATTCTGAGCAGGCTGACCGAAATCCCCAGAGACCGCCGCGTTGTGGTCTATTGCTCGGCGGGTGTGCGTTCGTCGGCGGTCGCGTCGCTGCTCTCAAGATTGAAATACGACGTGGTCGCAATCGCTGAAGGAATTGAAGCTGCGGGCGAACATCTCGTGGTCCCTGAACATCATTAGGTTTTATCTGTTTGTAAGACGTAAAAAGGGTCAGGCTGTTGCCTGACCCTTTTGATTTGCTCTTGAAAATATTAGTGTCCGCCGCAGCAGGGGGGAGGACCGTGATCGGCCGCAAGTCCGGCCATTCCGCGCCACAAAAGTACGATGGCCGTAATTGCTATCAATGCGCTTGCGGCAACGTTGCCGTAGCGGCTGAACCTCGCGGGAATACGTTTGATCAGTGCGCCCAATCCCAGCAGCGCGGGCATAGTTCCGATTCCGAAGGCTTGCATGATCAACATGCCATTCACAGGTGTCGATGCCGCGGCAGATCGAGCGACCATCGCATACAACACTCCACATGGCAAAAATGCCGCCGCCAGTCCCAATCCCGGAGACATCAATTTCCCCCATCGCAGCGCGCGCTTGGACATCGCCACGGAGATTTTTGCTAAGAATCCGCCCGACGTCGGCAAAACATACGCGAGGATCAGCGCAACAATCATCAAGACTCCGCCGACGATCGACACCCACGCGGTCGCCTTTTGCAGTCCCGTTTGATCCATAAAGATGGCACCCAGTGAAGCTGCTGCCAATCCCAACAAGGAGTATGAGACCAGTTTCCCCAATGAAAATCCCAGCGGAGCCCACGCGCCGCCCGTCATTTTGGAGCGGCAACCCAATGTCGCCAACGGGCCGCACATGCCGATGCAGTGCGCGGAACTTAAGAGTCCCACCACGAATGCCGGCACAATGTCAACTGCAAACGAGTTCATGTCAGTTCACGAAAAAGGAAATCCGGTCTTTGTAGTGTTTCTCGCCTTTGTTCAAGTCCGCGACGCATTCCCAAGCTCCGCGCAACAGCGGGTCTTCGGTCTTTACGGCGTAGCGGCCCGCACCCATGGCAAGAATTTGCTTGGCTTCTTGATCGAGATGCTTGTTCGACGGACGATAAAGGCTGCATGTGCCAATCACGGAATCACAAGGCAAACCCGCAGCGTCGATCACGGTCAGCATCACCAGGGAATTATCCTCCGTCACCATGTCTGCCGTGACCTTCCAACCCGTGCGTACGGTCGCCTGCTTTTCATTCACGACTTCGCGCAAGTTGGCGCCCTTCTCGTAGTAATGCTCCGTCATCAGTTCCGGCGGATGCTTCACGGCAATCGTCGCGACCGCGACGTTGAACGCGACCGTTGCCGTCAAAAACGCGACGATAATCATCGGCCACAAATTCTCGTCAAGGTACTTCTGAAATTTCGAACGTGTCTTTTCTTCAGCCATGCTCTGGCCCCTTCGCATTCATCAATTTCCCCGGTAAACCGGCCCTAAGAACTTCGCGGTCGCCGTGCCGATTTCTTCAGCTCCGTCCATGAGCTTGAATTCCATCGGCGTCGCCGCCGCCTTGATTTGCTCCTTCGGTACCATGACGAAGGCTTCGGCCTTGATGCGTTCGCCGGGCGCAATCTCAAACGGTTCGCCCAAAACCATCAACTCAGCCGGAATTGGCGATTCCAACTTAACCGTTACGGTTCGCGTGCGCGCGTCCGTATTGGTCAAGTGCATTTGCAGCATGTTGCGTACAAGTCCGTCGTCCTGCACGAGGTACGGCGTGCCCGCTGAACGCACCACGGCGAAATCCACGATCTCCCGCGAAGAAAGCCGAAGCACGAACATCGTTCCGATCAACACGAATATCACCGTGTAAAGAATCGTACGCGCGCGGAACAGCTTGCGTGTCTTGTGTTCGATTCCGGCCACCGAGTCGTAACGAATCAATCCCGTCGGACGGCCGATTTTCTCCATCACCGTGTCGCACGCGTCGATACACGCCGTGCACTGAATACACTCAAGCTGTAATCCATTGCGAATGTCGATTCCCGCCGGACAAACCTGAACGCACCGGCTGCATGCGATACAATCGCCCTTTTGAGTCGTATCGTTCGGACGCATGTGGCCGCGCGGCTCCCCGCGTGACTCGTCGTATCCGATGATCAAACTGTGCTCGTCGAGGAACACAGATTGAATTCTCGCATACGGACAAAGGAAGTGACAGAACTGCTCCCGGAACCACGCAAAATTGAAATACGTGAGCGCCGTGATCACGACCGCCACGGTCATCGCCGTCGGATGCGCCTTCCCAAAAGTCCAAAACATCTCGTACGATGCCTGCGGTCCGATGAAGTAGGCCGTGAAGCTCAAACTCATCGCAGTCGCAATCATCCAGAAGATGCCGTGCTTGGCGATCTTCTTTGTCCAATACGCGTCGTCGTGCGGGCCGTCATCGAGAGCTTTTCTCTGGCGGGGATTACCTTCAAGCCAGCGTTCAACCCGATAGAACACACCCTCCAAATACACCGTCTGAGGGCATGCCCAGCCACACCAGAGCCTGCCGAACATCGCCGAAAACCAGAACAAAGCCAGCACCGAAAGCACGAGCAGCAGCGCAAGCAAGTATAAGTCTGTCGCCAAGAACGTATGTCCGAAAAACGAGAACCGGCGGCTGACCAAATCAAACAATATGAACGGTTGTCCTTTGATCGAAATCCACGGAGCAACCAAGTAAAATACGATCAGCACCGCGATGACGATTTGCCGCCGCGACGCCCACTTGCCTTTTACGATGTCCTGATAGACCCACTTGCGCTTGCCTGACGTGCCGATCGTCGAGCTCGTGTTCGGCATGTGAGGTGCGTCTATGACAGGCAATTCACTTTTCTTATCCAAGCTATTCCCTTTCGTCCCCCCGAAACGAAAATTGTTTACATAGTTGCGCCGGCGCCGGCCGCGGTCGAATCCGCCGCTGCCGCCGTGCTGTCCGTCGCGGCCTCTTCCTTCGGTGCACGGATCGACGCCATGTCGTAGGGCTCGCCTTCAGCTTTCTTGCCGGCCGTCGGCGGAGGAGTCTCCCACAGCGTCATCACGTAAGCGGCGATCATCTTGATCTTGCGGTCACCCAAAATCGGGCCCCAAGTCGGCATGCCTTTCGCCGCGACACCATTTGTAATCGTTGCCACGATATTTTCTTCGTACGGACCGTGAATCCAATAGTTGTCCGTCAAGTTCGGGCCGATACCGCCTTCGCCGAAGTTCCCGTGACACGAAACACAAAAGGTCCCGAAATACTTCTTCCCGGCGGCCACGGGATCCTTGTCGTAAAAACCCGATGCCACAAGCTCGGCTTCGCGCTGCTCGGCCACAAGCGCCGCTTGTGCGATGTCGCTCGCCAAAAAGTACTTCGGCAGCAAATCAAACATGTGTACCACCGGTAAATACACGACCGCGAACACGATCGTGATCAGGAAGAGCTGAACCCACCACTTCGGCAGCGGGTTGTCCGCCTCCATAATACCGTCGTATTCGTGGTCCAGCAACTCTTGATCCGGAATAAAATCTCCCGGCAAAAGCTCTTCCGGCTTGTCTTTCTTTTCCATATCGGTCATGAGGAAGTTCCTCTCGTGGAATGCGAATGATTTAGTTGCTCGTCATCTTCGTCATGAAGCGGAATGTTGCTTTCCTCTTCAAAACGATTCTTCCTTCCCGAAAGTGTCCAGATCAGCACCGCCGCAAACGCGACGAACATGATGATCAGGGAGACGATCGGCCAAATGCCGTGGTTTGCGTTGGTTAGAATATCGCGAAGCATCAGTTTCCTGCCAACAGTTGCACCGGCTGCTTGCCGAGGCGCTGAAGGTAAGAAATGACTGCGACGATTTCCTTGTCTTCCATACCCGTGATGCCTTCCGCCGCAAGACGCGCGCCGATTTGCTCGGCTTGCGAACGCATCGACTCTTGCGCACCTTCAATGTCGCTCGTCGTATAGGGAGTTCCCAATGTAACTTGCGCGCGCATCTTCGCCTCGATGTCCGACGTCTTCAGCTCGCTTTCTGCCAACCAAGAATAGGGCGGCATAATCGAACCCGGCGACGTCGAACGCGGATCCATGAAGTGCAAATAGTGCCAGTGATCCGGGTACTTTCCGCCTACTCTCGCAAGGTCCGGACCGATACGGCGAGAACCCCACTGGAACGGATGGTCGTACTGGAATTCACCCGGTTTCGAATATTCGCCGTACCGCAATACTTCGTCACGCAGCGGGCGAATCATCTGCGAGTGGCAATTGTAGCAGCCCTCGCGTACGTAAATATCGCGGCCCGCGAGTTCGAGCGGCGTATAAGGCACAGCCGCCGCGGCATGCATCGGAACATAACTCTTCGGCATCAACAACGGTCCGATTTCCACAATTCCGCCAATCGTCACCAACACCGTCACGAACATCGCAAACGAAAACGGCTTGCCTTCGATGAAATGGTGCCAGTACGTCTTCGAAGAATACGTTGCTGGCTTCAATCCCGCCAAGGACGGCGCCGTCACTTCTTCGTCCACCTTCTCCGCGCCGCGCACCGTGCGAATTACGTTGTAGCACATCAAGAGAATACCCGTCAAATAGAGCACGCCGCCCAACACGCGAGTGTAGTAGAACGGCAATATCCTCTGTGTCGTCTCAACAAAGTTCGGATACTGCAGCAAACCGTCCGCGTCGAACGCGCGCCACATCAAACCCTGCATAATGCCAGCCGTCCAGATCGGAACGATGTAAAGCAAAATTCCGATCGTCGATATCCAGAAGTGCGTCGTCGCAAGTTCCTTCGAATAAAGCTCCGTCTTCCACAGCTTCGGAATCAGATAATAGAACATACCAAAGACCATGAAGCCGACCCAGCCCAACGCGCCGCCGTGAACGTGCGCGACCGTATAGTCCGTGTAGTGCGTCAGCGAATTGATGGCCTTGATCGACATCATCGGGCCTTCGAACGTCGACATTCCGTAGAACGTCACCGAGAGCACGAAGAACTTCAAAATCGGATCCTGACGAACCTTGTTCCACGCGCCGCGCAGAGTCAGGAGTCCGTTCAACATGCCGCCCCACGACGGCGCGATCAGCATGATGCTGAATACCGCACCCAGTGTTTGTGCCCAGTCCGGAAGAGCCGTATAGTGCAAGTGGTGCGGGCCAGCCCATATGTAAAGAAAGACCAGAGCCCAGAAGTGAATAATCGAAAGCCGGTAACTGTAGACCGGACGGTTCGCAGCCTTGGGCAGGAAGTAGTACATCATTCCCAAGAACGGAGTCGTCAACAGAAATCCTACGGCATTATGCCCGTACCACCACTGCACCAACGCATCCTGAACGCCCGCGAACACTGAGTAGCTCTTCAAAAACGTCGCGGGAACCGCCAAGCTGTTCACGATGTGCAGCATCGCGATCGTTATGATCGTCGCGATGTAAAACCAGATGCCCACGTACAAGTGGCGCTCCCGGCGCTTGGCAATCGTTCCGAAAAAGTTGATCGCGAACACCACCCAAACCAGCGCGATCAATATGTCAATCGGCCACTCGAGTTCCGCGTACTCTTTCGAAGTCGAAATACCCAACGGCAGCGTCACAGCCGCTAAAACAATGATGATCTGCCAGCCCCAGAAATGTATTCGCGACAGCGTGTCGCTGAACATCCTCGCTTTCAAGAGCCGTTGCGTCGAGTAATACACGCCCGCGAATATCGCATTGCCGGCAAACGCGAAAATTACCGCGTTTGTGTGCAGCGGACGAAGTCGCCCGAACGTCAGCCAAGACGTTTCAAAGTTCAGCTGCCAGAAGGCAAGCTGCGCCGCTACGATCACGCCCACAAGCATACCCACGACACCCCAAAGCAGGGTGACTATGGTAAACTTGCGAACGATATCGTAGTCATAGCGAAAGGTTTCCATCGCCATAGAGTCTACTTCCCGTCTTTATCTTTAGTTGTTTCGTTGTCGTCAAACAAAATCCGGTGTGCCGGGCTTTCCAAATCGTCGAATTGCCCTCCGCGAACTGCCCACAAATAGAATCCTACAAAGACCAATATGAACAGCACCGCGAATCCCATCAGCCAATAAATGATATTCATGGCTTCGAGCCTCGAACGGCAAGTGTCAGGACAGTAATCGAAGACGCGGGCATCAAGAGCGCCGCAAGCAAAGGTGAAACCAAGCCCGCCATCGCCAGCCCCGCGCCAATTGCATTGTAACAGATCGCGATCACCACGTTGCGGCGGATTGTCCGCATCGTGTTCGTCGAAAGAGATACCAATTCAGCAAATGCGATCGGACCGCGCCGAGAAACAAACACGTCCGCGGCACTTCGCGCTATGTCTGCCGCTTCCGCCGCCGACACTCCCACCGTCGCCCGCGACAGCGCCGCCGCGTCATTCACTCCGTCGCCGAACATCGCCGTGTGTGTGCCGCTGGCTTCGAGTTCCGCAACTCTGGCGAGCTTATCTTCCGGTGTCACGTCTCCGCGAGCCGATACTATTCCCAGAGCTCCGGCCACCCGCGCCACTTCCGCCGCGCGATCGCCACTCAGAAGTTCAACCGCTATCTTTCGTTTGCGCAATGCATCGACTGCGTGCTGCGCGTCTTTGCTGATCGGATCGGCCACTAAAAGACACGCGACGATCTTTCCGTTGCGCGCCACGAACACATTCCCGTCGCAATCCGCCGACAAGGCGCCATCGAGACATTCCATGTCGCGCAGAAATCTCCTCGAACCCACTGCGAGTCTGTCGCCCGCAACGGAGCCGGAAATTCCCTGAGCATGAACCACTACGTCGCTGACGTCAAAGTCTGGCGACTCAATCCGCTTCAGCGCCTGCCCCACCGGATGCGTCGAATAAGACTCAAGCACGGCAACCTGCGCCATCAACTTGTCCTGTTCACACGGAGTCAAATCCCGCGCAAACTTTGAGGCCACAAGTTCGGTCTTTCCCGAGGTCAAAGTTCCCGTCTTGTCCAACAGAGCATGCCGGACCGTCGATGCGCGTTCCAGCGCGTCGGAAGTCTTGATGTAGATCCCCCGCTTCGCCGCGCGGCCCATTGCAATCGACAATGCAACCGGAGTTGCCAGCCCCAGAGCACAAGGGCACGTAATCACCAACAGCGCCGCGACGTTCCACGGAACTCTCGCAGGATCAATCTGCCACCAGATGATCGCCGTGACCGCAGCAAGCGTCAGAACAGTCGCCACAAAATACCCGGCGATCTTGTCATGCAATTTGACGATCGGGGCCCGCGACGCCGCAGCTTTGCGGATCATTTCCGAAAACTGCGCAAGTCTTGTAAATGCTCCCACCGCGGTCGCCTGAAGTCTCAGCGGTACCGACACAACCTGCGATCCGGCATAGACCGTCGCGCCAATCTCTTTCCACACTGAGTCGGATTCTCCGCTCAAATGAGCTTCCGTCACCCATCCGCCTTGCAGAGCCACTCCATCCACCGCCACGACGTCGCCCGGCAAGAACAGCAGAGCATCTCCTGCATCGGCCGCCGCAAGCTCAATCTCTTCAACTTTGCCGTTGGTCTCGCGCCGCACACGACGCGGCGCTTGCTCCATCAACGACTCCGCCGAGTCCGCCGCGCGGGCCGTCGCTCGACTGAGCAGCATTCTGCCCACCAACAGCAAAAAGATTAGTATCGAAAGAGTGTCAAAGTACACTTCGCCGCGTGACTGAACGGTCGCCGCGACACTGACGGACATCGCCGCCAAAATTCCCAAACTGATCGGCAAATCCATGTGCAGCATTCCGGCGCGCAATCCCGAAATCGCGCCCCGGTAAAACGGCAGGGCAGAGTAGAGCACCGCCGGCAAGGCAAGTCCAAAACTTACCCAGCGGAAAAGATTCGCCAAATCCGTATCTATTCCGGTGAATTCCCCTGCATAGAGGGCCGCCGCCAGAAGCATGATGTTCCCCGCCACAGCTCCGGCAACTCCCATCCGCAACAGCAAGCTCCGAGTTTCCTTCTTTCGCGCCTGGGCGACGCTATCCTCGACAAGCGGATGGGGGGTGTATCCAAATCGATCCAATGCCCGCGCAAACTTTGAAAGCCGCGCGTGAACAGGATCAAAGACGATCTCGACAATGTTGCGGCCCATATCCAATTGCGCATAGGCCGCGCCTTCACGTTCCAACAGAACTTTCTCGACCAGCCACGAACAAGCCGCGCAGTGCACGCCTTCCAGATAAAACCTCACCGACAGCAACCCTTCAGAGCGCGGCTCGGCGTAACGTTTCAAGAACTCCGGATCGTCAAAATAGTCGAAGGCCTTCCCCGAAACCCGCGCCGGACCGGTCTTCTCCGCGCCGAGCCTGTCGCGCATCGCGTAATATTCATCCAGATCCGACTCGTGCAGAATCGCATATACCGCCTCGCAGCCAGCACAGCAAAAAGCATCTCCAGACTCAACTTGACGGGCAGGAGGGACAGGCAATGAACAGTGCGCGCAGAGCTGATGAGTGCCCCCTTTTGCACTCCCTTTAGAGGCCAGCGAGGTCATGAACAAAGTGCAAAACTGGAGGCATAAATCGGTCTTTCACGTCGTCGCCGACTTTCTAATTTGACTGCACTTAAGACGAAGCTATAAAAATTGACTAAAATAGTCGCATTCTAAGCCGTTGTTTTGTCTCCATAATCAACCCCGACAAATCAACCGGAGTTCAAACAATCGTTTAACAGTCAAATCTGAAATCAGCATCATTATCTTACGGCATAGACTCCGTAAAATCAACCCCGAGTAGACACTTAGAGCTTGTTTTTGTTCATTTAGCTAAGTAATTGAAAAAACTAAAAAAGCCGAACAGTGTCCGGCTTGCAGTATCTTGCGTGAATTTTCACCTACGGTTGAACCGAAGAGCGAACCCGCAATTGTTCAAAGGTCTCCAATTCGGGGATGGACAAGACGCATGTCGTGTCCGTTGTCGAGTAAATGGGAAGCCACTCGTCTTGATCGTTCAGCGCTTCCAAAATGAAATTCAGCTCATTCACACTGCAAAGCCGCACCGCCTTTGATCGCTTCCAGGTCAGTCTGACGGAGTTTGAGTCAGCAGGCATAGCACGCAACTCTTCCGGAAGCCACGGGTTTACACTGTGCGGAGTGTGCAGTGCACCGATTTCCGGAAACGTCAAATCGCTGTCACAGCCTGTGTCCGGGTTTCCCGCGTCCATGCACGCGGAATTTTCGTCAATCGTATAGTTGCCGCCGACAAAATTCAAATACTGCGGATTCACGAAAACGTTGAAATACGAGTCGCACGGATATTCAAGAATATTCGACGAATTAATCACGCCGATATTCGCGGGACCGTTGCCGGAGTTGTTTTGATAGTAACTGAAGTTCGCGGCATTGCGGACAAAGTTCGAGTATTCGATGCGCGAAGCAGAGCTACTCTTGAAATGTACCGCCGCTCCGTTGTCCGTGATCTGACACGATGAGATCAATGCATGGGCGTTTTCCAAATACACCGCCGCGCCTTCCGGCGAAGAATTTCTCACCAATGTCCCCCGTACGACCGAGCTTGAATCTCCGATCAAGCAAAATGCGCCGCCCCGCTGATTCGATTCGTTGTGGTCAAATAGTCCGCTCCGCAGCGCTAATGTGCCGCCTTGAGAATTCATGACTCCGCCGGCCGTCGTCGCATAGTTGTCTTTGCAAGTCAACTCGGAAAGTTCGCCCCGAGTCCCGTTCGCACAATACAACACGCCGCCCGATGCGGCCGTATTTCTACGCGCGTTCAGCGAATCTCCTTGCAGCACGGAATTGCTCGAGTAGACTGCACCGCCGTTATTCGTCGCCGAATTCGAGTCAAGCCGCACGTAGCTCAAGACCAATTCCGAGTTGCGCAGATAAATTGCTCCGCCGTCCGTAGCTGAATTCGAAATACAGCGAACGTCAATAAGTTCAAGTTCACCTTGCTCCGCCGCGATAGCGCCGCCCGTCACCGCTGTGCAGAATTTCAAACTGCTCGAAGTCAAATCCAATCCGGCTCCCGCGCCCACCCTAAAGGCTCCGCCGCTTGACGCGTTGCAATGGGTGAATGTACATGAGCTGAATCTGGGATGCCCGCTGAAAACCAGCCCCGCACCACCCGACTCGGAACTGCAATTGCTTACGTGAGAGTTGGAAATGGTTGGAGACGCGCCGTCGAAAAACCCGAACGCGCCGCCACTCGAATCGATACTCCAAGCCATCGCGTTGGAAGCCGAAAAATAAGAAATCACAGATCCCGAAGACTCCGTGCCGCCAAATCTTATTCCGCGCCAACCCAACAAATTTCCCGCATTCTCAGAGTACATCCTGACCGAATCACCCGGACTGCCGTTGACGTAAAGCTCTCCAAAGACCAAAATCGCGTACGGGCCCATGAACTCCAAGTCAGCTCCGGATTCGATCGCGAGAGTGGATCCGTGCGGAACCACAATGTCTCCGAATATACGGTGAAGTCCCGATTGAATTGTCCCTGACAGTTCTCCGGCAATAATAGACTCATCAAGTACCTGATTCGCTTCAAAACATCCGATATCCGGCAAACTTCCCGTCGGCTGTGGCCGGGCAACTCCAGAAAGATCGTCGTTAACCGTAAACGGGGGGGCCGTGTTCAATGCAGGTGAAACTAATCCAGTTGACGCTAATGCGTACGGCTCGATTCCTGATCCAACGAATCTCGGTGCAACAAACAGATTTCCATAGCCATCGCATTCCGTTCCGTTCTCATCTGTCGTGACAAGTTCTCCGAATCCCGGTTGAAATGCGCCGACAAACGGCACCATTCCAATGCGGCTGAACAGTGACTTTCGGATTTCCCATGCCGATCCGCCGTTCAAAATCCCGATTCCCGGTGGCGGCGCGCCGTTTCCGTATGCCTCGTCGGACGTTGCGACGATTGAGTTAATGATTTCTCCCGGAGAGTCTTGAACCACGAACACATTTCCAACGGGGGAGAAGTTGTCCGCAATTGTGCAGTGCACAAACGTCGGGTGCGACATTCTGTAACTTCCGGCACCTGCCTGAACGGCAGCCGTATTGCCCGTGAGCAGACAATTTGTAAACGTCGGCAGCGCTTCGACGACATGCAGCCCGCCGCCCGAACTATCAGCAACGTTGTTTTGAATTTTGCATTGCGTTATGATCGGCGTTGCCAGAGTCATTGACAATCCGCCGCCGTTCAAGTGCGCATGATTCTCAGAGATGTCGCAGCCCGTCATTTCAAACTCGGTGGATACAGCGCCGATCCCGCCGCCCAAAGAATCGCAGGTGTTACCGCGAATCGTACAGTTGATGAAGCGCGGCACGCTTTCCAAACTTCCGACTCCCCCGCCGTAACCGGCCGTCGAGTTGTTTTCGATGATGCAGTTTGTGAACACCGGCTGGCTTTGAAGCCTGATATAAATGCCGCCGCCGCCGTGAATCTCTGATCGGTTGTTTCTTAGCACGCAGTCCGTCAGGGATGCCAAAGATTCATTGCTGATAATAATTCCGCCGCCCGTATCCGCCGCGTGGTTTCCTTCGAACAAGCATCTCGTGAAAACGGCGTTGGAGCCCGGACGGTAACAGTGCACGGCTCCTCCGTCGTCCGAAGACCGATTTCGCAAGAACTGGCAATCCGTGAATCTTGGAGCCGCTTCCCAACAATACGCGCCGCCGCCGTCACGCAACAGAGTCTGGTTGTCCTGAATGATGCATGAGTCCAGAGTCGCAGTCGTTCTGTAATCATAAAAATAAAGCGCACCGCCCTGGGATATTTCCGAAGCGTTGCGCTCAAAAACACAGCGGCGGAAACTCGCTTGGCCCGAGGCCATGACCGCGCCGCCGCTATTGTGGCTTACATTGTGGTGAAAATAACAGTCCCAATAAACCGGACTCCCGAAGCGGGAATGGATTGCACCAGCTTCCTTGCCTGACCGGTTGTTGAAAAACTCGCAGCGTTCAAACCGAGATAACGCGGAGTTGTGAACGAATGCCGCGCCGCCGTCTTGGTTCGTTGAATTGCCGCTAAAATAGCAATCGTAACATTCTGCAGCAGTTCCGTTGCTCACAAACAATGCGCCGCCGTTCCCGCCCGCATAGTTGTTCCGGAATGAGCAATGATTGAAGACAACCCGCGATCCGGAGCCGCTGACTAAGACCACTCCCCCGGTGCTGTCGGTGGAGCTGCCCAGAATCGCGTTGCCATTCTCGAATACGCAGTAGTCAAACTGGGTGCTGTCCGAGCCAATCAGCCTCAGCCCTTTCCAACCGATTAATGCATCGTGGTCCACCCCCGTGAAAACCACCGAGTCCGTTGGGCTGCCGACCGCGCGAAGATGACCGTTGACAATAAACTTGTAGTGACCCTCAAAGATCACCTGAACTCCCGCCAGAATGAACAGCGAACTGCCATTCGGAACTGTGATATTGCCGTGCTTAATGACGTACGGACTGTTGGCCGGAATCCATACCCCGCTGACGTTGCCGGGAGGCACAAGAGTCGGATTGGCCATCGCCGCCGCAAGACAGCACACAACACCCCACAGGAAACCTATCCGTCGAAGGAGTCCTAAACTCACAAATTCTCCGCATTTTCATTCGAAAATCAGGCCGTCAACGTCAGCGGTTTCAAAATTCAACTCATTTGGCCATATTTCACTATGTTAAGCACAGATTGTCCCAGTGTCAAGAGCTTGAGCATCACTTGAAAAATTCTTCTTGCGATTAAACATATGTTCAAGCGATGCTCATACCTCATGGCGGACCATATGATTATTCACATACTCACTCTGGAACTCTGCTCCGGCTGAGCACCCTCCGCAGGTGAAATTGCAAGATTAGCCCAAGCACCAAATAGCTTGCCGTCAAAATCCACGGTGCTCCTTCCAGACCCATCTGCGACACGACCACGATGTTTGCCGCGGCATTCAGCAGAACCACGGTCACAATCAAAGGAATCGCCCGGCGAGGCTGACCCAAGCCGACCAGAATGTTCGCGCCCGTGCTAAACATCGGTTCGAGCAATGCGGCTGGCAAGAGTGCAATCACAAACGGAATTGCTTCCGTGTACTTGTGTCCCAACATTGCAGGAATCACGGGGTCGGAATAAAACCATAGTGCCAACGCGGCCGGAATTCCCACTGCCCAAACACCCGCGAGTGCAATCTTGAGTTTGCTTGCAAGTTTCGGCAAATCACCTTCGGCTGCCAGTCTGGCCGCCATGGGATAGAGCAGGAAGTTCATGGCCTGAGAAACCAAAGCAAACAGACGCAAAAACGTCTTTGCCGCGATATACGGCGCCAATTGTGCCGGGCTTTGAACGGCGCTCAATACGAGCAAATCTCCCTGCTGAAAATAGATGTCTCCGATGGCGAGGATGCCTGTCCACTTCCCGAAACTCGCCACGTCGCGATAGCCGTGAGACTCAAAAGACGGCCTAAGCACCAGCGGATATCTGAACACCCCGGCCAACGACGAGATCACAATCGCTCCCGTATTCACCATCAGAGCGGTCTCTGCGTCCACCAACAAGCCAAACCGGGCTAAGACGATAAAACCGACCAAACTGCCAAAGAAATAGCAGGCCTCGATGATGAAGACTCGCCGGAGTTTGCTCTCTGCCTGTCCTAAGGCAATCGCCAAATCCCGCGGTACCAAGATGAGCAGCGCGAGACACGTCAGAGCAGTCTCCATCGGAGAAAGGCCTAAGGCGGGCATCAGCAAGGCCCCCACCGCGATCCCGATCAAAGTTGTGATCAGCGACAGCCCGACGATAGTACCCAGCACGCGTTCGCCGGCTCCCGAGGCCCAGCGCTGAACAAGAGTCAGGGCCCACAAGCCACGCGTGCACATCGCGGCGACATTCAAAAAGGCCCATGCCACGCCGTACGACCCGTATTCCTCAACGGGTAGGGCACGCAAAAGCACAAAAATGACTCCCAACCCATAAAGGGCCGGAAGTCCCTTAATAGCCAGCGCCCACACCGCTCTGACCATCGCTCCTGGTCCACCTGCTTGGCTGAAAAGCCTCTTCAACTCGCCTCACTAATGTTTGGAACCGTGGAATTTAGCCAGATTTTCCGTAAAATGGAAGTCCGGCCCGGAATCAAAACCCCTTCCTCGTGCGTCTAAAGGTCGTACACTGACAAAAGGATTACCACTTGCGCCTCCTGATTCTATTTATCTCTCTACTTCTTGTGACGGCCGCTCAGGCCCAAATGCCTGTCTTTTCGATTTCCGGCTCAATCCGGGACTCGTTGTCAAACGATCCGCTTGAATATGCCACTTTCATACTCCATAGCTCACGAGATAGTTCGCAGGTCTCAGGTATTGCGGCCGGGCCGGACGGGTTCTTCAAACTTGACAGCTTAAGGCCCGGCAGATACTTCGCGCGCGTAAGTTTCTTGGGCTACAATCTTAAGACCGTTCCGGATATTACGCTCAATCGCGACAACAAATCCGTCGACTTGGGCAGTATCCTCTTGTTGCCCTCTGCGCTGCATGCCGACGAAGTGACAGTCGAGGGCCAACGCGTGCCTGTCGAGTACCACGTCGAAAAAAAGGTCATAAACGTCGCACAGCAAAACATCATTCCCAACGGCACGGCCACGGACGTTCTCGCAAATGCGCCCGCAGTTTCGGTGGATATTGAAGGCAACGTCAAACTTCGCGGCAGCTCGAATTTCACGGTGATGATCGACGGACGGCCCTCAATTCTTGACGCCAACGATGCCCTTCAGCAGATTCCCGCGGCCACCATTGACAAAATTGAAATCATCACCAACCCCTCGTCGCGCTACAGTGCCGAAGGTACCGCCGGAATTATCAATGTCGTCATGCTGCATCGCGGCACGAGCAACATCTCCGGTCTGGTCAATGTTCGTTCCTCTACGAAAGAGCGGCGCGGCGGCGATTTCTCTCTCATTCGCCCGGTCGGCAAAACCACTCTGACCGTCAGCGGAAATCTCGGCATCAACCATAACCCCGGAGAATCCCGGTCAGAAACCCGCACGACCTTCGAAGATGTTACCACGACATTGAAATCGGACGGCAGTTCGAGTCGCAATCGCGATTTCGGCGGCCTGCGCGCGGAGTTGGATATGCCCTTCGGAACACAGAATAATCTTGTCTTCGGCGGACGGTTTGGAATGCACGCGTTCGGCGGTACGTCCGACTATGTGCACACAGAATTCAGTGATTTGGTCGACGGCGAGTTGGTAACCTCTTCCCGCAACAACTCCGACCGGGAACACAAATTTGTCTCCGGTTTCGCGGGATGGACGCACCGCTTCAAGGAAGAAGATCACAAGTGGACGGCGGATTTTAATTTCGGAAGGAGGGACGGAGACGAAACCAGCACGAATGAAACGTTCAGTCCTGCAGGTGTTCTCGTCGACGGCATCGCAACCAGCGAAGACGGTCCCGGCATGCGAATGGAGCTGAAGTCCGACTACGTTCGTCCCCTTTCCGAAAACGGAAAGTTCGAGAGCGGGGTCTCCGTGCAGGCCGGCGGCTTTGAAGACAACACCTCGCAAAGTGTGCTCGACACAGCCACGGGTAACTACGCTGTTAACGAGCAATTCACCAATTCGACGAAATTCCGCCGCACTTTGCCCGCCGCCTACACGATGTACTCGAACACAATCGGCAGGTTTGAGTATCAAGCCGGATTGCGCGGCGAATATCTCTACCGGAAAATCGAACAGGTCAAAACCAGCGAAGAATTCAAAATTGATCGTTTCGACATTTACCCCTCCGCACACACGGCCTATTCTCTCGGCGGACACAAGCAGCTTATGGCAAGCTACACCCGCCGCGTCGAACATGCCCGTCCGTGGGAACTTGAACCGTTCTTGTCGTGGGAGAATTCGTATTCTGTCAGGCAGGGCAACCCCGAGCTCAAGCCCGAATTCATCGATTCTTATGAAACGGGGTATCAGACGGAGTTTTTGAAACAGTTCGCTTCGCTCGAAGGCTTCTACCGGATTCAGCACAACACCGTTGAGCGGATTCGCAGCGCCTATGCAGAGAATGTGACGCTGCAGCGCCCTGAAAACGTCGGTCAGGAATTCTCGCTCGGTGTCGAAGCGCGCACGGATATTTCGTGGAGACGCGGATGGACCACGACCTTGACGGGAAGCCTGTTTGATCAACGCGTCAAAGGGAGTTTTAACGACTATTCTTTCGACAATCACGATTTCAGCTATGAGTTCAAACTGAATAACATCACCGCGCTGGATCGCAACACGAAGCTGCAAATTGACGCGCAGTACGAAGGACCCGAAGTGACGGCGCAGGAAAAATCGGAAGCCAGCTTCATTTGCAACGCAGGACTGCGCCGCGATTTCTTCGAGAAGCGTCTTAATGCCGCCATTCAAGTGCGCGATATCTTCGGTTCGGGAAAACGCGAGTCCACGTCCGAGTCTCCGGGATTGTATTCCTACAACTACTTTTCGATGGACGCCCCTGTCGTCACGCTTAGTCTCGGCTTCTCGTTCAACAACTTCAAGA
Organism: Calditrichota bacterium; assembly: GCA_020637445.1. Lineage (NCBI taxonomy): Bacteria > Pseudomonadati > Calditrichota > Calditrichota bacterium. The sequence continues at coordinate 1,767,359 of JACJVZ010000001.1, read as the reverse complement.
AACAGCGCGGCAGCCGCGACGGCGGAAACGACTCGATGGATGATTTCTAAACACTGCCTCGTTTCGTAGGACAAAAGGGCTCGCGTACTGCGAGCCCTTTCTTGTTGTTTCGGCAAGCGAACTATTCGCACACTGCGACGACATAATATTGACGCATGTCGAAGTCCGCGTAGGTTGCGTCCGTAAATGACGTCATACCACCGGTATTGCCGAGAGAAATGAATGACTCTTCTGACGATGCCGCCGCAAACACCTCGTAGTCTGTGGCATCAGTCGTTGCTGTCCACTGCAAATGCGCGCCGGCTCCGTCAATCATGAGTGTGACATTTGCCGGAATTTCGGAACATGGAGCAGATGTGACCGGCAGGCATTCCGAAAACTCCGATGTCAAACCTGCCGGTTCAAGTGTTGCGGTTGAAGAAACCACCCATCCGTTCGGAACGGATACCGGAAAGGTTGCGTCAAACGCTGCGTTGCCCGAGCCGTCCGTAGTCACTGCCGTGCTGCCCACATACATTTGTCCTTCACCGTTGCCCGTTGCGTGGCACTCCGGTGACGCAAAAAACTCAAGTGTGTAGGTCAGGTTTGCGGCGCTGCCAAGTGTTCCACTAATTTCCACTGATGTCCCGTTCTTTGCCGCTCCCGTCAATACTGGGAAGTTCTGCAAACCGTTGCCGCCCGTGTCTCCATCCAAGACGTCATTCGGTGTCACGCCGTATCCGAAACCGCTTGGGATCAAATCAATTCCCAAACTCACGTTAGCAAACATAAGATTGCGGCTCAGACGTGATTGAGCCACATTGTTTCCCACCGTTACGCCTTCGAAACGGTGCCCTGCGATGACGTTGTCCAAAATCACGAGGTCCGAAATCCCGAGGTAGTTGTAGGTCCCAATCTCGATTCCGATTACGCTGCCAAGAGTCGGATCTCCGTTCGCGTCGGGCCCGATCACATTGTTTTCGATGACCACGTTATCGATCATTCCTCCAAGCATGATTCCTCTGCCGAACAGCTGACCCGCATGATGGGGACCTGTCCCGTGGCCGAGTATTCCGGAAATCAAGTTGTCTCGAACGACTGTGTTCAAATTTCCGGACTCGAAGCTGATTCCCATGGTACACAGGGTGTTTCCCTGCGCCAAGCCGTTTGCCGATGTGCCGATCCAGTTGTTCTCGATTAGTGCACCGTCGGTTTCGAACAGTTGAATCGCGTGACCGGCGGGCAATCCCTCGCTGTTGATTGAGCCATATCCAAGAATGATGTTCCGGTCGCCAAGCTCCGGCCCGCCTATGACTACGCCGTAGTTCCGTTCCGTGCTCGAAAAACCCCAAACTCGAATCCGGTTGCACACATTGCCGATTACAAGATTGCTGTCAGAGCGGTCGATCTTGATGGTTCCAAGCGTGTTCCCTTCAATGACATTTCCGCTGCCGCCAAATATCGAAAGATTCATGAACCCCGTGTTGCCGCTAACGTAGTTGTCGGATTCGCTGACGTTCATGCTGCCGCTGTCAAACCCGTAAAGCTCGCTTTCTCCGGCGTTCATATAGTATTCGCCGCCAAACAACGTAACCTCCGCACCGTCAGGATTCGTATCTCCGGTGAAAGCCGTTTGAGACCTGCCGTCTACAACCACTGGTTCGAATGCTCTCCAGAAAAACGTGTACGAAGATTGGATCACAGCTCTGCCGGGATATTGAAACTGAAATACCCACTCGTTCTGAGGAACCGCGAATAGGATCGTGTCTTTGCCCGGCGTATTGTTCGCGACGATGTTCGCCTCAGAAAACGAAACGCGTCCGTTCGGCCCCGGCAAATCCGCGATGGTCGCAGTTTGCCAATCGATGTCAATCGGGTCTGTGCTTTGATCTACCGTAATGGTTGCGCCGATCAACGGTAACGTTGTTACCAAGACCAGGTATACATACAAACTCTCCCGTAACGCATGCTTCATGCAAATGCTCCCTTTGATAGAGGATTGAAAGGTTCTCTCCCACTTACGTTTGATGCATGGTACATTGTTACGAATCAATTTAGTTTCGTTCTGTGAGGCTCTCACATAACGCTTATGCAAAAAAACTTTTCTTATCGTTGACTTCGTGCCTCAAAATGTGACATTGTCTTGTTCTAAATCTATGAACTTCAATACCGGATATTTCATATACCGCAAAGTCGTTGATATTCATCGACGAGCCGGGGTGCTCTAAATACGAACGTGTCAGTACGTCGCCTCTTCCTGCTTTCCGGAAACTGGAGCATACCAGAGTCGTTCTTTACTTTGGGATATCAGTTTACATTTGGCCAAATGACGGTGCGGCATCGTTTCTCTTCCACCGACGGCTTGGCTAAGTTCTCGGCAACTTCGCCGTCCGGAGGAGGTTAAAATGAGACCTTGCCGCTTGAATTTCGAGTAAGTGATTGTTTTCACTATCTATTTGCTATTCATCGCCCAAGGCATTATATTTAATTGAATTCAAAACGTTATATCTTGCCCCAATGAGTCATTATTGTGTCCGATAATCGAAGCTACAGATTCCTAATTTATTCGCTCTTTTTGCTGTCAGGTGTTTCCGGACTGATCTACCAAATCGTCTGGACAAGACTGCTTGTACTTGTCTTTGGCAATACCATGCTCGCCACGAGCACTGTGCTCAGTGCGTTTATGGGCGGACTTGCCGCCGGCAGTTACGTACTTGGAAAGTATATTGACCGTAAACCGCGATCATTGATTCGCGTCTATGCCGTCCTCGAAGCTGGGGTCGGCATTTTTGCATTGCTCTTTCCGCTCGTACTCGATGCCGCGACGCCGCTCTATGTGTGGCTGTACAAAGGAGCCGCGACAAACATCGTCACGCTGAACCTTGTGCGCTTCTTGGTCAGCTTTCTGATCATTGGAGTTCCCACGTTCCTTATGGGGGGCACGCTGCCCGTGCTGATCAAGCGTTTCACGAGTGTCGAATCGAAGATAGGATTCGAAACCGGTTTTCTCTACGGACTGAACACTATCGGCGCTGTGCTCGGAACTTTTGCTTGTGGTTATTTTCTCCTGCGCGAACTCGGCATGCAGCATACCACTTGGGTGGCCGTCGCGATTAATCTCGGCGTGGCGCTGATCGCGTGGTCGCTGGGAAAAAATCCCCAAGAAGCCGTCGCGAGCGCAAAGGAAGAGCCTTCTGATTCTGAACCTTCGACTTTCGCCCAAAGTCCGTTGGCTGTGAAAATGGTCTTGTTGAGCATCGGCATATCGGGCTACTGCGCGCTGGCCTACGAAGTCTTCTGGACCCGTATGCTCAATTTGTTCCTGCACAACAACATCTATTCCTTCACGGCGATACTCGGCACGTTCCTGATCGGCATCGCGCTCGGCAGCTTGCTTTACGCGCGTTTCCTTTCAAACAGCAAGAGTCCGGTCAAACTCTTCGTCGGCTTGCAAGTCGGGATCGGCGCAATCTCCTATGCCACTCCGTTTCTGTTCAAGATTTTCCATTCGTCGCTCTATGACAATTTCGACGAGACGTTGACTCTTGCCAAAACGGCTTTGATTATGATTGGCCCGACGGTAATGATGGGCATCGCCGTTCCGCTCGCGATTCAAATCTGCCGCAAAGGCACGAACCGCGAGGGCACAAGTGTCGGGACGGTTTATGCAGTCAATACGGTCGGTGCAATCTTCGGCGCGTTTACGGCGGGGTTCATCATTCTTCCCGAGCTTGGCCTGCTCTACGGCGTGTTGTTAGTTGCTTCGCTGAATTTTGTCGCCGCACTTTTGCCCCTGTTTGCCGTGGTGACGCCGCGTGCCCGACCGACGTGGGCCGTTTTGTTCGGAGTCGCTATCGCGGCGTTGGTTTTCACGGCTCCCAAAGATATCTTCAAAAGTCTTTTTCAAGCTGCGCATCCTTATGCGGATATCGTCTACTACAAAGAAGGCAAAGTCGCGAACGTTCTGGTCTACGATTTCAACAAGCTCGGCTACAAAGATTTTCACCTCAATGCCGTAAACGAAGCGTCGTCCCGCCTGTGGCACGTACAGCTCTTCAAGCTCTTGGGACTGCTTCCCACTGTCGTGCATGAGAACCCTGACGATGCGCTGATGATCGCGTTCGGTGCGGGCATGTCCGCGGGAGCTACGGCCACGAATGTCCGCTCGCTCGACGTCGTCGACTTGAATCCCGACATTCGTGGCATTGCGGAAGCATACACGCGCGAGAATCTCGACGTCTACAATCAGCCAAACTTCCATCAGGTCGTCAATGACGGCCGCAATGCGCTGCTGCTCGATCCCAAACAATACTCTTTGATTATCTCCGACGCCACGAATCCCAAAATGTTCGACTCGTGGACGCTTTATTCACAAGAATTCTACAAGCTCGTTCAAAGTCGGTTGAAACCCGGCGGAATATTTTGTCAGTGGGCTCTGATTCCCTTGCCCGCCGACGCGATCAAAGTCATTCTGAACACGTTCCGCAGCGTCTTCCCGCACATGAGCGTCTGGGTCATTCACGGATCTTCGCAGTTTCTGATGCTCGGAACTCCCGAAAGACTCGACATCGACTACAATGATTTGGCGAAGCGCCTCGAGCCATTGTACGAGAAGGGCGGATTGGCCGAATTCGGTGTTGATACTCCCGAAAAATTCCTGAGCTTCTTCTCGCTCGGTGAAGATGGCGTCGAGAAGATGCTCTCGGGCTTTGACAAAGTCAGCACCGACGACTTGCCCTATGCGCAGTTCATTATTGAACAAGATCGGCAAGGCAACGACAACTGCGTCGATCTTGTGCGTTTTCAAGAATCGATTCGCTCCTACATCAATCCCAAAAGCTCGCCGCCCGACAGCTTTGACGTCAAGATGGACGCTTACGAAGATTTGGGTCGCAGGCTCACGCTCGGATTTCTCACCGGAGATCAATCGAAATTTGCCGAAGCCGCCGTGGTTGCCGCCGATGCAGGCATTCACGATGCGAACGTCGAGCACCACCTGAATGCATGTCCCGAAAAAATTCGTCATTTCGAAAACTACCTCGCGCGCGTGCCGGAAGATGCCACCGTTCGCAATTCGCTCGGACTCTTTTACATGAACGCGGGACGGTTTGACGACGCAAAGAACGAACTCGAACTTGCTATCGCGGAGAAGCCTGAGCATTCTTACGCGCGCATAAACTTACTCCGTACCGAGCTTGCGATGGGCGAATACGATTCCGCCGCCGTTGTATTGCGCGGGATTGAATCGTCTCCCGAAGGCAAAGGTATTCTGACAGTGCTTCCGCGCATGTCCGAGAAACTGCGCATTCGCCGCCTCGCCGCTGCCTATCCGGATTCGGCGGAAATCCAAGTTGGATTGGCTGCCGACTTCTATAACGACGGGCAAATCCTCGACGCGGTGCAAATCCTCCGCCGGGAGCTTGAGAAAAGACCGGAAGACAAGCATCTTCTGCTCAACTACGCGATGCTCTGCGAACGCCACGGTTTTGCTGTGGAAGCCGCGCGCGCATTCAGCCGGCTGGTCGCGCTTACGCCTGACGACCCTGCGCTGATTGCAAAGAAAACGGACATGAATCGAATCGCAAGCGACTCGACGGCGCTCAGGAATTGGGAAAACAGCCGGATCGACGTGCCCGAAATTGAAAGCTACGACGATGACGAGCCGAGCGGCCACCCCAAGACATGTGATGAAGCTCTCGCGCTGTGGAATGACACGGACCTTGACGGCACGATTTCGCGCGATAATCTCGAACGCGCCGCCAAACTCTATGTGAAGTCAACTGAAACCAATCCGGACGAAATTCACGCCTACGTCGACGCCGCGACCATTTACGAAATGCTCGGTGACCTCGACCGCTCGGCCGGACTGTGGGAAACGGCCGCGCGTCTCAGGTCGGACTTGCCGTTTATCACACTGAATGCACAGCGAGTGCGAGCCCTGTCCGCGCTCGAAGCACTCGATGACGCCGCTTGCTTACGCGCATCCAAGCTGCAAGAGATCGCACAAGCAAACTTGGGTCTCGGCTTCCCCGAAGAAGCTCTCTTCTACTTGCGGCAAGCGACTTCCGCTTGTCCGGACGATCCGCAGTTGTGGTATGAGCTTGCTTCCGCAAGTTTTGACAACGGGCTGTTCGAAGAGTCTCGCAGCGCCGCGCAAAACGCCCTCAAACTGAACCCCGATCTCCAGCGGGCTTTGGATTTGTTGGCCGTTTTGCCGCAGTCAAGCCAAAATTAAAGTTCTTCCGTCACTTTGCCGATATTAACACTAAGGTCCGTGTTTCTGGTGAATTGCACCGCAATCGCAGACTCACCTTCCGAAGAATTCGTTGCGTATCGTTAAAGAAGAGGGAGGTTTCCATGGAAGCTTCAGGAATCTCAACCGGTACTAATCTGGCTGCGATTGTACAATCCGCCACCACCGACGCTGCGGCTGCTCAAAAGCAGCCTGAGACAGTCGAACAATCTTATCTGTCTAAACTCGAACGTCTCGGCGCCGATCACCCGCTGACCAAATTCCTTGGAGGATTCTGGTCACAGCAAGTGGACACGTACGCCTGATCCGGTTGGACGCAAAAAAAGCGAAAGTCCCCGCACCTGCGGGGACTTTTCGCATTCTGTAAAAAGAGTTCGACTACTTCTCAGTGGCCTTGACCCGCTCTTCTTGCGTCATCGCCGCCAGCTTTGCGATCTCTGCAACGTCGAGACCTAATCCCTTCGCAACGCCTTCGCCGTAGGCCTTGTCCGCCTTGTAAAACAGAGCCGTCTGCCGCTTCTGAATCCGCACCTGCGCATTCTTCATGTGCGCAACCAGATTGCCGATCAAGTGCGCGCGGTCCGTGTCCGACATCACCTCGCGGAACAGAGCGCCCGGCTGCACGAAATCATCGTCCGTCAGTTCATAGCCAAAACGGTCGATCACACCCGTCAGCGGAACCGGCGGCTCGGCATACTTCGCGTCGGGAGCCGGACCGCCAAAGCTGTTCGGCCAATAGTTCGGTGCGCCGCCGCCATTGCCGTCCGTGCGCATGTGTCCGTCGCGCTGGTTATTGTGTTCACCACTGACACGCGGAGAATTTACGTTGATCAAATGATAGTTCGTTCCCAAACGATGACGGTGCGTGTCGTGATAGCTGAAGAGTCTTCCTTGCAGCATCTTATCCGGTGACGGAGCGATCCCCGGTACAACCGTCCCCGGCGAAAACGCCGCCTGTTCGGTATCGGCAAAATAGTTTTCTGGATTCTTGTTCAACACCATCTTGCCCACCGGAATCAGCGGCGCATCCTTGTGCGGCCAAACTTTGGTGATGTCAAAAGAGTTGAAACGGTATTTCTCCACTTGCTCCGGAGTCATAACCTGCACATAGACCGTCCACGACGGGAAATCCCCACCCTTGATTGCATTGTAAAGATCACGAGTCGCGAAATCCGGATCTTCACCCGCGAGCTTGCAGGCCTCTTCACGAGTAAGCGTCTTGTTGCCTTGATCGCGCTTGAAGTGAATCTTCACCCACACGTATTCGTTCTTTTCGTTGTACCACATGAAGGTGTGGCCGCTATAGCCGTTCATATGACGGTAGCCATTCGGAGTGCCGCGGTCGGAAAATAGCACCGTCACTTGATGCACGGATTCGGGAGTCAACGACAGAAAATCCCAGAACATATCGGCGTCCTTGAGATTCGTCGCCGGATTGCGCTTCTGCGTGTGAATGAAATCCGGAAACTTCAGCGGATCGCGAATGAAAAACACCGGAGTGTTGTTGCCCACGAAATCGTAGTTGCCTTCTTCCGTGTAAAACTTCACGGCAAATCCGCGCGGATCGCGCTCCGTATCCGCCGAGCCCTTTTCGCCGCCGACCGTCGAAAAACGCGCGAACACGTCCGTGCGCTTGCCGACCTTCGACAGGAAATTTGCCCGAGTGTACTTCGTCACGTCGTGAGTTACTTCAAAATAACCCCACGCGCCCGCGCCCTTGGCATGCACGACGCGCTCTGGAATGCGTTCGCGGTCGAAGTGTGCCAACTTGTCAAACAGATGAATATCCTGCGCCAGCGCCGGGCCGCGTTCGCCCGCCGTCATCGTATTCAAATCATTCGGAACTGGTGCGCCTTGACTCGTGGTCAAGGTCTTCTTGTCTTTCGACATTGTATCAACCTCTTTCAATTTTCGTTTGTGAACGGACTATGTGAATGAATCTATTTCAATTTGACTTTCTGCATTCCGCGCAAATTCCCCGCAGTTCCACGTGCGAATGTTCGACGACGCCCATCTTCAGTACGTCGCCCGGCACGCGCAGCGAATCGAACTCTTCGCAATAAAAATCCTCAGTCTTCCCGCACTTCGTGCAGACAAAATGATGATGCGGCGCAACATTGGCATCGAATCGCACGCGATCCTGACTCGGCCCAAGCGTCGAAATCAGTCCTGCATCTTTGAGCATCGACAGCGTTCGATAAACCGTATCGAGCGATACCGTCGGCAGCCGCTTGCGCACGCTTTCATAAATCGACGCCGCGTCCGGATGATCCGTTCGCCCTACGATTTCCCGGAAAATCTCCATCCGCTGGTGAGTCAACTTCACCCCCGACTCCCGCAGCTTCTCGATCATCTCCGCCACTTGCTGTTCGCTCATTTTGCCTCCTCTTATCAAATAGTAACAATTCCTATTTAAGAATAAACTGACAATAAGTCAACCTTGTTCCCAAGAGCGGCTGCGTCCGCTATCGCATAGAGAAGACGTACAAAACAAAAAGTCCTCGCGTAAGCAAGGACTTTTCAGCAGGTTAATTAGGGTCTATTTCAGTAGCAGCATCTTCCGGCTGAGCTTCGAAGGGCCATTCGCAAGCGTGTACACATAAATTCCGCTGGCCACAGCCTCTCCCGTCGAGGACCTCCCATTCCAAGTCACCGAGTGGCTCCCTGCTGCCTGAAGCCCGTCCACAAGCGTCGCCACTTTCTGTCCGCCGATATTGTACACCGAGAGTTCAACAGTCTCCGCATGAGCAAGATCAAACTCAACTGTCGTTGACGGATTGAACGGATTCGGATAATTTTGATAGAGCCTAAACTCTTCAGGTAATGCCCCGCCGCGCTCATCTTTCGCCGGAGTCATGTCGATCTCACGCACCAATCTAACATAGTTGAAAATATGTATCGCGTCACCTTGCGGCCCATGTCCGAACGGATAGTCGTCGGGATCGCCGTCTTTTGGATCGCTGCGTTGTGCGCCCGCGCCGTGCACATCGCGCCAACTTCCGTCCAAATAGCCCATCGCTCGACCGAAAGCAACATAAGAAGCATACCCACCCGGCTGCGGTCCCAGATTCGCGTGTGTCGTATTCGACCAGAAGTACGGATAGTCCGCTTGTCCGGCTTCGTTCGTAATCCCGCTGATCTGAAACAGTGGATCAATCGCCGCGGAATTCGTTACGTCTGGCGCACGCGTGTAGTCGAGCAGCGTCTGCAGCTCTTTCACATTTGGCAGCCGCCAATCGTTATGTCCCAAAAAGTTCTCGCTATTCTTCTCCTGCGCCCACGCGAGCGCTTCCTGCCAATTCATCCCTTCGCGACTGTCCATCTGTGACCACATCAACCCGGTCGACAAATCCGTAATCGTACTGTCGCCGTTGTCCACAAAATTGTTTAGCCCATAAGCTGCGGGTCCGCGCACGCAGATCACAAAAAACGTCTTGTCCTGACCTTGAATAAGGAGACCGTAACCTTTGATTCTGCCGTCCGCGAAATTCACTCCAAAGAGCAGATCTTCGCTTACGTGACTGACATAGATCGTGCTTGTTCCGAACTGCGCGTCGATGAGTCTTTCACCTGCCGTCGTGTCCCCGTAGGCAAACTCAAAAGCCGAGTCGTCGATGAACGGGATCACATTCGGATTGTCTTCCATGCCGCTCGGATCCGTTCCCGTGAACAGTATCAGAGAGTAAAGTTCTTTGATCGTCGGCAATCTCCAGTCGTCGTACCCACCGAAATTCTCGGCATTCAGCGACGCCGGATAGACCTGCATCTCCGTCAACGTCAATTTGTCATTGGCCAGGATTCGTCCGTCTCGATTGACGTCAGGACTTCTCTGCCACGTCAAACCCGTGACGTTGTCGAAGACCGTCAGTCCGTCGCCACTGACCGTATAGTCTGAGTAATTTCCGACAAACTGCGCGTCCTGTCCGTAAAACGGTTGCCCTTCGCTTGCGCAACCGATCACCGACGTGTTGTTGTAGCACGTTTCTTCATCCGTGTCTACAACGGGAGTGCTTCCCGGTTGAAGTGAGACAACCGTCAAATGTGCCGTGGCGGACGTGTCCCCGCCGAAGTCGTTTGTCACGATACACCGGTAGTCGCCCGCGTCGTCGACCGCAGCGTTTGAAATCTCAAAGTCGGCACTTCCCGCGCCGACATTCTCGCCGTCCTTCTGCCACTGATAGGCGAGCTCCGGAGTCCCAATCGCTCCAACATGAAATATCGCCGTGCGTCCGGCCACAACCGTCTGCGGTTGCGGGGCCGCCGTCACTGTCGGTCCCACGTTTCCGCCCGACGTGATCGTGAAACCATTCGCCATTGAAAACGTCACCGGCCCGTTCGGAGTTTGGAATGTGATTACGGCGTCGTAAGCTCCAGTCGCTTCGTTTGTTCCAATCGTAAATTGCGCCGTTACCACGAACTGACTTGTATGCGCAATGGACGAGCCCGCCATCGTACCGATTACGACGCTTTGAGGCAAGATCTCCTGCGGAGGAGCGGGCGGATCATCGGTGTCGAGCGTGAAAGTCACCGTTAGATTCGCCGTTCCCTGTGGCGCGCTGTCCGGTGAAATCGTGAGAATCTGATTCTGCGCGACCGCCAATTGCGCAAACATCAAAATCAAGAGGAAGGGTGCAAGCAGCTTAGTCATGATCGGGTCCTCCGAGTTGCAAATTCAAGTATTGGTACTTCAAGCTCTCCTCAGGCGGTCTATTGGTTTGACAAGTTTTCATGCGAATGGTTGAGTGTCGAATCGAAACAAAGAAAATTTGTGGCTACTATCCCCGTACGGCCCACGCCGGAAACTCCGCAGGACCACTGCCCAAGAATGCCGCTCCCATCAGCATCATCCAGCCGGTAATCAAGACAATCCCGATTAAGTTCAGGAGAATCCCTGCTTTGGCCATCTGGTATACTTTGATTCTACCGGTGCCGAATATAATTGCGTTGGGAGGGGTCGCGACCGGCATCATGAAGGCGCACGAGGCCGAGAGTGTCGCCGGAATCATTAGGAACATCGGATTTCTATGGACCGCCACCGCTGTTGCCGCGAGAATCGGCAGTGCGATTTGTGTCGTCGCCGTATTCGATGTGAGCTCGGTGACAAAGGTCAGCAATGTGCACACCGATGCCGTCATCGAGGTGGGGGAGAGGGCGGCCAAAGCGTGCATCTTCAATCCAATAACTTCGGATAGGCCGCTTTCCAAAATCGCTCCAGCCAATGCAAACCCTCCGCCGAACAACAGCACAATTCGCCACGGCAATTTGCGGGCGGTTTCCCAATCCAGAATCTGCGTGGATCGGTCTTTGGCCGAAATCAAAAACAACACGCAGGCCAGAGCCAATGCTACCGTGCCGTCCCCCACATACCCCGGTTCGGGCAAGAGTTCAGACCACCCCGGAATGGTTACTGCTCCCAAAGTCAGGGGTCGTCGCGTAATCCACAGCATGGCCATAACCGCGAACACGACGGCAACGACTTTTTCTTCCCTCCGCATTGTGCCAAGCTCACGCAGCTCCCCGCGAAACACGTCCCGCGTCGAGGAAAACGACTCTACTTTCGGAACATATAGCACACGCAGTACGCCCCATGCTGCGAACAACAGCATAACCGTCAAAGGAAACGCGAAAAACAGCCACGTCGCAAAACTGATTTCCGGCGCGTTCGGAAACTCAATTTTGAAAAGTTGAACGAAAACCAAGTTCGGCGGCGTGCCCACGAGCGTCGCGATTCCGCCGATTGAGGCCGCGTAGGCAATCCCCAAAAGCAACCCGACCGCTATCTTCGCGGATGCGTCCTTGCCCAACAGGACGTCATATCTTGCCAGCACGGCCGAAGCAATCGGCACCATCATCATCGTCGCCGCCGTGTTCGAAATCCACATCGACAGGAATGCCGTCGCCACCATGAATCCCAAGAGCGTCAATCCGACGCTTCCGCGGATCAATAGAATAACGTGCAGCGCGATGCGTTTGTGAAGGTCCCACCGCTCCATTGCCAACGCGACCATGAAACCGCCGAGAAAAAGAAAGATCACGTCGTTCGTGTAGTTCGCGGCAACGCGGCTCGCACTCATTACACCCAAAACCGGAAACAGCACAAGCGGAAGCAGCGCGGTCACAGCCAATGGTACGACTTCGGTCAGCCACCACACTCCCATCCACACGGCCACTCCGGCGCAGCGAGCTGCCATTGGATGCTCGCCGTCCGAACCCATTGTGGTCACCGTTACCCAGAACAGCAGCGGCCCCGCCAACAAGATTGTATTTCGGATTCCTGTCCGCAAACTCCCAACTCCTATTTGAGCTTGGACCAGATTCTACTATAAAAGGAAATTAAGCGAACATTTCAATCTGAGTCACCAAGGACTTCCAGTTCGTAACTTCAATATCCATTATATAATCAACGATCCTGCCGGGTCGATTGTCGAGTTGTCACACAAACCTCTATCTACTTGCGTGGTCTCTTGACAATTTGAGCATTTGAGTGTATACTCAATCAGTCAATTGTATAATTGAGAAATTGAGAAATGTTAAGCCTTACTCGTCTTCGCGACACCCTGCACAACGAATTTTCCAAAATCGGGCGTGTCCTTTCAAGCCCTAAGCGGATTGAAATCATCGAGTTGCTTCACGAGTGCTCGAAAAGTGTCGAGACCCTCGCTGATAACACCGGAATGAGCCTCGCTAATACCTCACAGCATCTTCAAGTCCTGAGAGGAGCCGGAATGGTTGAGGCCGAGCGCAAGGGTACTTACATGATATATTCCCTTGCAAGCCCTCTCGTCCATGAGCTGGTCAGCATGGTCAGACAGGTTGCGGAGACTCATCTGGCTGACGTGGACAGGGCTCTCTCACAAATTCGCGAAAGTTCGAATGAGCTTGAGGACGTGGATCGCGGCAAACTTATGCAGCTTGCCAAAGACGGGAAAGTGATCGTGCTCGATGTGAGGCCCAAAGATGAATTTGAAGCCTCGCACTTGCCGTACGCGATTTCGATTCCGCTTGCAAAACTCGAAAAACAGCTGGACACGCTGCCGCGCGAACAGCAGGTCGTCGCCTATTGCCGCGGACCGTATTGCTTGCTCGCGGGAGAAGCGACGCGCATCTTGAGAAAACACGGCTATCAGGCCTCAAGCCTGCGCGACGGAGTTGCCGAATGGAAAGCCGCCGGTCAACAAATTGTCGCCACGCCGCCTGAAGAAAAAGAATACAACTTTCAAACACAAAGATAGAGTAGAATCATGGGATTGATGGACAAAATCTTCGGCGGCGGCAACACCGTCAAGCCGCTCGAAACATCGGACGAGACCTTTGAAAACGACGTTATCAAGTCGGAATTGCCAGTCATGTTGGATTTGTGGTCACCGACCTGCATGCCGTGCCAAGTCTTAGGCGGCATGCTCCGCGAACTCGCGCCCGAATATGCGGACAAAGTCAAAATCATCAAACTAAACGTGTCGCAGAACATGCAAACTGCGATGCGTTTCAAAATTCGCGGCGTTCCGACCGTATTGTTCTTCAAGAACGGCAGACTCGTCGATCAAATGGTAGGTTTGGCGCCGATGGAAGTTCTCCGTCAACGGCTCGACAAACTTGCCGCGTAGTTCTTATTCATAAACTTAGGGACGATTGTCTGATTGCGCTATGAGACGCATCCTTCTGGCACTGGCTTTTCTGGGAACGGCGATTCTGCTGGTGCTGAACATATTGCCGGAAAAAAGCATTGACCGGACTCCGCTTGAATATCTGCGTTCGGAGTATTCGGTCAAGCACAAACCTTCCGTCGACCACGCCAAATTTGACGTACTCGACGGACCGTTCGAACAGCCGCAGGACGTCACCAAAGCCTGCATCAGTTGCCACACTGAACGGCACCTTGAAGTCATGAATTCCTCCCACTGGAATTGGGAACGCATGGAGTACATTGAAGGTCAGGGTATCCGAAAGGTCGGCAAGAAAAACATCCTCAACAACTTTTGCATCGGCATCTCCGGCAATCAACAGGCCTGCAACCGCTGTCACATCGGCTACGGATGGGGCGACGCGAATTTCGATTTTCACAATCCGTACAACGTTGATTGCTTGGCTTGTCACGATCAGAGCAACCTCTACATAAAGGCCGGCGCGGGTATGCCCAATCCTAACGTCGACCTGACGGAAGTTGCTAAGCAGGTCGGCAAACCCACGCGCACGAATTGCGGCACGTGCCACTTCTTCGGCGGCGGAGGAAACAACGTTAAGCACGGCGACTTGGACATGGCCATGTTCGATCCGTCAAAAGATCTCGACGTGCATATGGCGGTTGAGGGCGTGAATATGCAGTGCGTCGCCTGTCACACTGCCGACCAGCACCAGATGCTCGGCAAATCATACTCCGTTTCTTCGATGAACCGCGACCGCGTTCGCTGCGAAAGCTGCCACGGTGATCTGCCGCATGCCGACAATATTCTGAACAACCACACTCTCAAAGTCGCGTGTCAAACCTGTCACATCCCAACCTATGCCAAAGAAAATCCCACCAAAGTCCAATGGGATTGGTCCACGGCCGGACAGTTGCGTGACGGCAAACCGTTTGAAGTTGAGGATGATTCGCTTGGCGTGGACACGTATATGTCCATCAAGGGATCCTTTGTGTGGGGCAAGGACTTGAAACCCGAATACGCGTGGTTCAACGGCACTGCATCGCACTATTTGCTCGGCGACAAATTCGATCCGAGTGACACGCTGAAAATAAATTCGCTGCAGGGATCGTACAACGATCCGGACTCGAAGATTATTCCGGTGAAAGTACACCGCTCGAAACAAATCTACGACACGCAAAACAATTACCTGATCCAGCCCAAGACTGTTTCGACACATCCCGGCGACAGCGCATACTGGAATGAATTCGATTGGCAGAAAGCCTGTGCGGCCGGCATGAATGAAGTCGGTCTGCCGTACAGCGGCGAATTCGGATTCACTAACACGAACATGTATTGGCCGGTCAATCACATGGTCGCTCCCGCAAAGAAAGCCGTGACGTGCTCCGAGTGCCACTCGCGCACCGATAGCCGGTTGGCGAACCTGACGGATTTCTATATGCCCGGTCGTGACCGCAACATCTGGATTGACAGGGCGGGAGCTGGTATCCTGATTCTGACTTTGCTTGGTGTGATGGTGCACGGCGCGGCGCGCTTCGTGATTTCCCGCCGTCGGAAAGGAGCCGAGCTATGAAACGCGAATACGTTTACCCGGCTTTCGAACGCTTCTGGCATTGGGCACAGGCAATCCTGATTTCTCTGCTCGGTGTAACCGGATTTGAAATTCACGGTTCGCTGAAATTCTTCGGATTCCGTCAGGCCGTGCAGATTCACAACTTCGCCGCGATTGCCTTCCTGATTCTGATCAGCTTCGCGATCTTCTGGCACCTCACCAGCGGAGAGTGGCGGCAGTACGTTCCGACAACGACGAACATCCGTGCGCAAATTGATTACTACATCACGGGTATTTTCAGAGGCGCTCCTCATCCGACGCGAAAGTCGGTTCTAAGTAAGCTCAATCCGCTGCAAAAACTCGTGTATGCCGGTCTGAAAGTGCTCGTCATTCCCATCGTCGTGACGTCTGGGTTAATCTACATGTTCTACCGTTATCCACAGCAATTCGAAATTATCAGTCTAAACATTAAAGGCCTATCAGTCGTTGCGGTCATCCATACGCTTGGCGCGTTCCTGTTGATCGGATTCTTCGTTGCGCATGTTTATCTGGCGACGACCGGTGGAACGCTGACGTCCAATCTTAAGGCGATGGTCACGGGATTTGAGGACCTGCATACCGACGACCACGAACAGATGGAACAGAAAGCGGAACGTCAAGCGGAGATGGTGGACTAATGGAGAAAATTACCACAAAATATATGAATCCCTATTTGGCCGGGTTCTTTCTCGGACTTGTCTTGTTGGCCAGCATTTTCATTACGGGAAGAGGACTCGGAGCCAGTGGCGCGATCAAAGACGCCGTCATTGTGACCGTTGACGCCGTCGCGCCGGAACATGCGCAAGCGTCGCCCTACTATGGCCCGTATCTCGAAGAAGGCAAAGACAGCCCGCTAAAATCTTGGCTTGTCTTTGAATTGATCGGTGTGTTGATCGGAGCGTTTCTTTCAGGACTCATTTCCGACCGTTTGTCCTTTCGGACTGAAGGCGGTCCAAGAATCTCGCACTCGAAACGTTGGATCTTTGCCGTGATCGGCGGTGCGCTCTTCGGCATTGGTGCGCAATTCGCGCGCGGCTGCACAAGCGGCGCCGCATTGAGCGGCATGGCCGTGCTCTCGACCGCGGGCTTTGTTACCATGCTCGCCATCTTCGGCACGGGCTATCTGGTGGCCTATTTCTTCCGCAGGTTGTGGATCTAAACGAACTGGAGTAAAAACTACTATGGGACCGTTTGTTCCTGACCTAATCTCAAATGAAATGAACCTCGTGGTCGCTCTGTTTCTCGGCATTGCTTTCGGCTGGGTGCTCGAACAGGCCGGCTTCTCTTCGTCCCGACGGCTCGCCGGACTTTTTTACGGCTACGATTTCACCGTCTTGCGTGTCTTCTTCACGGCGGCCGCGACGGCCATGGGCGGCATCATGCTGCTGAGCTATGCGGGCTTGCTCGACACGGAAATGATCTACATCAATCCGCTCTGGCTGTGGCCCGCGCTCGTCGGCGGCGCTGTCATGGGAGTCGGTTTTATTCTCGGCGGCTATTGTCCCGGTACCAGCGTCTGCGCTGCGGCCATCGGCAAAATTGACGCCCTCTTCTTTATCGGCGGTATCGGACTTGGCGTCTTCACGTTCGGAGAATTCTATCCGTCGTGGAAGTCATTCTACGTTTCCTCGGCATTTGGCCCAATCCGCATATACGACACGTTGGGCATGACCGCCGGCTGGTTTGCGTTTCTTTTAGTCGCAGTGGCATTGATTGCTTTTGCGGTGACAAGCATGATTGAAAAGCGCGTGAACCCGTTCGCTCCGGCGCGTGACTTTCACATTCGCAGACACGCCGTCGCCGCCGCCGTGGCAGTTCTCGCCGGAGTTATGCTCATCACTTTGCCGAACCGCAAGATGCGCATCATCGAAAAAGTCTCTGAGCCCGAGTACGTCGCCGAACATCCGGCAGAATATATGACCGCGGACGAACTCGCATTCCGGATCGTCGACCGTGAACCGAATATCCAAGTAATTGACGTGCGTGACACGGCGTCGTTCAACAAGTTCGCTCTGCCGGGCTCGATCAATATTCAAACCGAAAGCCTGTTTGGAAAAGAGTGGAACCGCGTTCTTGCTCAGCGTCACGTAAAGAAGGTTATGGTGGCTTCCAACGTCGACGATGCCGTGCGGGCTTACCACGTTTTGGATGAAATCGGCTACAGAAACCTCGCCGTACTTCAAGGCGGGCTGCATCAATTCCGCGAAGAGATTTTGACCGATCCGTACGACGGACTGAACGGAGGCCGCTACGATCAGGACGTCGCTGACTTCCGTTTGCAAGCCAAACAAACGATCGACCAACTGATCAAGGATATGAAAGACAAACCGCAGATCGTCGCCAAGAAACCTAAAAAGATCACCGGCGGCTGCTAAAGTCCGCGAAAACTCATGTAACGAAAGAGCCTGCTGTAAGCAGGCTCTTTTCATTTGCTTTATTGTGTCGTGCTGATACGACTCACGTTCAGTTGCAGGATTGCAAGGAACACTCATTGCGAGCGAAATGGTTCACGTCACTTTTCTTGTTTTGTGGCCAAAGCGCGCCGTATCGCGGTGGACAAGTCCGCGGAGCTTACAGGTTTCATCAAGACTTGGTGAATGCCGCATGAGTGAATCTCCTCGACTACAGTGACTTGACTGTAGCCGGTGAGAAGAAGAATCGGCAAGTCCGGTCTGATCTGCGAAATCTCCTTGGCAAGCATATGTCCCGGAATTTCCGGCATTGTCTGGTCAGTAACGACGACGTCAAATGACTCCGGTGCGGTACGTATTTGCTTAAGAGCTTCACTGGGAGTCGTTACAATCGTTACCTTGTAGCCGAGACGTTCGAGCTGCTTCCCCGTAGTCTTTGCGACAAGCTCTTCATCGTCAATTACCAAGACGCGCTCGTTTCCGTGCAGTGGTCTTGACAAATGGTCTTCGGTGTTTGCGTCCCGCTGGACAATGGACGGCAAATATACGTGAAAACTTGTGCCGACTCCGCGGACGCTGTCCACTGAGATTTTGCCGCCGTGTTTTTGCACTATCCCGTGCGTCACGGAAAGTCCCATTCCCGTACCGCTGCCGACCTCCTTCGTCGTGTAAAACGGCTCAAAGATGCGTTCGATATTCGCTTGGTCGATGCCGCAGCCCGTATCCGAGACTGTCAGGCACACGTAGTCACCGGGATGAAGGTTGTCCGTATTGTTCTCAGGCTCGTTCGTTAGCGTAATGTTTTGCAATCTGACTTGAATCGTCCCCGAAGCATTTTCCAGAGATTGAAACGCGTTCGTGCATAAATTCAATATGACCTGATGAATCTGGGTCGGATCGGCCATTATGACGTTCGACTGATAATCAACCTTGGATGACAGAGCGACGGTCGTTGGCAGCGAAGCCCGCAACAAGTCCAGTACTTCTTTTACAAGAGGCGCCGGTCGTATTGGCTTCATCTCATGTTCAACTTGCCTGCTGAATGTGAGTATCTGCCTGACAAGATCGCGGGCGCGCAGCGCTGCCGCCACGACGTTCCGTATTGCCTCTTGCACGGAGTCTGTGTCGTCCGGAGCGTCCGCGATGATGTCCGCATAGCCAAGGATTGGCGAAAGCATGTTGTTGAAGTCGTGCGCGATTCCGCCCGCCAACGTGCCAATCGTTTCCATCTTCTGATTCTGACGAATCTGAGCTTCCAATTTGCTCTTCTCTTGTTCCGCGCGGATACGGTCCGAAATGTCGAGCATGGACACAAACACTTTCGACCACGTGTTCAAATGTCCCGGCGCTATGGATACGCTGATCGCGACAAAAATGGTTTGACCATCCAGCGAGGACATTTGCGATTCCATTTCAAAGTTGGCTTTTCCGGACGCCAAGGAAACGAGTTCGTCGACAAAGGTCTTTACGTAGTCGCCACGGAACAAATCGCCGAATGAATCATGCACTTGCTGCTTGCTCTCGGCCCGCAGCAACTTCGCTGTTGCTAAATTTACGTCAATGACACGGACCAATGTGAGACAATGTTCTACCGCTTCCGGAAACTGTTGAAAATATTCCCGCAAATCGTGAATTCCCCGCGACGCCAGCTTGTCAACATAGGTTTTGACGCCTGCGAAATCCATTTCTCTTAGGGCGACAGGCGAGTTTTCAAATAGTGTCTTATAGCGCGCTTCTTCGGCAAGTTTTCGTTCGGTGATGTCGCGGATGAAGGCGCTGAAGACGGGTGTCTCGCCCGCGTGCAGCAACGACACCGCAATCTCCACGGGAAACTCGTGACTGTCCCGGTGGCGCGCTGTTAGCTCAAGCGTGCGTCGTGTCTGTGTGTGTTCGGTATCACGGCTGGTCAAGTAGTGACTTAGTTTGTCGTGACCTCCCGGCGCGATCAATGACGACAAAGTTAAGCCATCCAATGCCGTTGTCGCGCTGTAGCCGAAAGTCTCCTCGGCGCGGTGGTTCCAATCGAGTATGTTCCAACTGCGGTCGAATGCGATCACGGCGTCGAGCGCGGTGTCGATGATCTGACGTGTTTGCTTCTGCGTTCTGCGAAGCTCATTCTCCGTCCGTTTATGCTCGGTGATCTCTTCCTGCAGCTTTTCATTTGATTTCTGCAAGTCCTTCGTATGTTCCTGCACGCGCTGCTGGAGCAGAATGTTGGACTCGAAGAGGGAAAACGAGCTTCCCGCTGAGTCCGTGCTTCGTTCCACACGGCTCATCAGCGCGGCATTGATCGCCCGCAGGCTCGTAAGCTCGTCTTCGAGTTCGGCAAGTCGGTCTTCTAATTCCCGCATGTCAGACATTATTCCGCTCCGATTGCGACTCCTGTGAATGTCTGATTCACGTGCACCGAGTTTATCTGCTCACCGTACGTGTGAAATCCTATCACGTTGTGGTGGGACATGATTCTGCTGATCGAATCTCGAATGTCTTTTTCCATAACCTCAAGTTTGCGGAAGAAACACTCGCATCCGATAATCACCTGCGGGTTCATTCTGTTTGACAGTTCGTCAAGCGAGTTTTGCAGGTTGTCAATGATGTCCACGCCGTCAGCCATTGTCAATACGAGACCCTCGTCAATTGCGCAAGCAAACTGCAGGGATCCGTCGTCCAGCTTGCGCATTACCGAGCGGACATAGTACTCGCCGCCAAGTTTCAGCATCACGGGGTGCATGGCGAGAACTTCGCTTGTTAAGTCATCGTTGCAGAGTCCGAGGCAGCGGGCATATTCCTGAGCAGCGGGTCTGCCATTTATTTCCATCACCAGCCGTTCTTCCGGCTTTGCTTTCGTGATGACCAGTTTTCCTTCCATTGGAACAAAGTGCTGTGTCCTGAAGACTTCAAACGGATGAGAAGTTATGAACAGAGTAAACAGCGCGGAATTCGCCAGAAACTTCCCGTCGAAATAGACGAACGTTGGATCAAAATTAGCTCCGCCGCCCGCCGAGCCTCCGACAATCGGAAGTGATTCAAGTGTGTAGTACAACTGGCCGATAATTTGTTCTTCCTTCAAAGACAATCCGTCAATCAGGAAAAATCCGAAAGGCTTAGTGTCCGGCAGTTCCGACGTACGATTTCTAATCGTTTCTTTTATTCGCCCAGATATCTCTTCAAGCTCTATGGCCCCGCATTTGTCGAGCTCCGGAATTTGAAACGGGTGAATTTCAAGGTTCTCGGTTTCCATGCTGAATGCCGTGATACTATGGTCGCTGTATCCGTTCGGCCCGATTTCACCGGCCGTCGTGCAACCGACTACCGGACATGAAAACGTGCTCTTCAATTCCTGACCCAGCGCTTCCAAGTCGTAATCAACCGAACAAAAGAAGACGACACCAGCCATGTTGGGACAATTCAACTTCTCTCTGAGTTCGGAAATGGCCGCGTGCGGGTCAATTTGGAAGCTCTGCGCCTTGTGCACGACCATGGATTTGCTGCTTTTCGGTACCATTGGGTACTCCGTGGTGTTTTCACTACATTTTCCCTATTAGGGTGCAAATGATGAGCCATATGCATACATTTCAATCAACTTGGATCAAACTCAGGGGCAGTTCCCCTGATTGCACGGATGCTTCATCTTACTGTTATCATTCTGGACGGGTCAATGATGCTTAAGTATCTTGGATCAGTGGTGCCTGAGCGAGAGTGCCGAATCTTCAACGCTATCCGCTGGTCCCAAATAGCAAAAAGCCCTTAGGCAACAACCTAAGGGCTTGATTTTTAGTAGCGCGTACGGGATTCGAACCCGTGTTACCGGCGTGAGAGTTCCACAAATAAACGCATGTAAATACTTGTTTTAACTCGCCTGCGATGTCAAGCTCCACCAAACGGGGTCAAATCTGGGTCACGCAAACGCCACCAAACGGTGCCAAGTGACGGCCAATCACGTGACCCAGGTCCTGAAACTAGGGTGGGGAAGTGGCCAGTTAACAGTCTTGCTGCTCAGGAAGAATGTCTGATTTGCAATGTCATGCTTGCTAAACGAGGCGATGTTCATCATTGTATTCGGCACCAAGTGAAACCAAGTGACGGCCAAGGGTGGGACCAGAAGAGGGCCAACACTGCGGAGTATTAGTTCCAAGCGTCCGCCCTCTATCCTCACTTTGTGGTGTAGTGTTCGGGGTGTTCACATGTTTAAAGATGATTGTCAATACTTGGCGCTAGTTCCTTGCAATGACGCGGTAGAACTTCATAAGATCTTCGCTGATTGGAATCGCGACTGAAGTAGCTCCTGTGCTCTCAACAAATACAAAGGGACCATCCGGCGAGTCACTGTGTTCGATGTCGTAAGCTGTTGCATTATGGATTGGCGTCCACGATATCAACAGAGACATTTCGGAAACTTGAATCACGACTTCCGGCGGACTCAAGAAGTCGGAACATCCCATCGTGTTTATGGTATTAATCGGCATTGGACTTAGAGATCTGTAGTACTGGACAAGTCCATCAATCTGATCCGAACAGAATGGACTGCACCCCAAATTTTGGAGTCGGTATCCAATTAGTTTAGGCGGCGTTTTGGGTTTGATTGTATTGAAGTTCGAACTCGGCGGGGGGCGTATAGCCGAGGGCCGAGTGTAGTCGTTCTGTGTTGTAGACCTGGTTGATGAACCGTCCGATTTGCCGCCGTGCCTCTTCGGGGGTGCGGTAGTCGGACAGATAGACTTCTTCTTTTTTGAGGGTTTTGAAGAAGCTTTCGGCGACCGCGTTGTCGTAGGGATTGCCTTTGCGGGACATGCTGATGTGAACGCCGTACTGCTTGAGTAGATCGGTGTAAACATGGCTGGCGTATTGCACACCGCGATCACTGTGGTGGATCAAGCCCGGAGGTGGTTTGCGTTCGGAAAGAGCCATGGTCAAGGCCTCGATGACCAGATCGGCTTCGAGACTTTTCGACAGCGCCCACCCCACGACCTTGCGTGAGAACGCATCAAGGATCACAGCGAGATAGACAAAGCCCAGCGGCAAACGGATGTAGGTGATGTCCGCCACCCAGATGCGGTCGGGCGCAGTGGGCCACTGGTTCTGATAGAGGTTCGGATAGACTGGAAGCGTATGTCTGCTGTCCGTGGTGATCGTAAATCCGCGCAGCGGCCTGACCAGCAGATCTGATTCTTTCATGATCTTCAAGACGAGCTTGCGGTTTACAATCACACCTTGCCGACGCAGCTCGGCGGTGATGCGCCGATAGCCATAACCGGCTTTGTTAAACGCCAACGTTTCTATCCGGTCCTGCAAATCGAGTCTTCGCGCCAGGCGGTCATCCGCTGTGCGTGAACGGTAGTAATATGTGCTCTCCGGAAGATCCATCAGCGCACATCCTTCTTTCCGCGTGAACGTCCCGCGCTCGAAGGTGACGGCCTGTCTGCGTTCTGCTGTTCTTGTAGCCGGGCGGTTTTTTTTAGAAACTCGATCTGCTCTTCCTTCTTCCCGACTAACCGCTGCAGCTCCGCCACTTGCACTTCCAATGCCCGCACTTCAGGCGAAACCGCGCCGGTCGCCCCTCCCCCCAGGCGACCGGATCTGTAAGCCTTCTGCCAGAGCAGAATCGTGTTCGCTGACACATTGTGCCGGCGGGCTACCGCAGCCTGACTCGCTCCCTGAAGCACCTCCTGCACCACCTGAACCTTAAACTCATCCGAAAACCTCCGTCTCTGACCTGACATCCTGCACTCCTTTCTCCAATCCCCCTAAACTAACACTTCTTGGAGACTCTCTCCAGCCCTCGGGGTGCAGTCCAACCTGCTCTGGCGTTCTCATGTCTAAGCTATCTGGAACCGTGGCGTGACCAGTGTGGGTAGCCATGCACACGACAATTGCGGCAACGGTATCGCCGCTTTGGGCTTCAGCAGGAATCTTGCAGTATGGAATGAAGGAGAACCCCGTTCTGCCTCCCGCTCTCCGGTACCAACGGTCGAAGTTGCCGCCTGCCCAACGATGATGTGTGCTCGAAGTGCCATCGTTTCTACTAAACAGGCGGACGTTGGGGTCTTCCAATTGACTAGTATTCTGCGCTTCCCACGAACCCGGCTGGATGATCCAACCGGGAGAATCCGTGCCTGCAATAGTCTCCATAATCATAATGTTGGGATCATTGGGTACGTCCGGATCTGGAACCGTGCTTGCAACTGTATTACTCGCACCCGGCCAAAGTGTGCGCGTGCCGAGTTCTATGGAATAGCTTTGACTATGCCTCTCAAGCTCCCATCCGACGTCCATATTGCATCGTGACGCTTCGAGCCACTGTTCCATATGCCCTGGCAAGGCAATCGTAGAAAAGAATAGATCGGGGCGGTCAAGCTCTTGAATGTCTTGTTTTGTCAAATAGCATTGATAGTACCAATTGATATTCAGCGAATCCATGTCCGCAAACGCATCCTGTAGGCCGCCACGTGAGTCGATGAGCGAATCTCGCCTGAAATCCCATCCCCCAGAAGATGTATCACAGTCTTCGCACCAGTGCATCCTCTCATCTCCCGGTGAAAACATGATGCCCTTGAGGAAATCCGACTTGCTCTTTCCGTCCGATATTCCGACTGAGAATAGAATCCACAAAAGCAGCAACCCTACTTGAAAAATCCTCCCTGCGTACTTCATGACTTTCTCCTTTACTTAAGCAATGTAATCCTCGCCGTCTGTACTTGTTGTCCGAATTTGCCTTGTACGAAGTAGTTTCCCGACGCAATCGCTTCTCTCGTTTGGTTTGTACCATTCCATCTTAGAAAGTGCGTGTTCCCGGGAGTCAGATGCTGGTCAGGAAAAGTATAGACTAACTGTCCAAGTGTGTTGTAAATCGAAACATCCAGTATGCCCGCAACGCGGCTGATGGTTAAGGGAACAATGACCTCCGAGTTGAAGGGGTTGGGAAAGGGAGTGCCTAATACGAAGTCGTGTGGGACATCGGGCCGCTCATCTGACACCGGGACGCCCCAGTTGCGGTCACCCGCAAAAACGACGACTCTGGATATCGTAGGACTATATTTCTTGCCAGAGATCGCCCAGTCGTCAATCCCATCACCGTTGAAGTCGCCAATCCCTCGCACCAAGATTGTGCTAAAACCGTCAAACTCCGCCACTGGCAAATAGAAACTCCACAAGCTGTCCATTGGGTTGCCGCCTAAATAGAGGTAGCAGCTATACCGGTTGATATCTACAACACCAATGTCTTCATAGCCGTCGTCGTTGATGTCCCCGACCGTCTGTGCCCTGTCCAGCCAAACCGCTTCCCCTGAATTGTGTTCCAACATCACATCCGGTTCCGTTACATTCAACGGCAGTCCGCCGTAGAAAATTGCAGGCCCGGTCTGTGGAGCAAAGTGATCAAACACATACCCCCCGATGTCATCAATCCCGTCCCCATTGACGTCACCTAAAATACCATAGACGTCTATCAGGTACGGCAAAGTGTCTACCTCAAATTGAAAATCCGGTATAGAATCCGTTTCCGGTCCGCCATACCAGATTTCGTCATGCAAACTCCAGTCAGGATATCGAAGGTGTTCCCAGAAATCCGGCCAGCCATCTCCCGTGATATCACCGACCCCTTGGCATGCACTGAAATTTCCTGCTGAACCAGGATTCACCCGCTCATACGTCCACGTCGGTTCTGTGGGAGGGTTTGGCCATGTCCAACTGAAATACCACAGAAAATTTTCAGCAAAGGCACCTCCTCCACGCGTGAAGTCCGGGATTCCGTTTCCATCGAAGTCTCCCAGCCCCGTCACAAAGTGCGACGCTTCCGGATAGTTACTCCGCCAATCCCAGACCGTGTCGAACTCTTCCGGACCACCACCCCCGATAAACATATAGGCGTCACACTGGAAATGAGCATTGTAGTCCCTCAGATCCACCATGACGTCCGTAACTCCATCGCCTGTGTAATCGGCCATTGCTGTACTACCCGTGTTAAAGCGGAAGCTCGTCCATACAAGTGTCCGTGTCGTGGTGTCCATGTCTAAGTGAGCAAAATCGTAAGTGCGGTAGGGAGGCTCGGGTCCTCCATAGACAAGACGCAAATGCCCGTTGAGTCCGTCGACATTCACCAAGAAGTCCGCGTAGCCGTCCCCGTCTTGGTCACCCAACGGCTCTAATATGACGTCACCAATCCGCTGGTTTGTGTCTCCAACCATATCGTACAACCGGATCGGCTCGTACGGCTGGGCGTGTATGATGGTTGCAAAGAGGAAAAGTGTGAAGAGTGTTCTCATTTTAGGTATCCAAGCCTCGCCGTCTGTACTTGTTGTCCGAGTTTACCGTGTACGAAATAGTTTCCCGACGCAAGCGCTTCTCCCGTTTGGTTTGTACCATTCCATCTTAGAAAGTGCGTGTTCCCGGGAGTCAGATGCTGGTCAGGAAAAGAGTAGACCAACTGACCAAGTGTGTTGTAAATCGAAACATCCAGTTTGCCCGCAACGCGGCTGATGGTTAAGGGAACAATGACCTCCGAGTTGAAGGGGTTGGGAAAGGGAGTGCCTAATACAAAATCGTGTGGGACATCCGGCCGCTCTTCTGACACCGGGACGCCCCAGTTGCGGTCGCCCGCGAAAACCACGACCCTGGAAAGCACACCGCCGGCCACGGACTTTTTTCCAGAGATCGCCCAGTCATCAATCCCATCACCGTTAAAGTCTCCAAGACCGCGTACTAACATAGTGCGAAAACCGTCAAACTCCGCCACCGGCAAATAGAAACTCCACAAGCTGTCCATTGGGTTGCCGCCTAAGTAGAGGTAGCAACTCCCGCGTTGATTGTCCCGAAAGGCAAGATCATTGTACCCGTCTTCGTTGATGTCGCCGACAATTTGTCCATCATCCGGTGTGATCTGTTCACCGGAATGATGCTCCAGCATCACGTCCGGTTCCGTTAGGTTCAGCGGTGTCCGACCGTAATAGATAGCCGGTCCCGTTTGCGGAGCGAACGGATCGAAAATGTACGACCCCAAGTCCGCCAAACCGTCTCCGTTAAGGTCACCATAAATACCGTAGCAGCAAGTTGCGTACTCCAGTGTATCTGTATTCAGCGCGTAGTCTTCTGTTGAATCCGCTTCTGGCCCGCCGTACCAGACTTCGTAATGCCTGCTCCAATCGGGATACCAGACGAATTCCATAAAATCCGGCCACCCATCCCCCGTGATATCCCCGACCCCTTGACAATCAGCGAAATTTCCATTGTTGCCCGGACCATCACGATTGATCATCCACGTCGGTTCTGTGGGAGGGTTTGGCCACGACCAACTGAAATACCACAGAAAACTTTCGGCAAAGGCACCTCCTCCACGCGTGAAGTCCGGAATTCCGTTGCCGTCGAAGTCGCCCAGCCCCGTCACAAAGTGCGACGCTTCCGGATAGTTACTTCGCCAATCCCAGATCGTGTCGAACTCTTCCGGGCCACCGCCGCCGATAAACATATAGGCGTCGCATTGATCATAAAAGTCCTGCTTGAGATCGACAAATATGTCGACGATCCCATCGCCCGTATAGTCGGCACACGCTGACTTCCCCGTATTATGCCTGTAATTTGTCCAATAATACGTCTGCGCTGATGTATCCACATCCAAATAAGCAAAATCCAGTGTGCGGTAGGGAGGTTCCTCTCCGCCATACATGATCCGAAGATGTCCATTGAGAACGTCCATGTTAATCAAGAAGTCCGTGTAGCCGTCCCCGTCTTGGTCACCCAACGGCTCGAATATGACGTCCCCAATTCGCTGGTTTGTGTCTCCAACCATATCGTACAACCGAAATGGCTCGTACGGCTGGGCATACAGCAGGCCCCCCAACAACAAAATCGCGAACCCCACCCGCTTCAGAAAATTGAATGCAGAGAGAATTCGCGTCATGATCAAGGCCTCCGAGGTTCGTTGTCCAACCAGTTTCCCAAGACCTGAGGCTATGATAGTAAGCAGTTTTGATGATGTCAAGTGGTTCATGGCGTTCTTCCGATGCAGTTGACCAAAATATGACCAAAAAAGTGTGGACAAGTTGTGACCCGCGTCTATGGAAACAAATCGACAGAAATCAGCGAAATGACTCCCGGTCGATTTCACGGGTAATGTTACGATTTTTCTGCCTTGTTTTAACCTTCAAACGTGGAGGATAACACAGAAAGCGCGGGTCTCGTGAGTTTGTTACAATTTACGATAGGATAAGGAGCAATGCAAGACTTGCGAACCATAGACAAAAAGCCCCAGCTTTCGCCGGGGCCTTTAATTTCAAGTCAGCCTGAGATGCTATCTGAGCAGCATCATTTTCTTTGCGTTGGTGAAGTTTGGCGTCTTCAGCTGGTAGATGTACACACCCGATGCGACGGTCATTCCGGCGGCGTTCTTGCCGTCCCAGAGAAGGCGATAGGCGCCGGCAGGTCGCATGTCATCCATGAGCGTCGCAACTTCCTGGCCGAGGATATTAAACACCTTCAGTTCCGCGTGGATTGCTTCGGGAAGATCGAAACGGATCTCCGTCGTCGGATTGAACGGATTCGGGTAGTTTTGGTACAGTGCATAGGACGTCGGTATGGCCGTATCAGTGACCTGCTCACCAAGTGTTGGATCGTCGAGTCTTTCAGACAATTGCAGCGTGCGCCTAACAAGGTCGTAAGGATCCGTAACCGCAATTTGGTTGTACTTAACCTGAAGATCACCCGAACCATGGTTGTCGCAGTAAATCTGCATTGCTGAAAGTAGGGCAAGAGCTGAATCACGTGGCGTAGTGGCATTTTCCATCATGGATTCAAGGCCGGCAAGCGCGGCGCCGGGTTTTCCTTCTAGAGCCAAAGCTTCGTACGACAACCGTTCTGCCAAAACTCGCTGCTTTATGTTCTTGGTAGTGGCCGCAAAGTCCGAAAGATACTTGCTGGAGTATTTTGCGATTCCGCGCTCCCTTGCCGCGCCCGCAACTACCCTAAGTGCAGCCGGTACGAATTCAGAATAGCGGTTTTCTTCAATAAACTTGATCGCTGATTGACGAACATCGCTTCGATTAGCGTTTCGCAGATCACGCCATTCGGAAAGTTCTTTGTGATGCATCGCGATACGCTCCGCGTTGGCCAACTTGCGATTAGCCATAAGCTTTTCGGTTGGAGCTTTCGTCACAGATTTAGACGCGCTTTTGGTTGTGCGTTCCTTTGTAGCCTGCTTTGTACTAATTTGGCTTGGTAGTGCCAGTGATGCGGATTGCGACTCTTCATCATCCATGGACATCGTTCCAGACTCCTCCGCAAACGGATCAACAATCAGCCACGATTCTCCGCCGATTGACGAGGTTCCGTATTCCCCACAGCTGACGAATGAAGCGAGTGACGAATCCAGTGTCCACTTGGATGATGTGTGCGGCCACAGGTAATCGTAGAAATCCCCGTCACCCGGAACTGACGGTGACCATGTGTTCCAAGTGACATCCCAAGTCTCGTTTGTGTCACCGGATTGGACATAGTAACCCTCATTCCACACCTCGAAGTAGTTTTCTCCGTTTTCGAGATCGACATACGAAGGATCGTCTGATTTGATCAGCGGACCCATGCTATCCGAAAAACTGCAATGACTGCCAACAAGATCATAGACTACACCCAATGTCCACAACTCGGGCAATGTGTCGCCATTGCTTTCAATGGTGCAGCATTCGAGGCGTGCTGAACCGCCGGTTGAAGAGGCTCCGTAGATGCCGGCTTTCGCGCCATTTCGGATCTGACAATTTCTGATGACAACATCCTCTGCAAACCCGTGGTATATTCCGACTCCGTCATTGGAATCAAATACGCAGTCTTCAATAACAAATCCATCTGACTTCAGCATGACCAACCCGGCGCCAAACCCTGAATACCAGAACGCATTGCCACCGAGATATGAAAATGTGCATGCTCGCATGTAACTGGTTGTATCCGTGGCACGCACCATTACACCTTCATCAAACCAAGAGAAGGTACAAGAGTCCGCTTGGAACGTCGCCCGACGCAGTCCACTAAAATAACCGGTGAGATCCTGGGTCTGATTGACAAATCCGTTTCCAACAAAATCGGCATCCCTTAGCTTAACAAAACCACGTTCAGAGAAGACATTCTTCGTGCCTGTAGAATCCGCCCAGTGGAGCGTAATTCGGCTGTCTGGCTCCCCATAAACATAGAGTTTACCCTTCGCCTTGGTTGTGTCCGTGCCCCACACTTTGATTGCACCTTGATCGACGAATTCGATGGTAGGATTCTTGTAGCTAGGGTGTGGCAGAATCGTCAAGACTCCGTCCCCCCGCACGTTGATCACACTGTCCACCCGCATTGGCGCATACATCACCACGCTGTCTGTGATCTCGTATTGTGACCATACTTCATACTGACCTATGACTTGTTCTAAAGAATCAATGAAAGTAGCAAGCTCATCGGCAGTTAAGCCATCAACGGTGTCAGCAGTTTCTTCTAGTATGTCAAGGGAAAGCAAACCAACTTGTCCTGGAATTTTTCTCGAAAGAGTGTCACCTGAGTAACTGACAACATCCTCAAGTATCGTTCGCGCGCTATCTAAATCACCCTTCATCGCTAATCCGTGTGAAATCCCGATCAGGAGGTCAGAGACAAGCTCTTGGTCTGTCGCCGATTGTTTCACATCGGACAGGTATGCAAGTGTCGTGTCAATGGGAACGCCGTCGAGGAAACTCACTGCTAGCAACCTAGATACCGAAGTGCCAATCTTGCAACCACTTGACGCCGACTCAATCAAGTCCTTGTAAGAAACCTGCGCTTGCGTTAGGTTGTTTGTTTCTTCAAGGACGTTTCCACCAACGAAACAATCTAATTCATCGTCATCTTCTCCGGGAGCCTGGCCCCATTCACAGGCCTCGAAAACGGTGTCAATGGGAGTTGTGGAAATTGATTCAGGAACAATACACAAGGCAATATCGGCAGAATCAACCAAATCCCCCCAGTTGTTTCCGGTGAATCTGAGGTACGCCGCCTCTTCCCTGGTGAAAAGTACTTTCACAAGCTTGTTTTTCCCAGCGTTACTGCTACTTGAATCAGCGAATCGATTCTCGCCATTGGCGACCACAAATGCACGCGGGTCTATCAAGCTAACTTCGCCGAATCGATTATTGTAGATGTCATTTGTTCCCCAGTAGCGCACAGATCCATTTGATGTGTCTGCCATTACAATCGAACCATTCGTCAAAGAGACGCCATCGGATTGATTTCCTGTACTCGTTACGCAACGTAAGCGAAGATCACAATCGTTTGCCCTTAGGCCAACTCCGTTATTTACAAAGCTCGATTGCACAACACTTCCTGTGCAGTTTCGAGACATTCGCAAAGAGTGCTTTTCATTGTCAACGAAGTCGCAATCAATGATTTGGGCCTGCACTCCTTCAGTGAAGAATGCAGCAGAAGTCTTGTTCTCGCGGAAGCTTGTGCCATCAATCCGAAACTCTCGCTGTCCAATTCCAACTACACCAAACGCACAGGCGCGGAATTCACAGTCTTCAAATGAAGCATAGCCCGGTCCCTGATAGGCATTTGCTCCGATGCTTGCGCTGGCTATTACGGTATTCCTTAGCAATAAGCTATCGCCTTGGTTTCCTTCAAAGGAGATTCCATTCCAATAGTTGCCACTACCTTTGGAGCACTTCAAGACTATCTTTGTGCTGTCATTGCCAAGAATAGTCAGCTTGTTAGATCCGCTGTCTGGCTCGATCAGCTTAATCCCCTTACCGGGCGCAAACAGAATCTCAAGGGAATCTTTCCACTGATCGACACTCTGACCGTTCTTGATAATCTGAT
Source organism: Calditrichota bacterium (assembly GCA_020637445.1). Classification (NCBI taxonomy): domain Bacteria; kingdom Pseudomonadati; phylum Calditrichota; species Calditrichota bacterium. The sequence continues at coordinate 1,735,676 of JACJVZ010000001.1, read as the reverse complement.
AACGTTGAAGTGCCGTGTCGGGTTCAATTATTACGGTCGCATTATCCAGCAATATGTTGCGGTTGTAATAGTAAGGTGCTTTTAGTGTTAGGGTAGTGTCCTCAATCACAAGGTCGCTGGTGTCCATCACAAAGAAATGAACAAGTTCGGCCTCCCCTGGCAGCAAGACAACTTCGAACTTTTGGCGATAAGCTCCATCAAATGGTAGGTGGTTACCTTCCTGAAACTGCACGGCCTCGGCAAAGCTGTCAGCAAGTTGGTAATGCACTACATAATCAAGTCCAGGCTCTAACGCGCCAATCTCAACACGGACCTTTGCTTTCTCGTGAGCAAGGGCGCGTCTATTCACGACGAGGAACCAGAAATCAGGATCCTCGCCGAGCCCTTTCCAATACGAAAGCTGCGCATAATCACCTGCGTCATCTGTCCAGTCGCCAGCGACAGTATCCCATGCATCAGTACGAATATCTTTTACGACTGACTGGTACGAAAGTCCATTGTAAGTTATCCAATTGTCAAGATAAAGCCGGAGAGAGTCCGGAAACGCCGAATTATCATAGTTTTCAGTGAAAACTTGGCTTGCGGTTGTTCCGCCAAATTCCAATGACTCAATCGTTGGCGCGATTTCATGGATCTCATTGCAGACTTCCTTTGCGGCATAGTAACGCTCTGTCCTTACTATTCGCGCACCTCCATCGCTGCAAAAATCAGGTGACCCGTCCCATTCAAGAAGTCCAGGCAAATAATTGCCATGGCCTTCTTCATCGCAATCTGGCGGGTCACCTGGTGACGATATTCCCCAGTACCACATGAGTCCGTCTGCATCAGAAGCTACTGTAAGCCAGGCTGAAAGCTTTATTTCGATTGGCGTTGGTTCACGTTCGGTTGGATTGTCCCAAAGAGGAACTGTAACGCCCTCGATCGCAGAGGGATCAGAACAACCTTGCAGGCCAGAAAGCATCAGCCCCCAGTGTTTGTACCCATGTTCGTGGCTATATTCTACTTCGGCCAAAAATCCTAGTGAAATGGACTCCAGGATCAAATCGTTCCCAGGGTAAATTTCATCCGAAAGTTCGTCCCAATATCCCCAAAGCACATTGTCTATCGAGAACTGAAGCGACGTCGTTCCATTTTAGCGGTTGTAGTACCGACCCGATCCCGACTCTACCCAAGTTGAGTCGATGTCAAGGTATGGCTCGTCGCTATCATATCTGGACCACAATCCCCCTATCGGCGCAGACACGGGATTCTTTGGCATGCCCGTCGAGTCACCTCCAAAGAAGCCGTAGGTCTCTGTCATCATTGTCGGAACAGTTGTGCTGTAGGCTTCCATTTGCTTATTGACTTTCACGCGCCAACTACTGTCCGGATCGATCTTTCGCAAGCCCCATCCATTAAGGTACATGGTAGGAAGCCCAGCCTCCTGCAAGATAGAGTTTGTCTTAACCCAACTTTCTATCGCAGGGTATCCAAACTCATCGTAATACCATCCGGCAAGTCCATAGCTGGATCCAGCATCCAATTCTCGCTGATACCAGACCTTAATGCTGTCAGCAAGTCGCAAAGTATCGGCCCCCGCGCGAAACAGCCTGTGAAACCCCTCATCCCACAGCTCAAATTGCCACAGCAGGAACTCGTGGTGTCCAGTGTAATCAATTTGAAACTCAACCGCTTTTGCAGTGCGCCCCCATTCGAGAGCCGTGGGGTAGCTGTCAAACTCGGTCGTATCGCAGGTAAAAGGCAATTCAACGGGATCCCTGTTCGCGTCGACAACAACAATCTCAGTGTTCTGAGGTACGACAGTGAAATCTACCTGGTTGAATAAAGGTTCATCAAAGTCGTCCTTGTATAGATTCATCGCAGGTAATCGAAGATACCGTCCACCCTCGTCATACCAACAGTTTCCTTGATCCCATAGAGCCGAAAGGTCTATATAGCAATATAGAGTAGCTACTTGATTTGTCGTGTCATTGGTATTCTCCACGACGTCTCCAACGACTCGGAAGTGCAGAGGCATGACATTATCCTGCCCCGTGCCAGTGAAGGGGTCGGGGCCACCGGTAATGTCTCGACGTGTCCATCCCGTGAGGTCACCGAACCAACCAGGGGCGAACATCGTTTCAGGTGAACTCACTGAATCGGGGCTACCAATTTTGAGTACATCCCGAAAGAAGTTGTCACTTACTTCTCTGTTCACTTCCGTGACATTCGCACCCCATTGTGTAGGGTCGTCGAATTCTGTGTTGTTATCCCCAAAGTCCACCCGCTTGACTCGCCCTTCGAGATACTTGAACGTCTGCGAGGGATATTGTTCGTTCATGATCCGCATGCCGGAGCTTGCGGCAAAAGGGTAGTCGCCCGTATCGTAGTTGACTTCAAGGATTGTTACCCCCATCTCTCGCCACCACTGAAGCACTTCATCGTTGTTAGCAATCGCAGTCACCCACTGATCATGGGTGCAGTCATTGAATATTCCGCAATCGTTGTTACAGCACGCACCAAGGCAGATATAGTTCATCTTTGCCGATCTGCCAACAGAGACACCGTCATAGTACGCCGAGACATCAAATGCTTCTGCCCTGCAAAGGCACACAAGCAATATTCCTGCAACTATTGCGCTCTTCATTGTTTCCCTTTCTACTTCAGCATAAGAATTTTCCTGACAGCGGTAAGCTGTTGCGCTTGAGCGAATACAACATAAAAACCACTCGGGAGCGTGGTCGTTTGCGGCGTTGTTCCGAATTGATAGCGTGCCTTACCGCCAAAAGCCTCGACCCGTGCCTGCTCGACTTGCCGCCCCAAAATATCATAGAACGTAAGAGTAAGCTCTGTCACATGAAACGGAACATCAATGCGAACTTGTGCTACGGAGTTAAACGGATTCGGAAAAATATCAATGCTAATTTCGTCCGGTATTAACGATATATTCGGATTGACTGAGACGTGATAGCTTGGGTCCCCTGCAAACACCATCGCTTTGCCCCGCATCCCGTCAAAATCGGCATGAGTTGCCCCTACGATAAAATCATCTACACCGTCTCCGTTCACGTCGCCTAACCCCGCGGCACTAATCGGTCCAATCAGATTGTAAGGCTGTTGACGACCCCGAATCGTCACAACTGGATTTGGATTTAGCCAAGAATATCCTAGGTACAGACAAAACTGCCCCCACCACGCATTATTGCTGGCATCTGTCAGTCCCAAGAAATCTTGATACCCGTCATCATTGAAGTCTCCGATCCCGACCTTCCTCCAGAAGTAAACGCCATCAGGTACATTCAACGTGTAATCAGGTGTTATAAAGGGGTGCGCCCGTCCAAGATAAATAGGCAAGCTCCCCGGTAACCCAGAGATGATCTCATCCGCATCGTCGGCATTCAAGCTGGGAACAATAGCGGGATCACTGAAAAACTGATTCCACACTTCAGGGATCGTATCCGGGGATTCTGATCCCCAATATATGCCAAATTGTTCTCCTTGTCGATTATACGTCACCAAGAGATCGTTGTAACTGTCTCCATTGATGTCGCCCCAAGCCAGAGGAAGCGCAGATTGAGTTCCCGGCATATTTGTCACCTGCCAGTCCGGAATCGTGTCAAACTCCGAAGAACCGAAATACACATAATGCGTAGTGGATTCGGAAAAAGACCTGTCTAGCAAGTCATCAAATCCATCCCCGTTAAAATCGCCAATGCCATCTAAGCTGCGTCCTGAGGAAGAAAGGGGCCGATCCATGATTACGTCCGGCGCCCTTGCAGGATCCCCACCTCCAAAATAGATTGCGTTACGTCTTACGTAAGGTGAGTGATCTGTATTGGTGAATGTGACTACGAAATCGACTTTACCGTCGCCATCCAGATCCCCGAGAGCCTTTGCGCCCAAAATGGCGTAGATCGAATCTTGGATAGTCTCAAATGTTCTGTACGGCTCTTGGGCCGGTGGATTTCCGCCACGGAACAACTCCACACGCCCCGTAGCAGGATCCGCATCTGAATAAAAAGGCCAACCCGAAGGTCCGCTCACACCCCAGTCTGCAAAACCATCGTTGTTTTGGTCACCCAAGGCAAATACATGCATGCCGTACCTACTGCTATCGTCTATTCCTTCCCGCTGCCACAAAACCTGAAGCTGGGCAAAGGTGTTTGAAAATACGCCCAACACCAAAACCGCGAACCCCACCCGCTTCAAGATTTTGAATGCAGATAGAATTCGCGTCATGATCAAGGCCTCCGTCCTAAGATGTTCCGTCAGTTTTCCAAGACCTGTGTGCAAGTTAATGTTCCGTTTCATATGTGTCAATAGCCTTTTGATTAGCTCTGAGTTAGATTGAACAAGTGTGCGTGTGACAGAAATTGCGCACTATTGGCAACGCGGTTTTTGTATTTGCGGACTTTGTCCGCGAAGCTGCGAGTTTCGTGCGGTGCCGCCGTTTGTAAAACGAAACCGATTTTGACCTCGTTTTCGCGCGCATAACGTGCGTTAGTCACAAATTTATGCGTTACGATGTGAAATTGCAACATGAAGTTCGGAGCTTGCGTAATAAGCTATAAATGTTAACTTTGCCCGACGTAAAAAGACAGGTGAAACCCTGTCTTTCGGACACAATACTCGGGATTCCCATTCAGGCAATCAAGGTGTATGTCGCCAGATCCAAAGTCACCTGACTCGGAACCTTTTCATGATTCACAAACCGCCTAACAAGATTGCACACGACGGAAGCTGCCATTAACGGCGTGTAGCAAATCGTCCGTGCTGTGCAAGGTTCTTGAAAGGCTTGATCGTCGGGGACAATCATTTGCGAGTATCTAACTCGATCTTCTCGAATCTGCGGGCGAACTGTGTGAACGATGAGTGTTTCAAGTCCCATGCGAGCGTCAATGTACAGTTGAACACCTGCTTGATCACGAATTGCTTTCCAAATCGTCTCGCGTGACTTCATGGAATCCACTGCGCTGATGACTATGCCAGATTGCTGCCGACCATCGTATTGCATGCAGATCGTGTTTGGCAGTACTCCGGTCTGATTCTCGACAAGAACAGAAAACGCATCCGCCTTCAGAAGTCCAACATCAGACATCCCATAAGCCTGATTGCTGACATTGTGAATATCCACAACATCGGCATCGTAGCAAGTTAGATTGCAAACGCCCATCTTGGCAAGATACAATCCCGTGACGCTGCCAATGGCTCCGAGACCGATCAACGTGACCTGCAAGTCGGCAAGTTTCTCGGAATCGACAACATCTTGCTGCCTTAGAAATCGAATATCGTTCATGTTGTCTCCTAGAAGGGTTCAAGTTCATCACGGTCCAATCCCAACCAATCGAGTTCGTCGTTCAACTCGTCCATAGTCAAAGCACCTCGCTCCTTAGCGTCCCGCAGACTTGCAGGTCCATAGTCTCGATTCCTTGGAACAAAGGCGACCTCCTGCACTTTAGCTTTGAACTCCGAATAGCATGCTTCTGCAAGACCATCCACCGGTGGAAACTTCGTCTCCCATACGACATCGGCAAGATAAATGTGACTCGGGTGGTACTGGTCCAGGCGCATAATGGCATCCCGTTTCTTGTTCACAACCAGGCTGAGAAGCCATTCACCGTTGGCGAGCCCAGAAATCCACGTTTCATCCTGACCAGACCAGAACACTGACATGCTGCCATGCGAGTGTGCCCAGCATCGAAGCTTACGCGAGTCAATGCCTTTAGATTCGAGTTCTGTGATAAGCTTCGCAACGTCTGCAATGTCCATGTCAGTTTCGTCGTATGAACAATTCTGCTTAACCAGAAAGAAGTCCGTTACGACCAACGCCGTTATGCGCTTCGTATCCGCGTTCACGACTTCATCGACCAGCCCAAGACAACTGACTTCACCCTTTGCCATGTCTGTCCAGAGCCACAGTTTCTGAATCGCAGTTGCTTCCACTTGAATCTTGATTCCAGCATCAACCGGCTGTCGCTGTGTCTTCTGCAAGTGCATCGACATCCTCCTCTTCGTTGTCTTCTTGTGGACGGTTCGGGCAATCGTCTTCGTCGTGAACGTCATATTGGTTGCAATGTGGGCACCACCAGCATGACTCGCAGTCTGAAATATCATGGCCATAGTCGTCACACCAACTGCAATAGGGCTCGTCGTCTTCATCTTCAACCCAGTTCGGATCCCACTTCTCGATTTTCTGGAACGGATCACTGCTGTTGTAGCTATGAAGGAACTGGTGAACAAGCTGAAGCAGTCCATGCAAATCGAGTTCACCAGCGAGACGTGGCACGAGATGGCCAATGTTGCCCCAACAGATGTTACTCGGATCATCCGTCACATGTGGATGAATGTAGCCGTTCATCTCTGTTCCGCCACTGATCACCACCTTGCCAGTATCAAGCCTGACTTCCACGACATACGGTTCAAAGTCATATCGACTGCCGTCATGTTCCAAGACAACAGGATACGTTGTCGCAAGAACTGATGAACCATCTACCTTGATGGACTCATAGCAACTCGGAACCAGCTTCATCATCTCGACAAACGTCCGTGTTGCCTTGGCCTTGATTAGTTCTGGTGCTCTGCTAAACAGCTTCAGAATCTCGTTGTCGCCTTCAATCTTGCGGGACAATGTCATGACCTGCATGCAAAGTCGTTCGAGTTCGTATTTGTCATCACGCAGCGTTCGTGCAAGTTCCTGCTTGCGTTCGGCAGCAACTGATAACGTCGTTTCTACCAACGCCTTGCGTTGGCTGTTTCGAAATGCACGACACATACGCGGAAGATGCGTGTCGAGAATATTCGAAGTGACATCCAAACGTGGCGCACCGTACAAGACTAACCACGTTGGCGATACCTTGCCGACGAGGATGGATTCCATCACAAGCGGATCGCCGAACATGTCCTTGCATAATTGCGAATCCTTGTCGGCATTGACATGCACAGCAATCCCGACTTCATGCCAAGCCGATAAGTCGGCCTCTTTTGTCATCAGCGTAATTGGCGTGTGCCACTTCTGTGCGTAGAAGTCGCACAGCGTTCGAATCTGTTGTTCAATCATAAGCGTTACTCCGGAGGAAAAAGGGCCATGACCACTTGGATCACAGCCCTCTCTTAATACTTAGACTACGTAGGACAGGTAGTCTGAAGCATCCTCCTAGATGCCCCCTTTGACCTGCGGGACCAGTGTTAGTACGGCACCATCGACCACGACATCCGTGTCGAAACACGGACTGCCGTTTAGATGCCGGGTGTACGAGCTGTCCTTGGGGAAACCGGCCTCGGCAATGGCCTGTTCGACCGTAGTTCCTTCCTGGACGTTGATTTCTTTGGCTGAGCGGCCAAGGCAGAGGACTTTGACTTTCACGAGATACTCCGTATTTTGTTAGTGGGTGTTAGTGACAAATTAACTGGTCTAATCAGCCTCTAACTTCTTATCCCACAAATTGTTGACAATTTGACAATGTCAATTTGGAGTAACGGCTTACTTTGGAGTTGATTTTGTTGATTCGTAGTTGTATCTTTGGCGCGTTGACATAGGACGAAATCCGCCACGCTCGGCGCTGGCACCACTTCGTCCACGCCCTATATTTTGCAAGTTAGTTAGACACTGCACTCGCGGTGTCCTAGAGAAAAGAAATCCAATAAGTGCTTGATGCGCTAGGAGTCTTTTCTCTTTTTTTTTGTCTGAAACTCAGGCTCATTACACGTCGCTTCAAATCACTTTGACAATCGGGTTTGGCAAACTGATTGCATGTGGACTATGAAGCCACATTTATCTTTAACCAACCTACAAGGAGGTCATCATGAATGACTTTAGATCGCGTCAGGTGTTTCCGTGACGCCCGTGCGTCATGGAACTAAATCTCAATTAAAACGGACAATTCCCGTCGAAGCCAAAGACGGAGAACCCCGTGCTCAATATTCAGACTTCGTTCGTGGGACGAAAGTCCGAGATGCCATCGAGTTTGCGCGTCCCGGCTTCGACTCTGACGATGTCATTCTAATTACCGGTCCGACTGGAAGCGGAAAAGAGGGTATCGCCCGACTCATCCACGACCAATCGAGGCCCGATGCAACTTTCCTCGGCGTAAGCGTCAAGGAATTTCAGGATTCACTTCAAGTTAGTGAATTGTTTGGCTACGCCAAAGGATCATTCACCGGAGCATACTCGGATCGTCCAGGACTGTTTGAAGCGATCGATCACGGGACACTATTCCTTGACGAAATAGGCGAGGCAACCTCCGATTGTCAGGCAAGCTTACTTCGTGTTCTGCAGGAACGCAGTATACGAAGAGTGGGAAGTACGTCGAGAATTCCGTTCAGAGGTCGTCTGATTGTGGCAACTAACCGCGATCTTCAACATGAAGTTGCGAAAGGCATGTTCAGGCTCGATCTCTTTATGCGACTGTCGCGGTGGATAGTCGGGTTGCCATCGATTTCTGAAGCGCCCGAAACTGTTTGGCCCGCGTTTCAAAGGCACGTCGACTATATCTCGGCGGGGAAATCCATTATATGGGAAAATGAACGCGAGATTGAAGCAGTCCTCATCAACCACAACTGGGTCGGAAACTACCGCGACCTTGAAAATGTGGCCGTAGTTGTTGCGAGAACGGCGTTGCACAACAATGTTCCGATCACGCCTGAACTCGTGTCCAAGAAGCTTCCGCAATGGACGAGTTTTCAAGAACCGACTGATACTTCTCAACATATTACTGGGCTGAGGACGCTTGATGAAACGCAACGCGAAGTAATCCGCCAACATCTCGCCTTGGCAAGGGGCAATGTTGCAGAAGCGAGCCGGACTCTAAGGATTTCTGACTCGACGTTACGGGATAAAATCAAGTCGCTCGGAATCAACCCTGCGGAATTCAGGAATCTATCCATTCCGAATACCGTGACCGATTCACGGATGGTTTCACGCTTACCGTGATTCAGCTCCAAAAACAATTCGGTTAAATTAAAAAAAGCTCATACGTTGTGGGCTTTTTTTGTTATGGCATGTGATATGCTCTTATAGGAATTGTACGGTACAAATTGCGCGTCTGGGCAATTGTCTTGTTTCAACCGTGGCCACGGTGGTCTCGAATTCACCCGTTAGGGGTTTATTGCTTGTTTTAATTCGCGACGACAAGGGTCGTCACTAATTCAAAGTAATATTCCGTTTCAAAAGGTTGCGGAACGATTCAAATTTGGGACGCAATTGGGCGCGCCGTCCGCCAAAATTGGCGGCATACTATTTCTCAAAGAACAAAACAACTGGGACAATGTCCCAAGAAAGGAGTATAAATGCCTACACTTATGGGCATGAAACTCTCTAACGTCGACACTTGGGGCCCGATTGAAGCCTCTATCGTCGCCCGTGCCCGCCTAATGAATCTAGCTGAAGAACATAACGGGAACGTTCTCTTTGATGACGAAGCCGTTACCCAGAAGATCATTCAACGCGCCGACAAATTGAACGACAAGGTTACGAAGGATCCTTCACTTAAACCTTTTCTGGATCTTCATGTCCGCGAAGGCCTCAGGCTTCAGGAGCTCGACAAACGCTTCAAGCACCATTATGACGCCAGCAAACGAGAAGCTTTGCTTCTTGCAAATGCGGCCACTGTGGCAGAGAAACGCCGAATTCGTCGGCGCAAGCGGCGGCACGACAGAAAGGCTTTCATTCTGCATGTCGAATGCGAGGCCACTTGGCTTACGTACATGGCATTGAGCGAGGCTTGTCTCAATGCAAAACCGATAAGGAAACTGAAACTGAAACGCGGTCAAATTGTGTTGACTCCTGCTGAATTTGCCGAGTTATCAAAGAAGTCCGATTTAGGAGGGACAAATGCCGAAAAGTGAAACGAGCCTTTTGCAAATAGCTCTCAAGAAACTCCACGATTGGATGAAAAGGAATGGACTTATCGTGTCGGCCAAGAACATTGGCGATGGGAGTTCTTCGGCAGCAGAAAATCAACAGGAGCGCGACAGCACCAAGGCCGTAGATTCAGACAGTACATCGTCTTCGCAGTTTGTCTCGACGATCATCAAGAAGGTTGAAACGGTGCTGACTGCCGACTGGAAGACAGTGGACTATTCGCACCTTGCGGACATGCGCCGGCACTCCACGATAGGAAAACCGGCAAAGGTTCGGTGCACACTCTCAGAAGTATCTGATGTGAAACCTTGCTACGAGATATCAGGAGGTGTAGACACGCTGTCGATGGTCATCGCAGACGAATTCGGGGACACTATGACGGTAGCACCGATTGTTTCCGAGCCTCTTCTCCGGCGGGTATTGGACGTCTCCAGGTCTGGCCAAATGCTCGACTTCTGCGGGACGATTGTCCCGGCAAAACCCAGGCGTGAGAAAGCTGACGCGCCCGACTACAGTTTCTTCCTGGCCAGTATCGAGCAAGCTGATCAACCGCTCCAGATCGTCCGCGCGAATGCGGTTGAAACGGATAAGGCAGACCAACTCGTAGCAACGTTGGTTGGTGTTGACAATGGTATCTTTGACTACATCAAGAAGAACGTTATCGATATTATCGGGATAAAAGGTCTCGACAAATCACCTGTGCTTGACGTGTGTCTGGATCTTGCCATCTATCAGGCTCTTTCGGACGGGTACGACACAAAACGGTCTCTGTCGCTGAAAATCCACTCGCTTGTTATCGGTCCTCCCGCCGTCGGAAAGAAGCTGATAACCGAGGCAATTCGTATTCTTAATCCAGTTGTCACCGAAGCTCATTCGGGCAAAGTCACTGTAGCGGGACTCTCTGGTACGGCGACCAAGCGCGACGGATCGTGGACATCAACTCCTGGGTTGATACCCCAGGCGCATCGCGGAACGACTATTATCCAGGACTTTCATCATGCACGCCGAAAAGAAGACCTGATGGGCGTTTTCTCCTTGGTGATGGAAGATGGACGTGTTATTGATTCAAGCGCAGCAAAGAAGACCCATCTTGCCTTGACCTCATTGCATTTGGACCTGAATCGTCTGTCTCAGGTTTCGCCATCATCGGTACCGGAAGCCTCGCCCAGTGCAAATCTGTTGGGCGACCTCGGAATTACCATGAACGTACTGTCTAGATTTGATTTCATTGCCGAAATTCCGCGAGACACCGAGCGCCAGATAGAAATCGCCCTTGCAATGCATTCCGGAGAGTTGAAGACTTCAGCGTTCGCAGGCGAGACTAACATAGACCCCCGAATTCGGGAACTGAGAGTGCTAGTAGCGTATCTGCGAGACAAGCATTCCGAAGTAACAATTCCTGACGCTCTAGCGAAGGACTACATTCGGCAAAAACAAGAAGAACTCCTTGAATTGAATCGTGACAAGTTGGCTGAACTCAATATTCTTGGCGACTTCCAAACACGATTAGCCAATTCTGTTCAGAAGCTAACATTCGCGGTCACCCGAGCCAATGGCCGGGATATAGCCACGGAATCCGATGTCGACGAAGCCTTCAGGTTCATCGATTCCAAAATGAAGTTCCTGCGAACGCTTGAAGACTTCAAGGTGCCCACGTCTTGGGGCAGTGCGAAACAGGAGCGAATACGAAAACGTCGGGAGTTCATCGTTGAACGGTTCGCGGGCCTTGAAACAACCGCCACGGAAATTCACAAAGTTGTCATTGCCGAACATGACGCAGGTATTGGCGAACGCACGGTTCGCCGGGACTTGGAGGATATTGCGGTGCAGACGCGCCACGGGTATTTCCGAGTTTCGGAAATGGTCAAAGGCACGACTAAGCAATCTGATACTTTGTCAAATTGATACTTTGACAAAGCGACGTTGCACAAAATTCAATTCCTGCTTGTCGTGAGGCATCAATTACTCATCACACAAAGAACAAGGCCCGAATCAGATGAATTTCGAGTCTAAAACCCAAACTCAAAGTATGAGAAAGGAAGTTATGCAAAACAACGAGGTTAATCCCCTAAATGTATCTACCAAAAGGTACGAAGAACTTTTCGAGAATGAATTGCCATCCGAAATGAACGCATTTATCACATTTTTTTTCATTGGCGCACCGTTTCCATTGCCCGAGGACCCACGTGAAGAACAAATCTGTAACGGCATGGTATCCATACTGAATTCCGGTCATCAGATCACATCATTGAGCAATTTAGTTTCTCCCACGCCGACAATCTATCTCAATACCTTTGCGACACCAGAGTTCGACTTTCTGGTGGACTCGAATTGTCCCGTCCAACAAGCGTGGATTCTTGACGGCTTGTTCATAGACCTTGCATTTTCGACGAATCCCGAGCCTGATGAAATTCAAAAGCTTGGAGGTCTTGTTGGAATGCGACTTCTAAATCAATGGAACATTGCGTTCGGCAGTGTCGAGCCACCGGCACTGAGTCCACTTGTGCTACCCAATTTGGCCCCGTCTGTTTACGGGGAAATCGTTGGGGATGTGTTCGAAAACGAAGTATTTGTGTGGACGAAGGTACTGGCGCAAATTCGTACTCAGTGGCTGGTCATGGCGAGAGCAGTCTTGATGGGCCGTGATCCACACACCGAACTGAAACGGTTCATATCGGCAGGCGGGAAAAGTCACTTCGATTACCCGTTTCTTTGTCCATAGGCCCTGAGTGGCGGGTACAAGATCATGCAGTCTGTTTCACCTGTTTTGCTAAAATCCCCCGAAGCTGCTGCAATACTCGGCATCAGCACGACTACATTGCATCGTTACGTGAAGGCCGGGAAGATCGAGTGCGTCCGATTTGCAGGCAATTCGGTCTATTTTACCCAGCAACAGCTGGACGAGTTCGTTGACCGACATCGGAAACGGTATTCTCCGAATCCACCAAAATCGGGGAAAACGGCATAAGAAAGAGAAGCCCCTGAGGTAACTCGGGGGCTTCTTCATCCAACCGGCACGAAAGGAGGTGAGACCTGTGCCATCATTAAGGAAACGAAGTCGGAGCGGAAAGCGGACAACATGGGACATCCGCTATCAAGTGAACGGAAAGTCAAGAGTGTACACGATAGGGGAGACGGACCGACGTACGGCCGAGCGAATCTACCGCGACTTCTGCGACCTGCTTGCCGCAGGGCGATTAGACAAACTCCCGTTTCGCCCGTTGGAGGGCTTTCAGAAGGTAGATCTTGACAAAAGCGGGAATGAAGGTCTTACCGAGAAGTCAAGCAGCCGCATTCTGTCTGACCTTTTTGCACATGCCGCTGAATACTCGAAGCACAACAAGAGCCCGAAGACTTCAGAACGTGAGTCTACCGCTTTTCAACGCCTGTTAGAAGGCATTGGCGACATTCCTCTCGTTGATTTGTCGGTAGAGGTCTTGGAAAAGTACAAAGCGCAACGTTTAAAAGCCGTTTCCAAGTCTACTGTGAATATCGAAATCCGCATGTTGAATTCAGCAATTCATCAAGCTGCCGAACAAGGCTGGACAGGTCTGCCAACAAGAGGGTTCAAGCTTCTGCGTCAGATAGACAAAGAGCCTCCAAAGTGGTTGTCCCGAGAGCAGATCAAGACATTGCTGGCAACGGCCACTGGAGATTACCGCCGATTCATCGAGTTCTGTTTGAACACAGGTTGCCGCAGGAATGAAGTACTTGAGATGCGCTGGGAAAACATTGACCTTACGCGTTGCCAGTTGGTTGTGATTGGGAAGATGGGGAAGAGAAGGACAATTCCGATCAATAACGACCTGTCCAAGATGCTGCAGGAGTGGCCCGGAAAACACCTTGGTCTACTGTTCACGAAGTTCAATCCCAATCAGATTTCTATGGCGTTTAAACGAATCCGCGAACAGGCCGGGTTGCCATCGGGGATCAGTGTGCACTCTTTGCGAGCAACATTCGCTTCCCACCTTATCGAACAGGGCGTTGATATCTACACCGTTTCACGTCTTTTGGGCCATAGCAGTGTGACGGTGACTGAAAAGCACTACCTTGCTCTTGATCCAGCTCACGCAAGGGTAGCCGTTGGGACATTGCGGCTTACTGGCCCACCGGGTGATGAGCAAGTTGACTGAATGCGGGTATCACGATTGTGTGCCCGCATTTCTTTTGCCCCAAGCTCTGGGACACATTCTCGCATGTTACCGGCTAACTTGCGACAAACAGCCAAAACCTTGACCCAACCTTGACCCTATTTTGACCCAGCACAAAAAAGACGGGTCAGCCGCATTGGCTAACCCGTTGTTATTTAGTAGCGCGTACGGGATTCGAACCCGTGTTACCGGCGTGAGAGGCCAGCGTCCTAGACCCCTAGACGAACGCGCCAAGGGAACCGCAAATATAAGGTTTTACTCGGTGTAAGTCAAGCTAATGGGCGGCCGCTTGACCGAAAGGCGGACGGCAGAATTGTGATAGCCTCCTCAGTTGTTTCGGACTGAAGATTCGAAGTCCCGAAACACTGCACTTTTGACTAGTCAACCACGCCGATCACGAACATAAAGTCTGCGTTTATCAATATACACAAGTCGGACAAGGGCTCGCCATACATTCCCACATCGGAATTTGACTCTCCTTGGGAATTTGAATAATTTCAATTGTTGCAATCGCGAATACCGCTGGCGTTGCATCTTCGTTCACAAAGAGCACTAACATTGATGGATGTTGAACTATTATCGCGGATTCAATTCGCGGTCACCATCGGATTTCACTTTCTCTTCCCACCCGTTTCAATCGGCCTCGCATGGATGCTCGTAATCCTTGAAGGGCTCGGCTGGAGAAAAAATGATCTCGACTATGTAAAACTGGGCAAGTTCTTCGGCAAAGTACTTGCTCTGACTTTCGCCGTCGGTGTCGCGACGGGTATCGTCATGGAGTTCCAATTCGGAACAAATTGGTCGCGCTATTCAAAAGTCGTCGGAGATATTTTCGGCGCGCCGCTGGCCGCAGAAGGAGTGATAGCCTTCTTTCTTGAGTCCGGTTTTTTGGGACTCTATCTTTTCGGCAGAGACCGTGTCAGCAAAGGACTGCACTGGTTTTCAATTTTGATGGTCGCGGTCGGTTCCACTTTGTCCGCATTCTGGATTATTGTTGCAAATTCTTGGCAGCAAACTCCGGCCGGTTTCATTTTCAATGAGACCACGCAACGCGCAGAGCTAACCAGTTTCTACGATGCTGTCTTTAACCCCTCAACGTGGATTCGATTTTTCCACACTGTCGATGCCTCGTTGATCACCGGCGCGTTTTGGGTAGCGGGAATCTCGGCATTTTGGCTGTTGCGAAACCAAAGCTCGCACATGGCCAAGAAATCCCTGCGCATCGCGGTGATCTTTGGCCTAATCGTGGCGGGTATGGAAATTTTCCCCATCGGACACGAGCATGGTCAACAGGTCGCCGAGACTCAACCAGAGAAATTCGCCGCGATGAACGGCATATATTCGTCAGAGACGGGTGCGCCGATCATGCTCTTCGCTGTACCCATTGATCACCCGCCGGATCTTGTGGCTAAACTTCAAATCCCCGGACTGCTGAGTTGGCTCGCTTTCGGTGACGTCAATGCAACAATTCGCGGCATCAACGAATTCCCCCGCGAGAATATTCCGCCGCTGTTTCTCACCTTCGTGTCCTATCACAATATGGTGCTGCTTGGCATGTTCTTCGTGTTCATCATGGCACTGTCCGTGTTTATGCTGATCAGAAAGAAGCTGTTTGAAAGCAGAAAAATATTGCGCGTGCTGTTATGGTCGATGCCTCTGCCGTTGGCCGCCTGTCAACTGGGTTGGATGGCCGCAGAAGTCGGACGACAGCCGTGGATCGTGTATCACGTCATGCGCACGCACGATGCCTTTTCGCCCAACGTCGGTTCCGGCGAAGTACTGTTTTCTCTCGTGGCATTCTCTCTCTTGTATCTGTTTCTCGGCGCAGTCTACATCTATCTCTTGAAACATAAGATGGAAGCCGGTCCCGATCCTGTGCAGGCCAAGGAGGTGAATCATGCTTGATCTGAACACGATTTGGTTTGTTCTGGTCGCGGTCTTGCTAATTGGATATGCGATTCTTGACGGCTTCGATTTTGGTGTGGGCGTCTTGCATTTCTTCGCGAAGACTGATACTGAGCGCCGCATTCACATGAATTCCATCGGCCCCGTCTGGGACGGCAACGAAGTCTGGCTAATCACCGGCGGCGGCGCGCTCTTCGCCGCCTTTCCGCCCGTTTATGCCGCGGTCTTCAGCGGTTTCTACCTTGCGTTGATTCTGCTCCTGTTTGCATTGATCTTCCGCGCTGTCTCGATTGAATTCAGAAGCAAAGTCGACAGCCCGGCCTGGCGAAAGTTCTGGGATCGAGGTTTCGGGATCGGAAGTCTCTTGCCGCCGATATTGCTGGGAACCGCGCTCGGCAACGTCTTGCGTGGTGTTCCGCTTGATTCAACGGGACACTATGCGGGAACATTCTTCGGGCTGCTTAATCCGTTTTCGGTGTTGGTCGGAATTCTCACGCTGGTTTTGTTCACCGCTCACGGCGGCATTTGGCTCGCCATGAAATCCGAAGGTGAATTGCACGAAAGAACTCGCGCGAGAATTCCCGGATTTTGGACCGCGTCTGTCGCCCTTTTCGCGGTGACCACGATCATTGCGGTAAATGCCGTTCCCGGCTTGGTGAATCGCGCGACCGCGAATCCGCTGACGTGGCTGTTCGCCGTTTTGCTCTTGCTCTGCGCCGTGCTTGTTTACGCTTTCGTGAAAACCGACAAATTGGTGTCCGCGTTCGTATCTTCCTCAGGCTTCATCGCTTCGGCTTTCGCGCTCGCTGCGCTAAGTCTATTCCCGAATATGCTTCCCGCGAGCAACGATCCCTCGCTGAGTCTTACCATCTACAATGCATCGTCAACGCCGCTCACTTTGAAGATCATGCTCTATATCGCGCTCGGTGGTATGCCGTTTGTGATTGCATATACCATCTTTATCTACCGTGTTTTCCGCGGCAAAGTTCGTCTGACAACCGATAGCTATTAAGCGTTCCTCTTAGGTTAGTCCAGACAAAACAGGCTCCCTTCGGGGAGCCTGTTCGTTTTCCAAAATTCAGTCTTGACGTCTAATCCATTCCCGGATGTCCGTACTGCGGATTGTCCCGCTGCTCATAATGATAACGGTAGTCCGCATCCGAAAGGGACGAGTTCCATGCCCCCGTAATCTTTGCTGTCAGTACAAATGCCAGCCAAATGCCGATCACCGTCAGCGCAAGCTGCCGCCCGTTTACGTTTGTTCTCGGTGTCGGAGCGAGTGTAATGCAATCTTTGATCGGGCACGCCGATTCACACTTTAGACATCCCGTGCATTCCGGCGAAATGATCCGGGGCTTCGTTGCCACAGGCAGACGCGACGGACATGCCTTCGTGCAGCGGTCACAGTCGATACACGTCTCAATATTCCGCCGAATTTTTAGCGGCGAAGCCCACGACACGAGTCCCAGCATCGCGCCGTAGGGACACATATACCGGCACCAAAACCCTTCGACGAACACACTCCCTATAAACAACACTCCGATCACGATCAATCCGATTGTCCCGATTTCCGTGAAGAATAAAAGCATCTTCACGTCCGCGAGCTGATTGTACGGACTGGTCATGAACTTCGCGATCCCCGCCGTGCCCATCACAAAAAACGCGAACAGAAAAAGTCCGAGTGTAATGTACTTCAGGCTCATCAGAGAGTAATCGACTCCGCGCGGCAAGAGAAAGGTCTTCCCAAACAGCTTTCGCCCGAGCATTGCCAGTCCCTCGCTGATCGTTCCAATCGGACAAACCCACGAGCAAAATGCTTTCCGTGCCAAAAATGCTATCGCGATGAAACTCAGCAGCAGAATGGCCGAAGCAGGATGTACGCGATTGATCGTGCCCTCCGAAATCCAATTGATCACTCCCATCAATCCCGAAATCGGCAGCCAGCCCTCAACTCCGGCAGGCCGGGGCGGAAGCGGCCCGTCACCGCCGACATCCAGCGCGCGTACGAACCCCCAAAACAGAAACCCCAGCCAAACATTCAGCGCCGCAAACCCAAGCTGCGTAATGTGCCTCGGAGTCCAAAACCCCTTGTACATCTTCCCCTTAGCCGTTCCCGGCAGAGGCTTCTTGACAGTTTTTGCTAATTCGACAATATCCATGATCTTACCCAAAGATCACTCTTAAATTTGGATTTAATAGTCCGTTTTATGCTTAAGTATACTCAAGAATTAATCCACGAGTGTCACAGAATTGTATTCTGATTTCCCCCAAAATCCACGTAGTGGTTTTGGGGGGATTAAGGGGGGCTTCTGACAAACTCAGTTGAATCCCTGCTCGCCGAGCGGGGATTTAGCGTAGCGGTTCCCCGCCGGAATCCGAAAAAACCAAATTCGCAAAACCCGCCGCAGTCACTCTCTTTCCATCGCGGCGGCACCCGCTGCGGGCCCCACTTTCTGTCATCCTCTGTAAGGACCTATTCAAAGGCGGGTACCCCTCCGCCTTTCCTATTTTCTATTCGCTATTTCAAACTCCGCCCATTGGTATTTGGGATTTTCGATTTGGGACTTTCCGCTATCCAACCACAACTCCGCACCCCTCGCATTCCCATTCGCCCGTATCATCCACCAGCTTGTATTTCGACTCGTACTGCTTCCCGTGCTTGCTGATGTAGTCCACGGCTTCCAGCAATGCCTGAAATTCGTCTTCGCTGACAGTCGGCGAAAAGCTAATTCTAACCCAGCCGGGCTTATCTCCAATATGCCCGAGATTCAATCGGTCGCGAATTTCCGCCGAGTGGCTTTGCTCGATATGCAAAAGCAAGTGTCCATACGGTCCCGCACACATGCACCCGCCGCGCACCTGAATGCCGAAGAGATCGTTAAACAACGCCGACGCAAGATTGTGGTGCAGATCTTTGAAAATTACCGAGAACACCCCGAGTCGTTTCGCGTCCGTCAATCCCAAAATCAAAATGTGATCATTCGCGAGCCACTCGCGCAGCGCGCGTTCCATGTAATCATGTTCGATTCTCTCAATACGTTTTCCGCCGAGCGCGGCCTTCAAGTCGAACGCCAATCCAGCCTGTATGCTCTGCACAATCGGCGGAGTTCCGCCCGTTTCACGGTGTGCAATCGAAGCAAGATAACGATGATCCCACGGCGACGTATAGAGCACCGTCCCGCCGCCCGGCTCCACCGGCACCCGGTTCGTAAATAGATTCTTGTTCGCTACCAAAATCCCCGGCGTGCGCGGCCCTCCTAAGAATTTGTGAACGGAGAGAAACACCGCGTCGAAATATCCCAGTGGATCATCTGCCGGGTGCATGTCGATATCCACGTACGGACCCGCGGCGGCAAAATCGAAAAATGCGCGCGCTCCGTTCTCGTGCAACACTCTCGCCAGAGCGTGACAATCGTTCAATATTCCCGTCACATTCGACGCCGCACTGAACGTGCCGTACTTGACTTTGCGGTGCTTGTAGGGCTGCATCTTCTCCGCCAAATCAATCGGACAAATACAGCCGTGCTCGTTTAGTTCTACGTAAACATTTTCCGCAATCGTCTCGCGCCAGCAAATGTCGTTCGAATGATGCTCCATCATCGAGCGAAACACAACCGGTCGCTCTTCGGCGGGAATGTGCCGGCTCAAATTGTACTTCTCTTCGAGTTGGTCCGGAAGCCGCATGCCCAAGACGTGAATCAAACGGTTAATCGTCCCCGTCGATCCCGACCCCACGGGAATCACCACGTCGTCTTCGTTGGCGTTCATGTACCCAGCGATTCTCTGAAACGCGTTTTCGAACAGCCTTGTCATATGACGGCCGGTAAAAGAACTCTCTGTGTGCGTATTCGCCATAAACGGCAGCACACGCTCCGAGATTTCTTCTTCCACGTCCCGGTGAAACCTGCCTGAAGCGATGAAATCAAAATACCGGAGCGGTTTGCGGCCGTACGGAGTTTCTATGTCCGTTCCAAAGCCGTAAACTCCGGCGCGAACCCGGTCCATAAAGTGTTTTTCTTCGGCTTCGTCGCGAGTAACCACCGGCGTGCGCGGCGAAGCCTGCAGACAGTCGCAGAGGCGTTTGGAGAAAGGAGCGGTCGCTGATTCTGAACTCATATCAATCCTCTTGGTAATTCCCTGACAAGATAAGAATTCCCCTTCGATACGGCAAGTCCGGCACGTCGGTTTCCGGAGCCGTTACGAGGCGAATTTACGAAAAAAGCCGCCTGAAGAGGCGGCTTCCAACCCTGTCAGTGAGGCAAGCTATTCCGCTGTCACCCTGAAAAACCGGAAGTTATCCGGTGATGAGGACTCGTCCCACGTCCACGAAGTTGCACTTGTCTGACCGAATTCCACCGGAGCATTCTGTAGTTCGGTGATCGATTCGCCGGCGAATATTCTGTAGCTCGTCGCCGCGAAAACCGGTTGCCACTGTAGTGTCACGGAAAGTCCGTCTGTAGAATATATGATCAAATTAGACGGCGCGTCAAGTACCGCAAGGTATGCATATTCGTCCGCGCCGATGCACGGCGGATCCGAGCGCAAATCTCCGTCGAAATCGTAAAGAACTTGCGGCAGCGGAAGTCCCCGTTCATACATCGTCGAGTCCGTTAGTCGAATATGCAGATCGCTCGATGAATTGTATCGTGCATGTTCTTCCAAACTACGGCCGTCCTGTCCCGTCGCCACCCAGCTTGCTAAGTCGACAAAATCCTGCGATCCAACTCCGGCCACACGGAAACTACTCGAATTTCCCCAGTAGCAATTGTAATCTGATACGACGTTTGCCGCTGACTCAATGTCGAGAGCATATGACGCGACGTCGTTCTCATAATCCATTACGCAGTTGTTGTAGATCTCGTGCTGCGTTCCCGTGGACACGTAAATTCCCGCCGTTTCGTTGTCGGCCGGAGCATCGTCCAGTCTGATGCTGTTGTTGGCCACAAGGTGCGAACCGCTCGACAAATAAATCGCGCGCGTCCGCAGTGTCGTGAGCCCCGAAAAACCGTAGATGAAGTTGTTCACGATTTCCACAGACGACGAAATTCCCGGCGCGGAATATACTCCCGCGGCGCGATTCGTGCGCGGCCCCATCGTGTCGATGAAATCGTGAATCTCGTTTCCGTCAATGCGCACGCTGCCGCCCGTTCCGAGCTGCAGCACGTACACTCCGTAGCACGCTCCAGCTGGTCCGTTCAATGTTCCCGGTCGAATGTCATTGTGGGCAACCAGAGCGCTCCGTTGATGATCCACCCATACTCCGTAGTACACGTCGTCGATTTCATTGTCTATGACAACATTGGATTGCGAGAGCATAACGGGGTCGCCCGACAAAAGAACACCCACATAACAGCCGGAAATCCGGGAGTTTTCAATTAAATTCCCGTGACACTCCGCGCCTTCCACCTGCACGCCGACGGAATTGATAAAGCTCGTTCCCGGGCCGATTATCGTGCAGTTCTCCACGACATTGTGACAGGAGAACGCGTCCAAGCACAATCCCACTTGAGAATTTTCGCCGCAAACAACCGTCAAGTCGCGCAGTTCCGTGTAATCCGTGTTCAAGAGTTCTATGACTGCGTTCGCGTTCTCAGCAGATATCGTTACCGCGGCCCCGGGCTCCGGCATGATGACAAGCTGGTGCAGGCTGTCCGCGCCGGGGATGTTGGAAAGTACGAGCGGTTCCGTGTAATTCCCCTCGGAAAGAAACACCGACGTTTGCGAATTGATGCCGCGCCACTTAAGGTGCTCGGCCAGCATTGTCAAGGACGCGAAATCCGCGCCTTCTGAAGCCACCCTGAGCGAACCACCAAGCGGCGCGCCAGCCACGACGACAGCTTGCTCAAGCTGGTTGTTTTCAGGAACGGCGTCCCCGGGAGCGCTCACTTCTACACGAAGAGAGCCGTAAGACAAATTGACGTCGGGCGCCGTCCAGTTCCAGTATACGTCATGCGATTGACCTGCCGCGATGGAAACCGTCTGGGAATCCACCGGCACAAGATTGTAACACAGTCTGACCGGAACCCCGACAAGATCATTCTGCCCCACGTTATGAAGCACTGTAAGCAGGTTGTAACTTGTCGCGGCGGAGAGCGGAACAACGGGCAGCTCGATAGAAGTTACGGCAATATCCGTGATGGCGCCGTTGTATTCATATTCATCCGCTCCGATGTCCGGCGGAGTTCCGCGTGTTTCACCGTCCATGTCCGTCGCAAACCCCGGTAGTGGTATACCGTTGTTCGACGGACCGAATGCGTCGGGTCGAATGTGAAGATTACTTTCCGAAATGAATCCCGCCGCCGTGGACACGCTGAAACTGTCCTGTCCCGTGGTTTCCGTCCAAGAAGAAAGTGAGGCGTATTCTCCGTCCAAAGAAGAATGCGCGAAACGGAATTGCGTATTGCTTCCCGGCGCGTCGTACAGGTTGTTGTTAGATTCGATTTCGCCGTCCGTCCACTCGATGAATCTGGAAACGGCGTCAGGCTCCTCGACGCTGACGATGTTGTTCAGCATCGAGACCGCCGTCTGGTGCCCCGATATGCTGATCCCCGTGACCTGCTGGCAATCGAGATTGCCAATGCTGATCGTGTTGAAATACAGTTCTGCCAGCCCGCTTGCGACCGATACGGCATTCAAAATACCTCCGGTGCGCGGCTCAAACTGACTGATTCGATTGTTAACGGCTTGCACAGTCCCACTGCCGGATTCGCATGACAATCCGGTGAGGTTGCCCGTCGACAGGCAATGGGCAATCGCATTGTCATAGACACGCACGGTGTCGCCCGAACGAAGCGAGCCGATTCTGATCCCGTAACAAGGCGAAGGGGCATCCTCGAATCCGGCGGAAATCTCACAGGTTTCGATCAGCAAATCGACTTGCCACAGAGCGTGAATTCCCGTGCGAACGTCTTGAATCGTGCATCCCCGTATCTCGTTGCCTGTGTCACCCGTAGAGCTTTCTCCGTCAAGCCGAAAACCGTTATACGCAGACGCGACCTGAAGATTTTCGAAGCGGTTTCCATTGCAGCCGGGTGAGACGCAGATTGCCGATGAACCGGATTGTTGAATCGATGCTCCGGTCACACTGCAATTTCGAATCACGTTGTTGTGCGAGCCGTTGCTCAGAATAACAACGTCCTGTGAATTCTCTGTACCTTGAACGACGATCCCTTCTATCGTGACGTAAGAGACGTCTCGCAGCATAACCGAGTATTGCTCGTCGGAGGGTGCGAACATTACGATTCCTTCAGCCTCCGGCGCCGGACGGATAGATAATGTCGCATTCGGTCCGAGCCCGGAAATAGAATCGAGCAATAGAGGTTCGCTGTAGAAACCTTCTGCAATGTAAATAGTTACTGGATCCGCCACTCCCTGCATTTTTAGAGCGTCGCCGGCCTCCGAAAGACTTTGAAAGTCCGCGTTGAATCCTCCGACTCGATAAACTCCTGCAAGCGGATGCCCAGTGACGGCCAGCTCAAACGTGCGTCCGTTGTCAAGCGGGTTCGCGTCTGCCGCAAGAACAGCTTCAACGGAAAGCGCCGCATTTGAATGACTTGCTCCAGTGCTCCAAATCAAAAGTGCGGTGTCCGAAGCGGACGGCTGGAGATTGACGATCACTTCGGCTCTTGCAGTGTCGTCATACGAAAGACGAAGCGGCAAGTCCACAAGCGGCGACGACCCTCTGTTCTGTACGAAAACCTCAAGCCGGAGCAGCGAATATTCCGGGAAAGTCCGCGGCATTCCGATCACACTTAGGATAGCAGCGTCTTGGGGGGGTGCCGAAAAGGTATATTCGTCGGCACCGATGTCCGGCGGTTGAAAACGGATTTGACCATCGTGGTCTTTTGGCACGTCCAGTGCGACTGCGCCGTTTTGATGAGCAAGCTCAGTAGTCTCTTGCAAATGGAGATCGGTCGTTGACACAAACTGTGGATCACCTTCTTTGCTTGCCCCGTCGAGGCTCGTGCCTGATTTCCATGCCCCCAAAGTCACGAACGGTTCGATTAGCCAGCCCAGTTTGTATGCAGCTCCCGTTCCGTAGAACAAATTGTTGTTCGATTCAAGCGCCGCTGCCGCCGTTAAATTGAAAATGTTGTACGCCGGACGAGTTGATTCGAGATTGACAAGAATGTTGTTCTGAAGAGAAAGTCCCGACTCGGGCGTCAAAAGAGCGTTGTAAACAGCGTAGGTAGTTCCTGTTGCATTGACGTCGTTGACCAAGATGCTGTTGTTGACGATTCGGTTTTCACCGCCGGAAAGATAGATCGCGCGAACTTGAGATGAACCTGTATTCAGAAATCCGTAGATGAAGTTGTTCGCTGCACGCAAATAGGACGTCGAATTGAGGGGATTGTGCCGGATTGCTACCGCATATCCGCTGCCGGCAGCGACGCCGCTGATGGTATTGCCGTCCAGAAAAACGCTATCCGTTTCGGCCTGTGTTGCGATTGACACCGCCGTACACGTTGCGGCTGCACCCGCATTGGGTGAAATTGTGCAATACTCGATGCTGCAATTCGTCTGACGGCTCAAGTAGATTCCCTGTGAAACGCTGTCTATCACGCAGTGCACCAAAGAATTCCCGCGAGCAGACGGGCCCGGGCTAACGATCCGAACAGCTTCTCCGCCGCGGCGAAGGTCACATTCTTCAAAGACAATGTTCTCGCAGCCCGAACCGTTGATCTCAATGATGCGCCCCGTTCCGCGGCCCTTGAATGTGCCAGCTTTCACGGTAATGTCGTGTGAACCGTTCGCAAACCGGATGGCAGGTTGGGAAACAGCAGGGGAGGTTAGCATCGCGCCGGTCAAATAGACATTTGCGGCATTGGTGAAGGACAGGATTGGCTGTGTCGTGTCCGTCGTCACCAATGTCAGGGCCGGTATGTTGGAGGGCGCAATAAATAGCGAATTTTCTGCCTGTCCGGGAATATTTCCAATCTCAAAAGGACCAATCTGAATCGATCCCGTTACCTTGAGATAAACGTCGCCAGCCATGCCCTCGATGTTTAGGGTGTCGAGAACCTCCCGCAGGTTCTGATAGTCGCCCGCAGAGCCCACCACATACGTTCCCGACATGCCTGCGAATGTGCAGGCTGGACCGGAAACCAGCAAAATGAGGAGGAGGGGGAGAGGGTTGCGCTTTATAAACATCAAGGAGTTGCGAAGAATATATGCGAAATCTTATACACACCATAAGGTAACACAAGAATTCCCCGAAGACAAGGAAATTCTGGGTAAGTTCGCAATTGATTGTGCGCGTGTGGTTAGCAAAGTGGACTATTATTGACCCTCGGCGACGCTCAGCTTGGGGGTTGAGAGTCTTGACGAAATTTGTTATTTTTGCATTTCTGCAAAGAATAACAAGAGCTTGATGCGTTTCTGATACGTTGCCAGAACGGGCGGGCTCTTCAAATAGAAATTTGCCGATCCTCACTCGTTGGGTTTTTGCAGCAAAAACTTATAGATAGTAGAGGCACGGCTGTTTAGAGTATTTTATCGGATTTCATAGCCGGAAGGCGGCTTTGAACAAGGATTACAATGGCCACGGACACCAAAAAAACCTATCTCGAACTCGAGAACGAATTCAAGAGCTACTCCACACTCTCGGGCATCGCGGGTGTATTAGGCTGGGATATGCAGGTCAACATGCCGCCCAAAGGCGCCGCAAAACGAGCCAACCAATTAGCCATGGTCAGTGGCTTGGCCCACGAACGGCTAACCTCGCGAAAGATCGGTGACTTGCTTGAAAACCTGAAAAATGTCAACGGCGAGTTGTCGGACGCTGAAAAGGCTAACGTTCGCGAAATGGCTCGCGACTACGACCGGGCGACAAAGGTGCCGCAAGAACTCGTAGAAGAGCTTTCCCGCCAACAGTCCTTGACTCACGATATATGGGGCCGCGCACGGGAAAAAGCCGATTTTGGGATGTTCGCGCCCGAGCTTGAAAAGCTCGTCGAACTCACGAAGAAACTTGCCGAAGCCTATGGCTACAAGGGAACTCCTCTCAATGCGCTGATCGAAGAGTATGAGCCCGGCGCAACGGCCGAGTCTCTGACTAAGCTGTTCGATGAAGTCAAGGCCGTTACCGTGCCGCTCTCCGAGAAAGTCATAAACTCAAAAGTCAAGGCAAAGCTGGATTTCCAGAAGAACAAATTCGCGGCGGCAAAGCAAAAGGCCTTTGGCGAATTGCTCATCGGCAAGATCGGGTTTGATACAGAAGCAGGCAGGCTCGACACGTCGATCCACCCGTTCTGTTCCGGCGGGCTGGGAGATGTTCGCTTGACGACCCGCTACGACGAAAATATGCCGACGCAGGCGATTTTCGGAATCATCCACGAGATGGGACACGGACTCTATGAGCAGGGAGTGGCACCGGAAACTTACGGGACGCCGCTCTCTGAAGCTCTGAGCTATGGACTTCACGAATCACAAAGCCGGATGTGGGAAAACTATATCGGACGCGGCTTGCCGTTCTGGAAGCACTTCTATCCGGCTTTGCTGGGCTACTTCGGAACAGAACTCGCGGGAATGTCCGTCGAAGACTGGGTGCTCGCCACCAACCACGTCGAGCGTTCACTCGTTCGAGTCGAAGCCGATGAGTTGACGTACGATCTTCATATCATCTTGCGCTTCGAAATCGAACGCGGGTTATTCGACGGATCGATTTCCGTTTCCGATTTGCCGAAAGTTTGGAACAAGAAAGTCTACGACTACTTGGGTCTGACTCCGCCCAATGACGGCAAGGAAGGCGTGATGCAGGACGTGCATTGGAGCGGTGGTAGTTTCGGTTACTTCCCGTCCTACAGTGTCGGCAATATTGCCGCCGGACAGTTTTGGAAAAAGATGCACCAAGACATGCACAACATGCAGTCTCAAATCGAAGCAGGAAATTTCAAAGAGATTCTGCATTGGCTTAGGGAAAATGTCCATCTGCAGGGCCGGAGATACTCGCGTGATGACCTGATGCTAAAGGCCACCGGCAGGCCGCTGCAAACGAAAGACTACCTGGACTACTTGACGGAAAAATTCTCGTCACTCTATTCACTGTGACGAAAAATATAAAAGGGCGGCAATAGCCGCCCTTTGTGTTAAGATCGAATGTGGAACTAATCTTCTTCCTCGACGTTCTCAGCGTGGAACGTCTCGACGTCCAATTCGTTCTCCATTTTCGATATCACAACTGCCGTTGCGGCGTCGCCGGTTACGTTTACCGTCGTGCGCAGCATGTCGAGAAGCCTGTCCACACCGATGATTAAGGCGATGCCCTCTACCGGCAAGTTAACGGACATCAGCACCATCGAAAGCGTGATCAGTCCCACACCGGGAACTCCTGCGGTGCCAATCGAGGCGAGGGCCGCCGTTACCACGACGGTCACCAATTGCTGAAAAGTCAAGTCGATCCCATAAACCTGCGCGATAAACGCCGTCGCCACGCCTTGCATGATTGCTGTACCGTCCATATTGATCGTCGCCCCCAACGGCAAAGCAAAACTCGCTATTCCTTTCGACACTCCTTGCCGCCGCTCGGCAACTTCGATGGACACCGGCAGCGTTGCGTTAGAAGATGACGTCGAAAACGCGACCGTCATGACCGGAATGTGATTCTTGAAAAACTGAACGGGCGACAATCTTGTAAGCGAATAGAGCAGCGCAGGATAAATCAAAAAGAGCTGCAACAGAAGCGTCCCTGACAGTGTCAATACATATGCAAGGAGTGGGAGCAGCACGTCGAGCCCCTGTTCCAGCATCACTTTCGCAATCAAAGCAAACACGCCCGGCACGGCCAGCCAAATCACGATTTCCACGACGCGCATCATGACGTCATTGCCGATTTCCGCAAGTTTCATCATCGGCTCCCCCTTCTTTCCCAGATGAGCCAGCGCGACTCCAAGAAGTAGAGCGAAACAGATCACTTGCAGCATGTTCCCGTCGACCATTGCCTGAAATGGGTTTTTGGGTATCATGTCCACGAAGACGTCCATGATAAATGGAGCTTCTTTCGGAGCAAAGGCCGCGTCCGTCGGCAGAGTAATACCGGTTCCCGGACGAATGATGACTTCCGCGATAAAAAGTGCCATGGACACCGCGACAGCCGTCGTGACCAAGTAAATTGCCATTACGCGCAATCCCACTCGACCGAGCTTCTTCGGATCGCCGATAGTCGCAGATCCGTGGACAAGTGAGATGAACACAATCGGAACAACCAGCATCGTTATGGCGCGCAAGAACATGTCGCCGACTGGTTTGAACAACCACTTGATCAGTACTTGACTGATTGTTTCGGGAAAAACAGCGTGGCCGACAATTCCGAACACCAGCCCGGCCAGCAACGCACCGAGGATCCAAAGTGTTAGAGTGGCTTTCTTATTGGAAGACATGCACTAAATTTCACCAATTAAACCATATCAAAATCAAGTTGTCATAAGTTAGCAAACCTGAGGGTAGGCCGCAAGGCCATTTGTTAATGAATTTGGAGTGTATAAATCATGGGTAAACTTGTTCAGGTCATCCTCCTGATCTTCGGGATGACCGCCGTGGCATTGGGGAATACCACGGTTTCCGGGAAGATCAAAGACCAGTCAACCGGGGAATCGATACCCTCCGTTGCCGTGGTCGTCGAAGGAACTAACCGGGGAGCGGCGGCCAATGTCGAAGGGTTCTTCTCGATTCCGAATCTTGAGCCGGGCGATTACACTTTGGTGTTCAATTCGCTGGGCTACGAGCAGTTGCGGAAACCGATCAAGGTAAAGGAGGGCCAAAACCAAAACATCGATGTGAGAATGCAGGACGCGGCGATTCAGTTCAAGGCCGTCGAAATTCTCGGGATGCGGGACAAGGAGCCGGAGTTTGCTCCCAAAGTTGCGCAGATCGAAGTCACGCCGAAAGAACTGATGAAGCTGCCGCAGCTTGCCGAGCCAGATTTGATGCGTGCCCTACAAGCCACGGCGGGTGTTCTCCCGTCCAGCGATTTTTCAGCCGAGCTGAATATCTGGGGAGGCTCGGGCGACCAGAACTTGATTCTCTTGAACGGAATCAATGTCTACAAACCAACCCATCTCGGTGGTTTGTTTTCAATCTTTAATATGGATGCCGTCAAGGACGTCAAGCTGATTAAAGGCGGATTCGGCGCGCAATACGGAGGACGGCTCTCGGCGGTCGTCGATGTCGCGGACAGGGAAGGAAATCGCAACAAAGTCGAAGGTAAGGTCGGATTGTCACTGTTGTCTTCGACCGCAATGCTGGAAGGCCCGATGCCGCAAGGATCGTGGCTCGTAGCCGGACGCAGAACCTATATTGACGCGGCGACCAAAGCTTTCAAGAGTGCGGGAATCATCGAAGATGAATTCCCTTACTATTTCTACGATTTCAACGCCAAGATAAACCGCGACTTTGCCAACGGTGACCGTATCTCGCCGTCTGTGTATTGGGGTGACGACATTCTCCAGCTTTCGTCGGCGACGGATGACCGTCTGCGGCTCACGTGGGGAAACCGCACCTTCAGCGTTCCCTTCGTGCATATCTTTTCGCCGAAACTCTATTCGCACTCCACGTTCGCCGGAAGCAAATACTACGGGAACCAGCGCTTCGAGACCGGACAAGACTGGTTCGAATGGAGAAACTATATCAATGACTTGACGGCGGAGTCGGACTTTACCTATTACGCCAATGCACGCAACACGCTTCAATTCGGCGTCGAAGGCAAATTCTTTAGCTCTGCGCTGGAAGCAAACACGAACGACTTCCTGTTCGGCAAAAACACATATTCCGGCGAATTGTATTCCTTATACGCGACTGATGACTACAGGTTTACCGAAGATTGGACCTTCAGTCCGGGACTGCGTTACGAATACTACGGTGTGACCGATGAATCGGAAGTTAGTCCCCGTCTTGCCGCGCGGCGCGACTTGGGACCGGGAGCCTACGTCAGCGGGGCATGGGGTCTCTACACTCAGTACTTGCAGCAAATGCGGCTGGGTGAAGATGCGTCGCTGTTCGATTCCTATGTACCCTTGAGCGACCGGTTCGGTATCGCGCGCGGGCAACACTACGCGCTGACATTTGTCGACGACAGTTTGGGACGCTTCAAACTTTCCGGCGGCGCATATTACAAGAAATTCCAGAATCTCGTGCAGCTCGATCTCGTCGACGTCATGGATGACGGAGACACCGATCTTGAAGACTACGTTCGCGTCGGAAAAGGTTATGCCTACGGATTCGACCTTTCCATAGGCGGAAATTTCGGCGCCTATGAAATGAGTTGGGGCTATGGCTGGGGAAGATCAAGGAGAATCTTCGGGGCTTTCGCAGATTTCGAGGCCATTGACGACGGCCTGTCGTTCCCTGCATTCTTCGACCGACAGCACAATACGAATCTGTTCGTCAGCAGAAAGATTCGCCAGCGTGGAAGTCTGGAAATGCGCATGAACTACTCTTCCGGTTTGCCGTACACAAAACCGACGGGAGCGTACAGTCCGGGTCTTGGGTTGCCCGCCCATTTCTTCCAGCAAGGTTGGAAGTTCGGCGAGCGGTTTGATGCGTATGTGCGCGTGGACGTCGCCTACAGGTTGAAATACCATTGGAACTGGTGCACCTTCTCGCCGTATTTCGAAATCATTAACGTATTCAACCGCAAGAATCCGCTGTTCCTAACGACTGACTTCTCAACCAATCCGGTAGGATTGAACATCGGCGGACAGTTGCCGTTCTTGCCGTCACTTGGCTTTACCGCGGAGTTCTAAACATGAAATACATCTCTTATATTCTACTGGTGTTGTTTGGCATGTTTGTGCTCACGGCATGCGACGACGAGAAACCCAGCAAGTACCACGAAGAAATCGTAGTGGACGGATTTATGTGGGTGGGACAGCGCATGCAGATTTCTCTGACCAAAGTGATTCCGTTCGACCAAGCATACTATGCCGATTCGGTGCGCATTACCGGAGCGGACGTTTTTGTAACCGTGGATGGAGTGAGCTATCCCTTGACCGAAGCAATCTCCGGGATCGAAGGGACCTATGCCGCCGCGGACTCGGCTCCGCTCGTAACTAAGAGTAAGGCGTACGACTTGCTGGTTGCCAAGGACGGGGACTCGCTCCGTGCGCATACGACTTCCGCAGCCGCTCTTGAACTCACCGACGTGTTCTTGTTCAACGTCAACACCGGCGAAATTCGTCCCGATCCCGATACGCTGGAGTACGGCGGAGACTACTTGCAAATGAACTGGACGACGGACTCGGCAAACTACGCCTACGCCGTGCTGATTGAAGCGATGGACCAGTCGAAATACGGCGAGAGCTGTGATTTCGGAAATGACAACGGTCCGGGCAGCTATTTGTTTGCTTGGGCCAGCCGGGACATTTCTGGGCTTCTGTTGCCGTGGATTACATTGTGCTACGAGGGCCCGACGCGGCTGCGCGCTTTCTCATGCGATACCGTGTGGTGGAATTACTTAGGCTCCGTGCAATTCGGTTCGACTACCAACGATCCCGAATCCAATGTCATCGGCGGAAAAGGTATCTTCTGCGCTGTCGGCTGTGACACGTTCGATGTTGTCGTGACGGATACGATTGCGGACTGAGCCACAGAAATCAAATCCTAAAGAAAAGCGCCTTCCGTGTGGAAGGCGCTTGACTTTTCTGTACATTCGCTCTACCTTTTCTTTTGAAATGTAATAGGGTCCCAGTATTTACCGCGGAGGTGTCACATGATAGGGCGAATCCTGATCGCGTTACTATTTGTTTGTATTGCATTTATAAACTCCTTTGCGTTTCCCGCAAAGGTCAAGGTCATGGGCCCGGTCGCCATGGATGGGACTGAGGAGGTAACAGCCACTGCCCTGCAGCGTGTCCCGGGACATAGTTTGGATGACGAAGGTGGTACTCCCAATTCGACATACTATGTGGCGGGAACGACGTGGTATGACTACCAGACCAACGGCACGCACGGCAAGACCATCGCCGTTGATCCGTTTGGCAATGTGCACGTAGCATGGACGAAAGGTGAGCAGGAAGGCTCCGCCGACCGGCACGTCTATTACAATTGTTTCAGTGCCGAAGCCGACAGCTTTTTGTATCCGGGCGGCATCCGCGTAAATCTTGGTTCCCGTGCCGGTTTTTGCAATGTCGCCGCATGGGAAAACGGATTTGGATTCCCGGCCTATCATGATATTCCGATCAGCAATCCGCACGCTGTCGCGGCGATCGATTTTGACACTTGTTCGGCAGCCTTCACGGGCTTTGAAGTTCCTTATCCCGCCGGAGAACCGCAAATCATCTGGCCGCATATCGACATGGATATTGATGGCAAAATCCACATGGTGGCCACCGAAAGCGGCGGAGCCAGCGCGGAGTATTATGCGCGCGGCGTGCCGGCGTACGAAAACGGTTACGGATTGGCCATCGACTGGGAACAAGAATTTGAAACACCGTGGGAAGAAGCGTCGTTCATCACGATTGACGTCGCTTGTTCGCGGCTGACCAACCGCGTCGCTGTGGCATGGATTGCCGATCCCGTTGATCCAGTCGGCTTCCTTGACGACGAGAATATCCTGCTCAAGATCTCCGAAGACGGCGGCCTCAACTGGGGTGAAACGATCTCTGTGACGAACCTTCCGCCGAATGATACGACGTGCTGTTCGACCGGTGGCGACTACGCGACCTGCGTGGGGGACACGTTCCGTCCGTGGCTCGATCTGTCTTTGATCATGGATGACGATGACAACGTGCACGTTGCGTTCACGGCACAAGCCTACTTCGCGGTCGATGAAAGTTGTGTTCCCGGACCGTACGGGTTGATTTACGCGACCATGTGGCATTGGGGCGAAGACCGCGAGATGTACAGCCTCATCAACCAAGCCTATTACATAAACGATTCTTTGGCCAACGGCCTCGGCGTCAACAATCTGATGTGTCAACGTCCGAGTTTGGCCATTGACACGACAAACGGGTATCTCTACTGTTCGTTCCAGCAATTTGATTCGGTCGCTTACAGTGATTTGCTCTATCCGATGGGCGAGTTTTACATGAGTGTCTCGACGGACAACGGCTTGACGTGGGCACTGCCGACCAACGTGTCGAACACTCCGGGCATGCCCAATCAGCCGACAGGAAATGATCCCAGCGAGCGCGATATCAACACTGCCAAGTACATTTCGAACGGCGAAATTCACACGCTGTACATGCACGACTATGCGTGCGGCAGCGCGGTCTCTGCCAATGGAGCGGAAGGTCCCGCGACGTTGAACGACATGATCTACATGCGTATACCCGTCGGTGATATTCCGACTCTGCCGCTGCAGGAAATTTGGGCGTTCCATGCCGATTCTTCGGGCTTCCCGGATACCACAAGTTCTGCAGTCGGCGACCGTGCCGAATTGCCGGGCGAAATGATGCTTCATCAAAACTACCCGAATCCGTTCAATCCTACGACGAATATTCAGTTTGATTTGGCCAAGGCCGGAAATGTCAAACTCGCGGTGTTCGATGTGACAGGCCGCCAAGTTGCGACGCTCGTGGATGAAACGATGAATGCGGGCGCGCATGTTGTGACCTTCGACGGTAGTGGTTTCGCCAGCGGAGTCTATTTCTCCCTGCTCGACTTCGACGGCACGTCGATGACACGGAAAATGGTGCTGCTGAAATAACATAACCGCGGCGGTATCCGCCGGGGATGCCCCGTTTCGCCGAGCAGGGATTAAGCGCAGCGGTTCCCTGCCGGAATCTGTAAACAAAGCATGAAAATCACACAAGCACCTCCCGATTCGGGAGGTGTTTGCTTTTTGCGCAGCAGTGTTTGTAGCGGACGTTCCAATTGAGATTGCGGTTTACCCAAACAAGAACTACATTCTGACAACCACTTCAGGAGGTCGTCATGCGACTCAAACTTGGATTCATCGTTTTATTTCTTCTTACGATCATCGGCTGCAAAGATGGTGATACGTTCATTACCAACGTCACTTCGCCCGAGGACTGGCAACCGCCAATCATCGAGTGGCGTACGCAGCCTGATCCGGAAACGAGAGGCACGGTTGGCGTGGATTTCGAAATCTCCGACAGCTCCGCGATTGCCTCTATACAAGCTTATGTCGATGGCGCACCGAGACAATCTTCGTTTTCGATCCCATACCGTTTTGAGTTGACAACGGACTCGCTGCTTGACGGTGTGCATCTTCTGGAAGTGCGTGCAACGGATGAATATGGCAATCTCGGCATCAGTCCCGTACTGCGAATAAATGTATCCAATTCTGTAGCCCAAGGACCACAACTTATCTGGGTGCCGGATGATTTTGCGAGAATTCAAGACGCAATAAATGCATCCGCCGACTTCGATACGATTAGAGTCCGGTCAGGAACCTATTACGAAACTCTCAATACGTTCGGAAAGGGGATTTGGTTGGAGTCGGAACAGGGGCCGACGACGTGCAGTATAAATGCTAACGGAGCGAGCAACTGCTATTACTGCCCTGCCTCTGCTCAAATTGCAACGATTCGTGGTTTTACCATGACAGGAGGGACGTATTTAGCCTACTTTGCCGATGGTTCAAGAGTGAATTTCTACAATAACTCACTCTCTTTAGATTCTACAGATTGGCTGATGATTGTTAGCTACTCCAATGGACACATAACAAATAACTTGTTTACAGGTTCTCGTACATGTGTACAATTGGCATATCTATGGGGTGAGTTCTACAATAACATTCTTCAGTATGCAATGAATGTCGCACTCTGGAATGCCTCACTCTCACGAAATCCCGTTGAATATGGCTATAATTTGTTTTGGCAGAATCAACAGAATTATCAGTCGTTTGAGCCTGGAAATGGTGACATTTTCGCAGATCCTCTTCTCGATTTTGAAGGCGGGCGGCTTTTGCAAGGTTCTCCCGCAATTGATAGGGGCAATCCTAGCATATTTGATCGTGATAGTACAATATCTGACATAGGGCCATTTGGAGGCCCCTATGCGTACTAATAACCAACCAGAAACGGAGTACAATCATGTCATGGGGAAATCCACAAAACACTTGGAATGATCAGGACATGGATTCGCAAGGAAAGAAACTGAGCGTCAATGGAAGTGGCGGCGGTGCGCCAAGCAATTACAGAGTTCACATTGAGGAACTTTCAGGTTCTAACGCCGCCCTTGACGTACTGGGCAGTACCCGCTTAAGAAATCTCAGCTCACAGACTTCTCCGCTACTCAAGGTTGACGGTGATGCAAACGCGGGCGGCTACCGCGCCGAAATCATAGACGCGAGCAATGAGTCCAAAGCGCTGAAGACAGACGGTAGCATTCACATCTGGCGCGGAGGCGCGGTTCGAGGTCGATTCACCCCGGGTGCGGATCTCGGTGAGTTGCATGGCGCATTTGGGATCAATATGGGCCAATCTCCGCAGTCAAATCCTGATTGAGTTCTTCCTCGATGGTACGCTTAGATTTTACATTGATAGCACAGGCGGACATAACGCCTAACTTGGAGCCTTGAGAGATTGATATTACAAAACTTTCGTGGGCGGCACGGGCTGCCTTTTTTATTGCCCTTTTGAAAGCATTTGTCCCTTGACACAAATGTTCAAATTCCGTATATTTCCAAGTTATGAATCAGTTACCTTTAGCGAAGCCGACTCGCTTTCAACTTAAATAGCATTGTTTATAAAGAACTTCCGTTTTGTCAATTGTTAGCGTTTATCGGGATAACAGCAGCTTAAATAAATTCACAATCATGTCTTTAGTCCCCCCTTACATCGAAGCATTGATTCCGTACCAGCCGGGGAAATCGGCCGCGCAGATTCGCGCGCAATACGGAATCGAAAAGATTGTCAAGCTCGCCTCAAACGAAAATCCGCTGGGCTCTTCGCCCAAAGGCATCGCGCTCGCCCAAGAGTCGTTCCGGGATATTCAGCTCTATCCCGACGGTGGATTGACACTGCGAAATAAGCTCGCGAAACTCTTTGAAGTCAAACTGCAAAACGTCGTGGTCGGATCAGGATCGGAATCGATTCTGGCCAACATCATCCGCGCGTTTTTGTGCGACGACGAGGAAGTCTTGACCGCCGAAGGCACGTTCATCGGACTCTATGTGCTGGCGCGTTCGCGCGGCGTCAAACTCGTGACCGTGCCGCTGAAGAACTACGCGTTCGATCTCGAAGCGATTGCCGATGCGATCACTCCCAAGACGAAGATCATTTATCTGGCCAATCCGAACAATCCGACCGGAACGTACTTCACGAAACCGGAATTCGAGAAGTTCATGAAGCGCGTGCCGTCTCATGCGCTGGTGATTCTCGACGAAGCCTACTACGAATACGCGCAGGAATATCCCGACTATCCCGACTCCATGTCGTACCGGATGGACAACGTGATTACGCTGCGCACATTCTCGAAAGCCTACGGACTCGCGGCGCTGCGTATCGGCTACGGATTTGCCCACGAGGATTTGGCGATCAACGTGCTTAAAGTCAAGCTGCCGTTTGAGCCGTCCCTGATTTCTGAACGAGCCGGAGTCGGTGCGCTGGATGATCGCGAGTTTCTCGAATTGTCGCAGCAGACAAACCGCAAGGGCAGGGAAGAGCTGCCGAAGCTCTTCGATGAGCTCGGACTCACGTGGATTCCGACGGGAGCGAATTTCTTCCTGCTTCCGTTCGCGAGCGAAGAGAAAGCATTGCAAGTCTCAAATGGACTTGAACAGCGCGGCGTCATCGTGCGTCCGCTGCGCGCGTTCATGCTGCCGCATTGCTTGCGCGTGACCATCGGCACCCCTGAACAAAACGAAATGCTCTCCGCCGCCCTGCGAGAAGTGTGTTTACAACAGGCGTAACAGGCCCGAGGGGCATCCTCAGCGGATGCCGCCGCGAAAAAAAAGCCCGCACTGTGCGGGCTTTTTTGTTGAAAACGAATAGATCAGAACCCCGTGACTTCCGTGACGAAAATCTCCCCGTCGTGCACAAATGCCACCTTGGAACCGTCTCCGTTCAAAGACGGTTCGTCCGGCCAAAATTGGTTCACTCCCATCACCGACCGCGATTGGCCAACCTGCAAATCGTAGACGACCATTTCCGCATATTTCAGCTCTTCTTTGTCGCGGACAAACACCACGCGGTTCGAGTTGCCCGACCACGACGGCCAGCGACCGCGTCCAAGCTCGATGATTGCGCCATCCGAAATTTGAATCAAGCGAACTGCATGATCGTTGTCCTTTGCAAAGACTGCGGCCACCCAATGACCGTCCGGCGAGACCTCAAAACCTTCCGGTTCTTCCTGTCCGTCCGAGGTAAACACAGCGTTGCCCTGCGCGTTTTTGACGACCAATTTGCCGCCTTTTTTGTACGCTCCTGCTGTGCGCTCATCGCCAGTCACCGAGATCAGTGGGTCGCTCAAGGACTCGCGATAATATATTTGATTATTAATACGATACGGTCCAATGATCTTGTTCATGTTACTGGTCAACATGCTGGGATCATAGCTGTAGAACGATGTCGAGATAATTCGATCCGGGTGCGTTCCAATGGCTCCCACCATCTCACGGTACGCTAACCGCTCCTCTCCGGGGACGAATACGAAACGCCGTCCGACGCCCAGAGCATGTGCCACGCGGTACAGCTCTTGCTCTTTTCTGGACTCTGCCGGCTCAACCACATACAATGTATCTAAATCTATGTTTGTAAAAGCGATGAAGCGGCTATCGGAGCTCCAGAGCGGCGCCGAACAGCCTCGTCCAGCTCTTTCCGCGACTTTTCTGGGCGCGGAAACAGCAAGACCCGCTAAAACAAGCAATAGCGATAACGTTAGAATTACGGTGTGTTGACGGCGGAAGACCCCGGATTTGACCGTTTGCTCAACAGATAAATGGCTCATTTGGGTAGTTTCAAGGATTGTTTTTCGTAGCACTTGCAACCTTCTGAGGGTTGACTGCTTCACGAGAAATGGTTATCTTTCTAAGTCCTGCATGGAGTCACCTCCGTCGCAGGTCTCCCCTCTCTCGCTTAAATTGATAGAATATAAACACCTGAACGAGGATTTGCAAGACATGGCGCGGAAATTTACAAGCGCTGGCCTGCAAACAGGCAATTTGCCTGTTTTGTGGGCTTGCAGCCAATTCCCAAGTGGACTCTTGAACCGTCCCGAATTCGAAACCTCGCGGACCTTTGACAAGTTCCGCGCGTGTCCATCCTGTGTGAAGTTTTTTGATGTGGAGGTTTGCCGATGAAGTTGAGAGCTATTGTTCTTGCAGGATGTTTGATCTTCCTCGCAAAACAAGCACACGCCCAAGTCAATGCATTCTTTATTGATGTCAGTCAACAACTAACTGAAACGTGTGCGGGCGGCAATTTCTTGCCCGACGACGCAGTTGTGGACGTGATGTGGGATCAGAACGACAACGGACCGGATGATACGGACGAACTGTATCCGACAGACGTGTTTCCTGCGGCGAACTTCAACCAGTTCCAAATGAACGGAGATGGCTTATTGGGAGTTCCTGGTGGATTTGCCACGGAACCGCCGTTCACGATCACGTCTGGTCTCCCCAGTCCCGCACGGTTGTGGCTGCGTATCTGTTTGAACGGACAGCACTGGGAATCGGACGCTTTCACGATTGTCACGGGCTTACAGGAAATTTATTTCGGTGTGGATAACGGCGAAGTGGCGCTCAACTGCGTCGATACGCCGTGCGCTGGCTGTCCGACGCCTTCGCCTGTTTCCGGATTTAATGCTTCGGACAATTCGTGCTCGAATATCTCACTGAGTTGGACGGCCTATCCCAATGACCAAGGCGTCGACTCGTTGTTCATCGACCGCGCCGGCACTCCGGTCGGTAAAGTCCTTTGGTCCGTGACTTCGTTTGTCGACAACACGGCCCCCGCGGGTACCTATACGTACAACATCCGCGCGCGATATCACGACGACACGCAAGAGTGCTATTCGGCGCCTTCGTCAGAAGCGGGAACGCGCATTCAAGAGCCCCTGGCTCCGGCTGACACGTCCGTTCAGGTGACTGCGCATCCGTCAGAATGCGGCAAGATCATTGTTCGCTGGCGTGTGCCGATTCCCGCCACGTCGATTCAGAACTTTATTATCTATCAAGACAACGTGCCGGTTGACACGATTCCGACGCTCGCACAAAACTCTGTGATGCGCGATACGGTTGTCACGTCGCTGTCAGGTTCGCACAACTACAGCATCAGAGGCTGGAGTTCCACGTGCGGTGTTGGGCCTGCGACGCCAAACCATGCCGCAACGGCGTATCAGCCGCCTGCGCAGGTTACGGGATTGACCACCACCAATGGTCTCTGCACGGTCAATCTGAGTTGGGGTGCCGTGACAGGCGCGACGAGTTACATCGTGCGGCGTAACGGGACGCAGATCCAAACGGTCAACGCGCCCGCGACTTCCTACAGTGACGGCACAGCGACGCCGAACACTCCCTTCAACTACACGGTGGCCGCGTTTATCAGCACAAACCCAAGTTCTTGCCAGGAAGGCGCTCAGTCAACGCAGGTCTCCGGTTCCCGCATCGGCACGCCAACCGCTCCGTCAGGCGTGAATGCCAGCGACGCGTCGTTCTGTTCTCACGTACAAGTTACGTGGTGGGACAACAGCTCGGATGAAACGGGCTTTGTCGTCCGCAGGAACGGCGTTGACATTTTCACGACAGCGGCCAATGTTACTTCCTACAACGACTCGACGGCGACTGGGACACCCTCTTACACGGTAGCGGCTACGAACACGTGCGGAACGAGCTCCTTTCCCACGGCAAATACGGGATCGAAGAAGACCGCTCCGTCGCAAGTAACCGGATTGACTGCTACGAACAATTTGCCTGACCGCGTAACGCTGACGTGGGGCAACGTGGCCAACGAAACCGGCTTCGGAATTTATCGCGACGCCGTTTTGCTGGTCGCAATTGACTCCGTGAACGCGGACGTTTTGACTTATGACGATACGAGCGCATTGCCGAACACGGCGTACAACTACCAGATCGGCGCGTACAACGAATGCGGAACCGGAACGTTGTCCACTGCCGTGCAAGGTATGATTTTGGCCGCGCAGGATGCACCGACGAACGTTTCCGCGACGGATTCGCTGTGCGACAGCGTAGTCGTGACGTGGGATGACGTAGCCAACGAAACGAAGTACCGCATCGTTCGTGACAACGCCGTGATTGACTCGGTGACTGCCGATGTGACGACGTACACCGATCACAATGTGGTTTCCGGTGCGGTCTACTCGTACGTCGTGCGCGCCGTTGGTGCGGGCGGAACGGGCGACAGTGATCCCGATGACGGCGGCGCCTATCCGTTGCCCGTGGCTCCGGGATTCCAAGTCGATTCCGTGACCTGTGACCGCGTGTATTTCTCGTTTATCCGACCGGCGTACGGTGATACGACGCACTTCTACCTTGACGACCAATCGTACGCGATCAATCTTTTGCCGAACGGCACGTTCTCGATTGGTCTCGATGACGACGACGTGCACACTGCGTTTGCGGTTGGCTCAAACGAGTGCGGATACGGCAGTACTACCGATACGTTGGAATTCCAGCGTCTGGGCACGCCGGCGGGCCTCACGGACCTTTCCGGCTACAGCATTGACTGTCAGACTATCGTCGTATCATGGACGTCGCTGGGCGACGCTACGGATTACAACGTCTATCTTGACGGTTCGCCGCAAGGCTCCATCGCCTATTGGCTGGATTCGCTGATTATTCCGGCTGGTCCCGGTACGCATGACGTCTACTTTGAATCCGTTAACGCATGCGGAGTCGGTGACACGAGTAACCACATCATGGTGGAAGTCATGCTGCCGCCCTCCACGCCGCAAAACGTGACGGCGTCGGATACTCTGTGTACCGGAGTTTCGATTTCATGGGAAGCGTCTGACGGTGACGTCGACGGCTACGACATTTACCGCGACGACGTCAACGTGGCGTCCGTCGGAGGCGACGAACTTACGTACGTCGATGATCCCGGTGATACGGAGTCGCATGATTACACGGTCGTCGCGACAAGCACGACGTGTCCGGAGTCCGATCCGAGCGACGCGGCGACAGGCCGTCAACTTGAGTCCGTCGGAATTCCGACCATTCTTTCCACGACCGACCGCTGCGATTCGGTGATCGTATGCTGGAGCAGCGCATCGGGTGACGTAGACGGATACTACATCTACGTCGACGAGGTTTTGTTTGATTCCACCGCTGATACGTGCTACGCGTACGTGCCGGAACTGCACGGTGCGTTTTCCTACATGATCAGCGCATACTCCGTGGCCTGCGGTGAAGGCGATCTCAGCGATGAAGGCATTGCGGGATACTTGAATTCGCCGGTTGCTCCTCCCGGCTTCACTGCTTCTGAGGACCGCTGTGACGCGGTAGCATTGTCGTGGGGTACGCAGCCTGAAAGCACTGCCGGAGTAGTTTACCATCTATATCGTGACGACGTGCAAATCGGCGGCGATATTACGGATACGACCTACGTTGACACCGAGGCTTTGCTCGGCGACAACATCTATACAATCTATGCCATTCCTTCGAATGACGGCTGCGACTCTTCCGGCGCGTCCATTACCACGGGAACGGTGCAGGAATATCCGACGGCTCCGACCAATGTCATGGCTTCCGACACCTCGTGCTCGGATGTTTTTGTGACGTGGGAAGCGTCGACGGGAACGTTCAGCCACTACATCATTTTCCGCGACGGCTTGGCGATTGACACGGTCGGCGCTGACACGCTGGACTATACCGACACTGGCATCGCCAGCGGTACTACTGCGGCTTATACGGTTAGAGCGTATGATGAACTGTGCGGCTCGTCAGATCCTTCGGATTCCGATAACGGAACTCGTTTGGAAGGTCCGGAACCGCCGATCAACGTGACCGCCACCGATGACAATTGTGATTCGGTTATGGTTGCGTGGAATACCGCACCCGGCGACGTGACGGAATACCGCGTTTACCGCGACGACAATTTGGCCGGAACGGTGGCGGCGCCCGACACGATGTTCACGGATATTCCCGCGGCGGGAGTCTATGAATACACCGTGCGTGCCTACAGCGAATTCTGCGGTTTGACGAATGCGTCTGATCCTGCGAGCGGTGAACGCCTGCCGCAAATGGGCCAGGTGACCGGTGTGGTTGCTTCCGTGGATAGCTGTGAAGGTGTCTACATCACGTGGGAAGACTATCCCGGCGCGACGAGCTATATTATCTATCGCGACGGCGATTCTTTGACCACGACGCTGCCGATTCTTTCTGACTACGCTGACTTCACGGTAGTTATGGGCGAGTCGCACGACTACACGGTTGCGGCCGTGAATGCGTGCAACGAAGGTCCCCAGTCCGTGGCAGCGACGGGTATGCGCGCGCAGACCCCGACGCAGGTTATGAATCTTACCGCGACGCAAAATGTCGTGAACGAAGTTTGTCTGTCATGGGACAACGTGGCCGGTGAACTTGGATTTTACGTTTACCGCAACGCTACGCTGATCTTCACGACCAGCGCTGACGATACTTCCTATTGCGATATGACTGCCGTACCGGGCGTGGAATACACATACACGGTCGCTGCCTACAACGTTTGCGGCGAAGGTGACGTGTCAACCGGAGCAGTGGGAATCGCGGTGTTCAACCTCGATGCCGTGACCGGAGTTGAAGCGAGCACAACGAATTGCAATCAGATCTGTCTGACTTGGACGGATATCGATAACGAAACGGGTTACGAAATTCTCCGTGAAGGCGAAGTGATTGGCACGGTCGGCGCGGACGTTACGACGTATTGCGATGCGACGCCGGAACCGGGTGAATGCTTCACCTATACCGTGCGCGGCTTTAACGAAGGTGGTGCCGGCGAAGAATCGGAGGAAGTGGAAGGCTGCCGCCGCGATATTCCGGGTATGGTAAGCACAGTTGCGGCGACGACGACCGATTGTGATGCCGTAACGGTGTCCTGGACGGATATCGAAAACGAAGATTCCTATCAGATTTGGCGTGAAGGCGCGCCAATCGCGACCGTACCTGCAAACAGCGTTTCCTATGACGACGAAACCGCCACTCCGGGACAGTTCTACAACTATTGGGTTGTGGCAGTCAACGAGTGCGGCAGCGGCGACGTGGGCAACACGGCCGAAGGCGCCATCGCGGACGTTCCTCCGGTTGTTGCCGGCGTGGCCGCGACGATGGACGTGTGTAGTTTGGTTACGGTGACTTGGACCGACCAAGCTCTCGAAACCGGCTACAATATCTACCGTGACGGCAATACGACGACTCCGATTGCAACCGTCGGCGCGAATGTCGTTTCTTATAATGACAATGGCATCACCGGCGTGCATACGTATCAGGTCGCCGCGTTCAACGCTTGCGGAGTTGGTCCGGCCAGCGTTGCCGTGAACGGCGAAGGATATGCCGTTCCGGGTGTTGCGACGGGTGTGACCGCCGTCGAAGAATGCGGCACGATTACCGTGTCGTGGACGGCGCCTGCGACCAGTCCGATAACGGGCTACTCAGTCTGGCGCAACGGTACGTTGGTGGCCACGAATGCTCCGGAAGACCTGTCCTTCGTGGACGGACCGTTGCCCGCAGGCAGCTACAGCTACCGCGTAATCACGGCGAACCAGTGCGGTGCGGGTGCGCAATCTGCTCCGAGCAACACGGTTACGGTGATTCCGATGCTGGCACAGGTCGTAGGATTTACCGCGGTCGCCAGCCCGTGCTTCTGTGTGGACATGAGCTGGAATGACGTTGCGAACGAACAAGGCTACTATATTTTCTGCAACGGCGTGATTGCCGATACACTCGGCGCAAACGTGACGTCGACGCAATTCTGCCCGGCGGATACCGGCAACTGCAACTTAACGGTTGCCGCTTTCAACGGCTGCGAAGTTGGTCCGGAATCACAAGTGATTAACGTGACGCCGAATACTTATCCGGTGGCGGTGGTCGGTTTTGCCGCCAGCGAAAATCTCTGCGACATGGTGCAGTTGACATGGACTCCTTATACGGAATCCGGCGTCAACTATCTGCGTATCCGCCGCAACGGCAACCCATTGGCCCGCGTCGCTGCGAATACGACCACTTACAACCATCCGGGCATTTGGCCCGCCAGCACCTACAGCATTACCGCGTTGCGCGTGTGTGCCGCCGGTGATACGATTGAATCGCCGATTTCGAGCGACCAAGGGCGCACGGCTCCGACGCCGGTGGCTCCGTCGCAAATGTCAGCAAGCGATGACGGCTGCGGTATCGTAACCGTGTCCTTTACGTTCGCCAATGTGGACGGACAGGATTCAGTGCAGATCAAGCGTAACGGCTCGCTTCTGGCTACCTTGGTCGGCGGCTCGGCCGGTGTGCAGCGTCAGTATGTCGATTCGAACCCGCTCGCACAGGCCGCGAC
The DNA here is from genome assembly GCA_020637445.1 of Calditrichota bacterium. NCBI lineage: Bacteria > Pseudomonadati > Calditrichota > Calditrichota bacterium. The sequence continues at coordinate 1,691,406 of JACJVZ010000001.1, read as the reverse complement.
GTACGAAGTTTGCGCGGTGTCTAACCTCTGCGGAGTTGGTGGATGTGCCAGCGACGCCGGTGTTGCCGCGCCGACTGCCGGTACGGTAACGAACCTTGCCGCGACGCATGACCGCTGCACGTCGATTCTGTTGACGTGGACGGGTACGCAGCACGCGCTGAACTACGAAGTTCGCAAGGGCGGAACCTTGATTGCAACGCTTCCGCAAGGGACATTCTCCTACACGGACAACGTGGCTACAGGCTCGACGTTCAACTACACGGTCGCCGCGACGAACGCGTGCGGAAGCGGACCGCAGACTCCGGCTGTGCAAGGTTCAACGATTCCGCTGCCGCCCGCGCCGACCGGATTCAACGCTTCAGACGGCTTGTGCAACGTCGTGATCGTAAGCTGGAATGAAGTCGCTGTCGCGACCGAGTATCAAATCTGGCGTAACAACGTTCAAATCGCCACGGTACCGGACGGATTGACTTCTTACAATGATACTGATATTCAACCCGGCGTCGTCTACAACTATCAGATGCGCGGCGTCAACCAGTGCGGTTTGGGCACGATGACTGCCGTCAACCAAGGTTCGTCGGCAGCGCCGGTGTCGATTGTTACGAACGTCGTGGCGTCGACCAACCTGAATGACCGCGTGCATCTGTCGTGGAATAACGTCAGCGGCGAAACCGGTTTTGAAATTCTGCGCGGATTCCCGGCGGAAGTCATCGCGACAGTGGGCGCAAACGTTATTGCCTACGACGACTTCTCGGCGGCTCCGGGCGTCGAATATGAATACCGCGTTCGCGCTTTCAATGACTGCGGTCAGGGTGCGATGTCCGTGGTAACTTATGGATACCGAGTGCCGGTCGATCCGATTCCATTCGGTGTCGTTACCGTGACGACGGATCTGTACGGCTGTATGTCCGCTGTTCCGGCCGATTTGGACGATGACGGCGATATGGACGTCGTGGCCTGCGGTATGTTCGCCGACAAGGTCATGTGGTACGAAAACATGGGCGGCTGGCAGTTTGTGCCGCACGTGATCGTCGAAAATTGGGACGGCGCGCGTTCGGTGGCCGTCGGTGACCTTGACAACGACGGCGATCTTGATATCGCCGCGGTTGCGCAGTTCGCAGACCAACTCGTCTGGTTCCGTCAAAATCAAGACGGCAGCTTTACACTGAACGTGATTGCTTCGAACTACGACGGCGCGCGCGACGTGGTGATCGTGGACCTCGATGGCGACAACGATATGGACCTCGTGACGGCGGCCTGCGACGAAAACGACGTTTCGTGGTGGCGTCATAATCCCAACAATTCTTTCACGCGTTTCGTGATTGACAACGCCTTCGAAGGCGCCCGTTCCGTTGAAGTGGCGGATATCGGAAACGACGGCGACATGGATATTCTCGGTGCCGCGTACGACGGCGGCATGTTCGCCCTCTATTCGAATAACGGCAGCGAAACATTTACACGTAGCGTGTTGATGTCGGATGTCTACGGTGCGTCCTACATCAATGCCGCGCATTTGAACGGCGACAACGTTCTTGACATCTACTTCTGCGTCGCACAGGAACCGCTGGTTGCATGGTGGGACGGCGCGACGATGGAAGAAAATTACGTCACCTCGTTGGTTCCCTTCCCGCGCGAAATGGACGCCGTGGACATGGATGCCGACGGTTTGAATGACTTGTTGTTGGCCGCCAATGAGAATCAGGAAATCTCGTGGTGGCGCCGCACGGAGCACCGCTTCTACCGTAACGTGATTTCGTCTACGATGACGCAGGCTTCGGTCGTGCACGGCGGTGACTTCGATAATGACGGCGATACCGACATCATCGGCGCGGGCGAAGGCACCATCAAGCTGTGGCTGTCCGCTTTGACCGATGAGAACATGGACGCCACGCTGGCCATGCCGCAGCCGGAAGATGACAACGAAGAATGGCCGACTTACAGCCAAACCGTAATTCCCGTGAATTACGAGCTCTCCGCCAACTACCCGAACCCGTTCAATCCGACGACGCAGATTCAGTTCGGCCTGCCTGAAGCGCAGAACGTGCAACTCACGGTTTACGACATCACGGGCCGTGAAGTGACGAAACTGGTTGACGGTTCGTTTGGAGCGGGTTATCATACCGTAACGTTTGACGCAAGCTCGTACGCGAGCGGAGTCTATCTCTACAGGATTGTCGCAGGCAGTTTCGTGGAAAGCCGCAAGATGATCTTGATGAAGTAATGCGAACCCACTCAAGGTTTTGCAACTAAAATCAGCAAAGCGACGGAGCATATCCGTCGCTTTGTGCTTGTTTTCGAATTGGATTACAACTCGTTTCTCATGATTGTGAGGAGCAACAGGAGCACTCAATGTCAGAAGCGTTGGATCGACTGAGCATCAATACAGTACGTGGATTAGCCATTGACGCGGTGCAGGCCGCAAACTCCGGGCATCCGGGTTTGCCGCTCGGTGCGGCCGCTATGGGCTATGCCGTCTTTCAAAAACACTTGCGGCACAATCCGCTTGATCCTCAATGGGTGAACCGTGACAGGTTTGTGTTGTCCGCGGGCCACGGCTGCGCGCTGCTCTATTCGCTCCTGCATCTGACAGGCTACGATCTCCCGATGGAACAGCTCAAGAATTTCCGTCAATGGGGGAGCATTACACCGGGACACCCTGAATTTGGGATGACCCCCGGCGTGGAAGCCACAACCGGACCGCTAGGACAGGGTGTGGGAAATATCGTGGGAATCGCGATTGCCCGGGATATTCTCGCGGCGACGTTTAATCGTCCGGGACACGAAGTTATCAATTTCCGAGTGTTCGGAATTTGTTCTGACGGCGATTTGATGGAAGGGGTGTCGGCTGAAGCGGCGTCGCTGGCCGGACATTTGGGCTTGGGATCGATTGTGATGCTCTATGACGATAATCATATCACGATTGACGGTTCAACCAAGATCACGTTTACCGAGGACGTCGGCGCAAGGTTTGAAAGTTACGGCTGGCAAGTGCTCGAATGCAACGGACTCGATCTCGAAGAAGTGGACCAGGCGATTCGCGAAGGTATCGAGGACACGGACCGACCAACTCTTGTTCGCTGCCGTACTACAATCGGGTTTGGGTCGCCGCACAAAGCCGGCACGTCGAAGGTGCATGGTTCGCCGTTGGGTGAAGAAGAACTCAAACTCACGAAACGCGAACTGGGGCTTCCCGAGGACAAATCGTTCTTCGTTCCAACGGAAGTTTTCAAACACATGAGTGCGGCGCGGCAAGCGGGTTCGGAACGACAAACCGAATGGCAGAGTTTACTTGAGAAAGCCTTTGCCGCCACTCCCGGCTTACAAGCCGATTGGCAGCAGTTTTGGGCGCGCAGACTGCCGGAAAACTGGGCGGACAAGCTGCCGACGTGGAAACCCGGCGACAAGCCTCTTGCCACGCGCAAGGCCTCCGAAGCCTGCTTGGAAGCGCTTAGTGATTTACTATGGATGGTGGGAGGAAGCGCGGACCTCGTCGAATCGAATTTGACTTATCTTGAAGGCCGCGGAGATTTTCAAGGAGAATATCGCGGAGGCCGCAATCTTCGTTTTGGAATTCGCGAACACGGTATGGGCGCGGTTCTGAACGGAATCGCGAGCAGTGCTCCGTTCATTTCGTTTGGCGCGACGTTCTTGAATTTCTTGGATTACATGAAAGCGTCGGTACGACTGTCTGCGCTGTCGCACTTGCCGGTATTGTATGTGTTCACGCATGACAGTATCGGACTGGGAGAAGACGGACCGACGCACCAGCCGATTGAGCATTTGACGCATATGCGCGCGACTCCGAATTTGTGGACGATGCGGCCCGCCGACGCGAACGAAACGGCGCAATGCTACCGCGTCGCGCTGGAACGGAGGGACGGCCCTGTCGCCTTTTGCCTGACTCGTCAAGGGTTGCCGGTTCTTGAGTACGCAGGCGAGCGCATGCCCGTTGAACTTGGCGCATATGTTTTGTCCGATGCGAACGACGGCGCTCCCGTCGTGATTTTGCTTGCCAGCGGAAGCGAGGTGGAGATTGCGCTCGGCGCGAAGGCTCAGCTTGAAAGAGAGGGTGTCGCAACGCGCGTGGTTTCCGTGCCGTGTTTCGAACTCTTCGACCAGCAGCCGCAAGCATACCGGGATGAAGTGCTTCCTTCGTCCGTTCGCGCGAGAGTCGCCGTGGAAGCCGGCGCGACTTTGAGCTGGTGGAAATATGTGGGGCTGGACGGTGATGTTGTCGGACTCGACCGCTTTGGTGCGAGCGCTCCGGCGAAAACAATTTACGAGAAACTTGGGCTAACGCCGGACAACGTAGCGCGCCGCGCACTGTCCGTGCTGGAGAAAACGCGCGCGTAGTCAGGAGCTTTGAGATGATTGTCGCCGTCGGAAGCGACCACGCTGGGTTTGAACTGAAGAGAGAGTTGGTGAATATGGTGGCCGGACTTGGCCATCAGGTCGTGGATATGGGCACACACTCAACCGAAGCCGCCGATTATCCGGACTTCGCACGTGCGGTCGCGCGCGAAATAGTCGAAAACCGTGCCGACCGAGGATTGATCATTTGCGGCAGCGGCGTTGGAGCGTGCGTTGCTGCGAACAAAGTCAAAGGTATTCGCGCCGGAACGTGTCACGATACGTTCTCCGCGCGCCAAGGCGTTGAAGATGACGATATGAATGCGCTCTGTTTGGGGGCGCGCATCATCGGTGTCGAACTGGCGCGCGAAGTGGTCAGAGCGTTCTTGGCCGCGAAATTCTCGGGACTCGAGCGCCATCAAAGGCGCTTGAACAAAGTGCTCGAGATCGAAAAAGCCGGACGATAATGAAACAAAACGAGGAGAGATAGATGAGTCATCCCATTATGAAAGCCACTTTGGACCTCGGTCAATCGTTGTGGCTCGACTATATCAGCCGTGAGTTAATGGATTCCGGAGGTCTCGAACGTCACGTTGCCGAAGGGCTACGCGGAATGACGTCGAATCCTACGATTTTCGAGAAAGCGGTTGCCGGCAGCGAAGATTACGACGACGATATCCGAAAGGGTATCGCCAGCGAGTTGACGGCGAACGAAGTTTTTGAAAACCTCGCCGTCAGCGATGTCGCGCGCGCCTGCAATATGCTTTCGGGCGTCTATCAGGATTCCAAAACCATCGACGGCTACGTCAGCCTCGAGGTTTCGCCCACGCTTGCGCATGACACAAAGGGTACCGTCACCGAAGCCCTGCGTCTGTGGGAGCGTGTCAATCGCCCCAACCTGATGATCAAAGTTCCCGGTACCGTCGAAGGTCAGCCTGCGATTTTGGAATTGCTGACGCGCGGCATCAACGTCAACGTCACGCTGCTTTTCACTTTCCAGCAGTACGTCGATGTCTTAGAAACCTATATCAAAGCGCTCGAAGCTCGTCACGCAAAAGGCGAGGACCTGTCGAGAATCGCTTCAGTAGCAAGCTTCTTTGTCAGCCGCATTGATACCGTCGCCGACGCGCAGCTCGAGAAGAAAGGGCGCAAGGATCTATGCTCGAAGGGTGCCATCGCCAATGCGTGCATGGCGTACAAACATTTCCAAACAGTCACCGCATCTCCGCGCTGGAAAAAACTCGCCGACGCAGGTGCACAAGTCCAGCGTCCGCTTTGGGCTTCAACATCGACCAAAAATCCCGCTTACCCCGACACTCTCTATGTCGACGAACTGATTGCGCAACACACGGTCAACACCGTACCCCCCCAAACTCTTTCGGCCTTCAAAGATCACGGTAAACCCGCAGCCAATCTGCTGAAGAACATGGAGTCCGCAGAGAAAACTTTAACCGAAATGAAGAGTCTCGGTGTGGACATCGATCAAATCGCCTTTGATTTGATCGAGGACGGCGTGGTCAAGTTCGCGAAATCATATGACGACTTAATTTCCGCCATTGCTTCAAAACTCAAAGCTGGAGCGACGGCTTAGGCTCGCAAAGCAGCTGCACAAATTGAAAACGGTAGGTCGTGAGACCTACCGTTTCTATTTTCTGCCTTGCGCACTCAGTGCTTATATTTCGAATCGCGTTTTGAACTGCGAGACGATTGTGTTTGGTCCGCCGGCGTGTCGGTATACTTCTTTTCCGTCTTGGCTACGGATTCGTGAGTCGGTTCGGCAGGCTTTGGTTCGTGCGTCACTTTGGGTTTCGCTTCTTTCTTCGGTTCGACCTGCGCAATCTTGGCCGCACCCATTTGAGACTGCCATTGTACCGCACCCGTGGCGAGATCATACACCGCAGAAAGCACGACGCACTCACCGTCGGCGACAGCCTGCTCGATACTCAGAGATCCCGACAGCAGAGCCGCTGCGGAGTTGCGGGCATTCTCTTTGATTGCACCTGCGTAGAGATTCTCGCTGCCATAACCTTTCGACTCGCAGGCTTCGACGGACGGGCGGATTTCTTCGATAAGCGTGTTCAATGGTTCTGGGAAGTCCGAGTCCGATAGGGCTGCTCCGACCGCACCACAGTTCGTGTGGCCCATCACGATCACAACTGGGCAATGCAGGTGCCCGACTGCATAGTCTGCCGAGGCAACAACCTCCTTAGAGGCGACGTTGCCCGCTACGCGAATCACAAACAATTCGCCCAGTCCGGCGTCGAAAATCTGCTCCGGCGGCACGCGCGAGTCCGAACACGTGATGACACACGCATACGGAGTCTGACCGGCGGTAAGATGTTCTCGCTTCGCGGATCCGCTGTCCCAAACGTTGGGTTTGCCTTTGACGAATCGTTCGTTCCCTTTCCGCAGGTTCGATAGGGCCTCGTCCACAGTGCACGTTTGAGCATGGTCGCCGGCCAACGCTGCGGCAGAAAACACCAGTAAAACGGGAAGAATGTATCTCATTCCGAACTCCTTATAGTCAACACCGTGCATATTGCAAAGGATGTACCGATGATTACAACTCCCCACATTGTCCGAAACGGCGTATTTATTGCACATTCACGGGTGAATCCGTAAAATAGCCGATCTTAAACAGTCGATTACTATGGAGAACTCTATAACAAGTTCCACCCCGCACGTGAGCCGCGCGAGGCTTGACGAAATCGGTATGGGCGATCCGTCCTTCACCGTCGATTTGATTGATATTATGCTTGTCGACGGTATGGAGCGTATCGAGAAAATTCGTGCTTCCTTTACGACCGGCGACTGCGAGGAAGTCGGACGTACCGCTCATTCACTCAAGGGAGCCGCGCTTAACGTCGGAGCGTTGACGCTGGCGACGCTGTGCGCAGAGATTGACGATACCGTGCGGAAGCTGAGGATCGCGATCACCGACGATCAAGTTGACAAGGTCGAAGAGGAGTTTTCACTTGTCAAGGAAGAACTTCTGAACATCAAGAGTGAACTGTCCGCATGAAAGTACTTGCCGTAGATGACGACCGTGTCACATTGTTGACGCTCGAGAGGTTGCTTTCGAAGTTTGGATATGAGCCGCTCGTCGCGGTCAACGGAACGGATGCGCTTAAGGTGTTTCTTGAGCATCGACCCAAAATGCTCATTACGGACTGGATGATGCCCGAGATGGAGGGGCCGACGGTTGTCAAAACGATTCGCGCTTTTGCAGAATCGGAGTATACGTACATCGTGATGCTTACGTCGAGGCAAGACAAAGACGACATGATGGCCGGAATGCTCGCCGGAGTCGACGAGTTCTTGACGAAACCGATTGACCCTGATCAATTGCGCGCGCGGCTCCGCGTCGGCAAGCGTATCATGCAGCTTCAAGACAGCCTTGCCAACCGGGTCAAAGAGCTTGAAGCCGAGCGCCAACACGTGAAGATGCTGCAGGGCTTCCTGCCGATTTGTTCTTACTGCAAGAAAATTCGCGACGACGAGAATCTGTGGTCGCAAATCGAAGAGTATATTTCCGACCATCAGGACGTGCAATTCTCGCATTCGATTTGCCCCGACTGCTACGAAACGAAAGTCAAACCGATGGAAGAAGCATTTCGAGCGAAAAAGCTCGCGGAACAGCAGGCCGCGCAAGAAGCATAGAGTTTGTAAAGTCAAGATTCGCCGGCCGCAGCAATGTCTGCGGCCGTTTTGTTTTTACTCTTGCGAATTTGAATGCCAACTCGTATATTTGCGTAAACATGAATTGGAGATGCCATGACGAAGTCCGAAGCTGCGGCGCTGATTGACCACACTATACTTAAGGCTGAGGCAACCGCAGCGCAGATCGACAAGCTGTGTGACGAAGCACTGAAGCTCAATTTCAAAACTGTTTGCGTCAACGCGCGTTTTGTCCCACAGTGCGCAAAGAAGCTGGCCGGCAGTGAGGTTTCCGTATGTACGGTCGTCGGATTTCCGCTTGGCGCGACGAGCACGGAGTCAAAAGTCGCGGAAGCGTTGCAAGCAATCCATGACGGCGCCACCGAGATTGATATGGTGTTGTGGATCGGAGGTATGCTCAGCGGAGATTTCGCCGCGGTCGAACATGACATTCGGGCGGTTGCGGATGCTTGCCGCAGAACAGGTGCGTCGTTGAAAGTGATATTCGAAACGGCGATGCTTTCTGAAAGTCAGATCGTCAAGGCCTGCGAATTGTGCGTGAAGGCCAAAGCGCAGTGGGTGAAAACGTCGACGGGTTTCGGGCCGGGCGGCGCAACGCTGGAAGCGGTGGCCCTGATGCACAAGGAAGTCGCGGCACACGGATTGAAAGTGAAGGCGTCCGGCGGAATTAGAACGCTCGCTGATTTCGAAAAAATGATTCAAGCCGGAGCGGAACGTATTGGCACGTCAAGCGGCGCGGCAATTTTGAACGAGATTGCGTAAATTCATCGCTAAAGAAATGAGAAGCGGGCGACCATTGGGCCGCCCGCTTTGCTATGAGTCGGTTTTGTGTTTATTGCGGGAGAGACTTTATGGTTGCCGACACTTCCGCCATGCCGTTTGCGTTTGCATCTTCCGTCAAGTGAATTTTGTAACCTACGGAAACGGGTACGCACAGCCCCGCGTCCTTGTCCGTGCAATAGGCAAAGAACAACGTCGCGTCGGCGTCGCCGGGTTTTAGACTTGCAGCCGGTATCGTCACTTTCACGGGCAGCTCATGCTTGGAAGCCAATCCTTCGATCGGAGAGCCGTTGCCGAGATTCACGCTGTAGGCAAGTGGTGCTTCCTTGTTCAGGTGAACTCCCGAAGGAAGCTGCGCGCCTAAACTTAATACGAGGTCGTTTCCTGTCTGGAATTCAATCGCTGCGTCCGCCGTTGCGTCGTGGTCCATCGTCGTGGATTCCATCGTCCGCAATCCTTTTAGTTTGAATTCGCTCCACGAATTGTCTTTCAATGATACGCGGATGATGCGGTCGTGGTTCGTGTCAGCGATGTAGAGCCAATCGCCGTTGACAGAAATTCCACCGGGCTCGTAGAGCGAAAGTTTGTCGGGCGTTTCCGTCGCAAGGTCGGGAGAGCCTGAACCAATCAGGAAACTTGATTCCTTGGATGTTTGATTCAACTTCTTTATGCGATGATTGTACGTATCCGCAACCAAGACGTCGCCCTTGTAAACGGCGACTCCCAGCGGATGCTGCAAGAGCGTATTCTTGAATGAGCCCACTTTGTCTCCGAAATCGAAGAGTCCGCTGCCGACCAGAGTCTCGACGTCCGCTGTATTGATGTTGGCGCGGCGCACGGCGCTTACTTCACTGTCCGCAAAGTACAGCCAGTCGCCGTCGAGCCACAATCCCGACGGCTGGGCCAGAGCAGCCGAGCGGGTTCCCGTACCGTCGTAGATGTCTTCGCGGCCCGATCCGACCCACGCGCGCGCAACTCCCGTCGGCAAATCGAGAGCCCACAATTGATGCGGTCCCGCCATCGCTATATAAAGGGTGTTGCCATGCAGGACAAGATCCCACGGACTGTTCAAGCCTTGAGCCGTTCCTATTCCACCGCCGAGCCGATCGTAGACTTGTTCACCCGTGCCGCTTATCGTCGTGACGGTCTGTGCGGCGATATCCAATTTTCGAATCGTATTATTATCCGTGTCCGCGACATAGAGAACATTTTTCTGTTCGTCGTAGGCCACACCTTGCGGATTGTCAAATTCCGCTTCTGCGAACGACCCGTCTTTGTTGCCTTTCTTGCCTGAACCGGCTATTGCAAGCACATTCCCACTGCTGTCCGCGATCACAATGCGGTCATGATTCGAGTCAGATATAAACACGCGGTCCTTCTCTGCTTCAACTTTTCCGGGAAAAGCAAGTCCCGAAGCCGCCGGAACGCGCGCGTCTTGTTTGAATTCGGGTGGACCAGCGGCGAGCACGCCTTTTTCGCGACCCTCGTCAAGCAAGGCTTGAACGACGCCGTCGAGAACTTCGCGGTTGCCTTCGCCGGAGAGTTGACCGACCACTCTCCCTTCGGCGTCGACGACAGCAAGGGTCGGCCACGCGCGCACGCCGTACTCTGACCAAATGCGGTGATTCTCGTCCACGATCACAGGATGTGCAATATCGTAGCGTTGACAAGCGGTCAAGATGTTTTCCTTGTCGCTTTCATTGTCGAATTTCGCCGAATGCACGCCGATCACGACCACAGGCTGGCCTGCATATTTCTTTTCGATATATTCGAGATCGGGAAGTATGTGCATACAGTTGATGCAGCAATAGGTCCAAAAGTCCAACACCACGACTCGGCCATTGAGTTGATCTTGGATGTAGAGCGGACGGTCCGTGTTCACCCACGCAAAATCGCGCGGAAACTCCGGCGCGCGCACGCGGGACGTCGGAAGTTGCGGATGAGACATTGAGTTTGACTCCGATGAGGTTTCGTCTGCCACGGCTTCTGCCGCAGTCTTGAATGGGAAGGGAAGGCGCGCTGAGGGAGCAGGCCCGGAACATGAGCTGAATACGGCAAAAGCTATGAGCAAAGCCAAGCTAATCAGCAGCCACTGATGCTTAAAGGTCATTTGAGTAGAGGTGGGGTTGTGGGGAGGGATGGCGCGGGGGACTTACCCCATTGACGATTTCGAGTGAAAAAAGTTCCCCAGTTCCCATAAGATAAAACATAACGTTATAATTACTAATATTTTATAAATTCAGCAATTGTCCAAGTTTTCGCGACCCACTGTCGTTTTCCTTGAATAAGAAGGCGATTTTTTGTATTATTAGCAGCAATTTACGAAGAACTGCAGAAGCTATGTCTCGAGATCCCAAGAATCCGCTTGCCGATAGCCGTACTGAACGGCAAACCTCCCTGTCCGCCGGGCAATATGCGCATCCCGAAGTCAGTGGTTCAATGGCCTACCACCGCGTGTTGCGGCGCGTACATCCTGACGACACGATTGTCGCGGTGCGCGGCGTTGCGATAGGTGGCCAAGAGCTGGCCCTGATTGCCGGCCCTTGTGCAGTCGAATCCGCACAACAGTTGATGACTGCCGCTGAAAAGGCCGCCGCCAGCGGAGCGCATTTGCTGCGAGGCGGCGCATTCAAACTGCGCACGTCGCCATATGCTTTCTCGGGATTGGGAGAAGCGGGCTTGAAACTGTTGAGTGAGGCGCGCAGGGTCTCGGGATTGCCGATTGTGACGGAAGTCGTCGATGAAGAGAGCGTGCTGTTGGCCGCAGCTCATGCAGATATGCTGCAAATCGGCACGCGAAATATGCACAATTACGTTTTGCTTAAACAGGCTGCTGCGACGGGCAAACCGATACTTCTGAAGCGCGGGATGGCGGCGACGCTGGATGAGTTTCTGCACGCCGCAGAATATGTTCTGGCTGCGGGTAATTCTCAAGTCGTCTTGTGCGAGCGCGGCATACGAACTTTTTCGGATTTTACGCGCAACACGCTCGACTTGAATATCGTTCCCGCACTCAAGCAATTGACACATTTGCCGGTGATTACGGATCCCTCGCACGGTACGGGTCGCGCGGAATTGGTTGCGCCGATGGCGCGCGCGTCCATTGCCGCTGGTGCGGACGGTGTTTTGATCGAAATGCACCCGGAACCCGAGCATGCGCTTTCCGACGGCTACCAGTCGCTTGATCCCGAAGAATTCTCTGAGTTAGTCGGTGATCTTGCAAGGCTTGCTCCGATCGTGGGACGGACATTGTCCCGCCGCGGAAAGTAGGGTGAGCGTCGCGCGTATCACCGCCGCCGCGTCTCCGCTGTTCGCACAGTTGACGCTGTCCGGCGACAAATCCGTGTCGATTCGACGTGCGCTGCTCTCCTTGTACACGCCCGACACAATTCGGTTAACAAACTTTGGGGCGGGAGAAGACTGCGAAACCGCGCTGCGCTGTCTCGTATCGCTTGGAAAACGTGTCGAACGCGGCGAAGTCTTCGTTACGATCAAGCACCGCGAAACCGTTCGCAAGGCAACACTCGATTGCAGAAATTCGGGCACCACAGCGAGACTGCTGATGGGAGTACTGGCCGGGCGCGACGGTGAATGGACGTTAGAAGGCGACGAGTCACTTTCCAATCGTCCCATGGAGCGTGTCGCGCAGCCGTTGCGTACGATGGGCGCGCAAATTGAGCTCAGTCCGGGAGGCGTTTTACCCGCGCGATTGATAGGTCGACCACTTGTAGGCACGGATCACAACTTAACCCTTTCAAGCGCGCAAGTCAAAAGCGCGCTTTTGTTAGCTGGACTTTCAGCGAATGGAGCGACGCGTGTGCGCGAACCGTTTCCCTCGCGCGATCATACTGAAAGATTACTGGGACTTGCGCAAGACGCCGACGGCTGGTGGAGCGTAGACAAATCGAACGTTCCTGACGCGACTCTGGTATTGCGCGGCACGATTCCGGGCGACATTTCAAGCGCCGCGTTTTGGGCCGTGGCGGCTTCGCTCGTGACGGGCTCGGACATTGAGTTGAAGAATGTCGTCTTGAACCCGACTCGCACAAGCTGGATTCGAAGTCTGAAAAACTCTGGTGCGGACATTGTTGAACGTGTCGAGCGCACCACGGCCGGTGAACCGGCGGGTTCGCTCCACTTCAAATATGGAGTGTTGCGGCCGCTGCGAATCACGACTCAAGATGTGCCGGGGCTCATTGACGAAATCCCCGCGCTCGCGGTGCTTGCGGCCACAATTGACGGCGAGTCGATTTTCGAGAACGTCGGCGAATTGCGCCTCAAAGAAAGCGACCGTTTGCAGGCGATTGTGGAAGGACTTGCAGAAATGGGCGCTGACGTCTCCGTTACCGGACAAAACCTCCACGTCACCGGCGGCAAGAAACGAAAAGGCGTGAAGATTTCGCCAAACCATGATCACCGCATCGCGATGGCGTTTGCTTTGGCCGGACTTGTTGCGGAAGGCGTCACGACGATTGAACAGGCCGAGTGCGCGGCGGTGTCGTATCCCGGCTTTTTTGCGGATTTGAAAAAAATGGCAGAGAATTCAGTTACACTTTCGGAGTAGATGGCTTACCGTTTCGGCCTGATTGGCGAACATATTGCAACCAGTTTGTCACCCGTGATGTTTTCGTGGGCATTTCAGCACACGGAATCGTCGGGCAGCTATACGCTGTTCGATTTTCCGCGCAGACTCGCGCGTTCATTCTTGTTGCGCGCGCGCGTGGATTGGGACGGGCTAAATGTAACGGCGCCGCACAAAGACCTCGCATACACTCTGTGCGATGAACTTTCGGAAACTGCGCAAAGGGCCCGCGCTGTCAATACGCTCGTGCGTAAACAGGGTACGCTGATCGGTTACAACACCGACGTCGCGGGATTCAGATTCGCTCTCGAGCAACGACTTGAACTCGTTTCGCATGCGGAGAAAGTGCTTGTTATCGGCACGGGAGGTGCCGCGCGTGCAGCCCTTGTCGCCATCAGTCAGTTGCTGACCCCGAATGAAATCGCGGTGGCGTCCCGCCGACCTGCCGACGCGCTTGAGCGGATCACACATGTGCTTTCTGCACCTTTCGCGCCGACTCTGATCACGCATGCCAAGGCCCGCAAAAGGCTGCATGAGTTCGACATAATCGTGCAAGCCACGCCGGTTGGTCATCTGTCGAATCCTGGTTTTCCGCTCGATCCACCTTTCGCTTTCAAGCCCGGTGCGCTTGTATTCGATTTGATTTATTCTCCGCGCCGGACGTTGTTCTTGGAAACTGCAACGTCGTTCGGTGCAATACCGGAAAACGGATTGGTGATGCTGCTTGCACAAGCGGCCGAGAGTTATCAGATCTGGACAGGCAAGCCTTTTCCGCTGGAACTCGCGGTCAGAGAACTTTTGCCGGAGTTGCGCAATTCATGATAAGATTTTTGACAGCCGGAGAAACTCACGGCCCCGGTTTGACGGGTATTCTTGACGGGATGCCCGCTGGACTTGCGATCACCGAAGCAGAAATAAAAATTGATCTGCTGCGCCGCCAAAAGGGCTATGGCCGCGGAAGCCGCATGAAGATCGAACATGATCACGCGAAAATCCTCGGCGGTGTGCGTTATGGCAAAACTCTCGGGGCGCCTATCGCGCTCTTTATCGAAAACCGCGATTGGGAGAACTGGAAAGAGAAGATGTCGATTGAAGATCCGGGCGAAGGAAATCGCATCGACAAGCTCACGAATCCTCGTCCCGGACATGCGGATTTCGCAGGCTCGATAAAATATCACCACGACGACATTCGCAACGTTATCGAACGTTCTTCGGCACGCGAGACCGCGATGCGAGTGGCGCTTGCCGCAATTTGCAGAAAATTCCTGTCCGAGTTCGGTATTCGCGTGTTCAGTCACGTCGTAAAAATCGGCGGCGTCGATGCCGCGCCGATGCGTACGGACGTTTCGCTCGAAGAGTATTTCGCGCAGGTTGAAGCCAGTTCGGTGCGTTGCGGAGATCAAGTCGCCGACAAGAAAATGGTCGATCTGATCGACGACGCCGTGATCAAAAAAGACACTCTCGGCGGAGTGTTTGAAGTCATTGTGGACGGTTTGCCCGTTGGACTGGGAAGTTTTGCGCAAGGGGACAGACGCCTTGACGGCATTCTTGCGCAAGCCATGATCTCCATTCATGCGATGAAGGCTGTCGAGTTCGGTATGGGATTCGAAGTCGCGAACGTTTTCGGAAGTCAAGTACACGATCAGCTCTATCCGCAGGATAAGTACGTCACACGCAAAACCAATAATGCCGGCGGAACGGAAGGCGGGATGAGCAACGGTGAGCGCATCGTCATGCGTGTTGCGATGAAACCGCTTTCGTCGCTGATGCAGCCGCTCGACTCCGTGAATCTCGCCACGGGCGAACCCGTCGAAGCCTTGCGCGAACGCAGTGACGTGTGCGCAGTTCCCGCGGCGGGAGTCGTGGGCGAAGCGATGGCGATACTCGCTCTCATGAATCCATTTATGGAGAAATTCGGCGGAGATTCGATGAGTGAAATCCGCGCGCATTTTGACGCCACTCCGGAGTCACCATGGCGATAGTCTATCTGTGCGGATTGCCCGGCTCCGGCAAGTCTACGATCGGAGCTATGCTGGCGAAGCTGCGCGGCCAACCTTTTATTGACTTGGACAAAATGATCGTCGAACGCGCCGGGATGGATATTCCGGCGATTTTTCGCTCGCTCGGTGAACCTAAGTTCCGTGACTTCGAAAATATCTCGCTCGTCCAAGCTGCCAGCCGCGGCGAAAGCGTAATTGCTTTGGGCGGTGGAGCGTTGGAGCGCAAAGACAACCGCGATGTCATCCTCGCGAGCGGAATTTTGATTTGGCTGCAAGCTCCGATTTCTTTGCTGGCCGCAAGGACTCTCAATCAATCGGACCGTCCGCTGCTCGACCCGGATGACACTCTCCTCGAACGAGTGGACAGATTGCGCGCGTTGGCCGAACAGCGGCACGAACAGTTCGAATTGGCCGCGCTGACTTTTCCCACGACGGATGAAGATCCCATGCAAACGGTGCTGACGATTCACGAGGCGATCGATGGACTCGTTTGAGTTGCGTACGCAAACTGGCGTCGTGCCGGTCCGCTTCGCACGTGCGGACGCGACGTGGATTGCCAATGAGCTGAGCCGCGTGTTCGGCGCTCGCAGGCCGCGCGTAATGCTGATCACTGACGAAAATGTTGCACTCCATCACTTGGAGTCGCTGCGAAATTTGCTCTTGCGCGACGGCTATTCATGTGTTGAGTTTGTTCTTCCTCCGGGTGAAGAGCAGAAGAACCTGAATCGTGCAAAGTCAATACTCGACGTGATGGCGCAAAAACGATTCGCGCGCGACGACGTGATTATTGCGCTTGGCGGTGGAGTTGTGACGGATTTGGCAGGCTTCGTGGCGAGTATCTATTTGCGGGGAATCGAGTGGCTGGCCGTTCCCACGACGTTGTTAGGTATGGTGGATGCGGCAATCGGCGGCAAGACGGGAGTGAATCACGAACTCGGCAAGAACATGATCGGTGCATTCCACCAACCTAAGTGCGTGCTGGCGAATTTGGCCTATATTGACACTCTCGCGCCGCGTGAAATTCGGTCAGGTGCTGCGGAGATAATAAAAGGCGCGCTGCTCGTTGGCGGAGATTTTTGGCGTGAGATTGAAGAAGCGGGATCGGACGCGCTGTCGTGGAATTCGCGCCGATTTGAAGAGTTTGCCGCGCGCGGTGCTGAAGTCAAGATTGATATCGTTTCGCGCGACGAGCGCGAGAGCGGTGAGCGCATGCTCTTGAATCTTGGGCATACGTTCGGACACGCGCTCGAACGGGTCGCGGGCTACGGCACGCTGGCTCACGGAGAAGCCGTGTTCTACGGTCTTCGTGCAGCCGTTAAGTTGTCGGAATTGTCGGGCCTCCTCTCGCCGCAGCGCGCGCGAGCTCTGGAAAAGTGGCTTTCAAGTATTTCATTGCCGAAAATCGTCTGCTCAGAAGATGACCTGTTGGAGGCCGTTCGCTCAGACAAGAAAACCGCGTCAGGTAAGCAGAGGTGGATTCTATTGCGCGACGTCGGCAAACCGGTGATTAGCCACGATGTTCCCGATCAATCGGTGAGAGAATGTGCGGCGTGGCTTGCGGAAGTGACTCGAAGCGGGGAAGAGGTGGTTGCGATTCCCAGACGGAGACGTGTCGCGATTTTGAACGGGCCGAACTTGAATTTGCTTGGCACTCGCGAGCCTTCGGTTTACGGAACGACCACATATGACGACTTGACTGCACTCTGTCAAGAGTGGGCAGAAGATCTAAGTTTTGACGTGCTGGTAAGACAGAGCAATCACGAAGGGGAATACTCCGAGCTTATTCAATGGGCGAGGCGTTGGGCTGACGGACTTATCCTAAATCCCGGTGCGCTGACACATACGTCCGTGTCCGTGCGTGATGCTCTCGCGGCGGCAAATTTGCCTGCAGTCGAGGTACATGTGAGCGATCCTGCGGCTCGTGAGGAATTTCGCCACACGTCTTTGATTTCCGATTTGTGCGGTAAGACAATTAGCGGCAAAGGTATTCAAGGCTATCAGCTTGCTTTGGTTGAGCTTGCGTTCGCCTTACCGGAAACCACATAGCAGCTGTGCGGGTACAATGGGTACTTTCAGGCGAATGTCCGCTTGAAATTCCGCCCATTATTCCGTAAGTTGAGTATTCACCGGAATCTATCTATTCTAAATGTGAAACTGGTCACAAACTTCGGGCGGAGTGACGAGTTTCTTGTTTTAAGTAATTGAATAACAGGACATTTGAAGCAAATGAGCCGCACCATTCATAACGTCATCATCATCGGCTCCGGACCGGCCGGACTGACCGCAGCTATTTATGCCGGACGCGCAAACTTAAACCCCGTAGTCGTTGACGGCATCCAGCCCGGAGGCCAGCTTATGATCACCAGCGACGTCGAAAACTACCCCGGATTTCCCGATGGCATTGAAGGCCCCGAACTGATGGAACTGTTCCGCAAGCAGGCCGCGCGATTCGGTACGACGTACGTGGAGGACGAAGTTATCTCAATCGACACGACGTCCCGCCCGTTTAAGGTCAATCTCGGTTCAAACGATCCGCTCTACGGTCACTCTGTAATTGTCGCGTCCGGCGCGTCCGCCAAGTGGCTGGGACTTGAAAATGAGAAAAAAATGCAGGGCAGAGGCGTGTCTGCTTGCGCTACCTGCGACGGATTTTTCTTCCGCGGAAAAGTCGTTGGGGTCGTCGGCGGAGGAGATACGGCGCTGGAAGAAGCATCGTATCTAACTCGTCATGCGTCGAAAGTTTATCTGATTCACCGCCGCGACGCGTTTCGCGGGTCAAAAATCATGCAGGACCGCGTACTGGAAAACCCGAAAGTCGAAGTTATTTACAATACCGTCGTCGAAGACGTGCTTTCAGACGCCAATCAAACTGCTGTGAACGGTTTGCGTTTGAAGAACGTCGCAAGCGGCGAAGTCAGCGATTTGCCCGTGGAAGGTTTCTTTGTGGCGATCGGACACGAACCGAACACGAAGATCATCCGCGATATTTTGAAAACGGATGAGGCCGGCTATGTCTTGCATCATCCGGATTCGTCTTGGACGGATATCGACGGATTGTTTGTTGCGGGCGACGTGCATGACAACCACTACCGTCAGGCGATTACAGCCGCGGGTGCGGGCTGTATGGCCGCGATTGACGCGGAACGCTGGCTGGAAGTCCAGGCTCACGAAGGAAAACTCAAGGCCGCCGAAGATAATCTGGCGACGGCTTAATCTCAATATGACTCGCTTGCAGTGAGCGCTGCGGGCAAATAAGTTTACAATGGCAGCAACTGAATTTGATATCGTCGTCTTAGGCGGAGGACCGGGCGGATACGTCGCGGCAATTCGAGCGGCGCAGTTGGGACTCTCGACATGCGTCGTCGATGAACAGCCGCTCGGCGGAGTGTGCGTAAACTGGGGATGTATTCCCACGAAGGCCCTTCTGAAGGCCGCCGAACTTTATCAAGACATTCAACACGTCGCACCGACGATGGGCATTCACGCGACGACGAACGGAGTGGATTGGGATAGAATCATCCAGCGTTCGCGTGAAGTTTCCGAGAAGAATTCGTCAGGCGTCGAGTTTCTCGTGAGGCGCAGCAAAATTCACCGTCCCGTGGGCCGGTTCCGCATCGTCGGGGACAAGGAAATCGAAGTCCACGAGCCGAAGAATCCCGACAAAGTCATCGACCGGATTCGCGGCAAACATATGATCATCGCCACGGGCAGCAAAGACAAATCGCTGCCGGGTGTTAATGTCGATCGCGACAGGATTATCACGTATATGGAAGCGATGTCGCTGCCCAAACAGCCGAAGTCGCTCGTGATTGTCGGCGCGGGAGCGATTGGCGTCGAGTTCGCTTATTTCTACAAAGCTCTCGGCACCGATGTCACCATGATTGAAGTGCAGCCACGCATTCTGCCTTTGGAAGACGTCGATTCGAGCAAGGCTGTTGAAACCGCTTTCAAGAAAATGGGCATGAATGTGATGACCAACACGCGTGTGCGCTCGGTCACGCCTTCGAAGAACGGCGTCACGGTCGAAATCGACGGCAATGACAAGACTATCGGAGCAGACTATTGCATGGTCGCGATCGGCTTTGCCGCAAATGTCGACGGATGGGGTTTTGAAAAGACCGGCGTTGCGCTTGATCGAGGTTTTGTCAAGGTCGACGAATTCTTCAAAACGAATGTTCACGGCTACTATGCCATCGGTGACGTAATCGGCGCGCCGCAACTTGCGCACACGGCGTCGCATGAAGGCATCGTGTGCGTCGATGCGATTGCGGGCAAGCATCCGCATCCGATTGACTACACGAATAACCCCGCATGCACATACTGCCAGCCGCAGGTCGCAAGCGTAGGCTACTCCGAAGAGAAGTGCAAAGAACTCGGGCTCGAATACAAAGTCGGAAAGTTTCCGTTCAGCGCGTCCGGCAAGGCCCGCGCAATCGGCCATACGGACGGACACGTCAAGTTGCTCTTCGACAAACACTACGGACAATTGCTCGGTGCCCATATCGTCGGCTCAGAAGCGACCGAGATGATCGCGCAGCTTGCGCTCGCACGTGTGCTCGAATGTACGCCCGAGACGATTTACAATACTGTTCACGCACATCCGACGCTGACTGAAGCCGTCATGGAAGCCGCACTCGCTGCGGACGGTCGCGCCGTTCACATGTAATCCGTTTCTTGCGGAGCTTGGAGCTTCATCCATGAAATCGCTTTTTTTTGTCTCACTATTGATACTTGTGTCGTTCGCCAACGCAAGCGACTACGGACTTGGTCATGCGCTTGACCAAGTTGGTCAGGTAGATATGAACAATGCGCCGCAGCGCGTCATGCCGCTCTACGAACAAGGTTGGAATGAAGGCGCAAAAGTCGGCGATTCCCGCGCCGGCAAATTAGGCTGGTTCGGTTTGGGTGTGGTCGGAAACATTCCCTTTATGTGGCTGCCGTGGGTCGTGAATCCGCGCCGTCCGGCTAAGCCGCCGATTCAGGCTGAAGAAGAATTCAACAGCGGTTGGAAGAACGGCTACCGCGCCGGATGGAAGAACGCTCACAAGGGCTTCTACATCGCGGGCGCAATCGTGTCCACCGCCGCTGCCGTTACCGTTGTGGCAACTCAGGAGTAGCATGATCCGTTTCGTCCCGCTTATTTTGACACTCTTGCTTGTCGCCGCAAGCTGCGGCAAGAAGGCAGAAGAACCGAAAGCAGAAATTCCCGTTGCCAAACCGAACGAAGAAATGCGCAGGCCCGATCCGGCCGAGTTTGTGGATATGCACTTCTTGGATGAGCAGACGGCCAAGCGCGACTCCGTGCGCAAACAAATTGACTTGCTGCGATCTCGCTCCGTGATCGACCGAGCTGAAATCACGGCGATCATCAACCGGCGCAAGGGCGAACTGATTACTCTTAAGAAAAACTTGAAAGCCAGCACGTCGCTGACTTCGGCGCAGCGTGACTCTTTGATTGCTCCGCTCGAACAAGAATCCTATGAACTATCTGACGACTTGATTGCCGTCGCAAAATAAACCCACTACATGGCCAAGAACATTACTCCCCGGAGTAAAGATTACTCCGAGTGGTATCTCGACCTCGTCCGCGAAGCTAAACTTGCCGACTATTCGCCCGTCAAGGGCTGCATGGTGATTCGTCCCAACGGCTATGCCATTTGGGAAGGAATCCAACGTCAGCTCGACAAAATGTTCAAAGACACCGGGCACGTCAACGCGTATTTCCCGATGCTGATTCCGCAGAGCTTTCTTGAGAAAGAAGCGGAGCACGTCGAGGGATTTGCGATGGAGTGCGCGGTCGTAACGCATTCCGGTCTCGAACCTGATGGTACGGGCAAACTGAAGCCCAAAGGTAAGCTCGAAGAAAATTACGTGCTGCGTCCGACGTCGGAAACGGTGATTTGGGCCATGTACAAGAATTGGGTGCAGAGCTACCGCGATCTCCCGATTCTGATTAACCAGTGGGCGAACGTCTACCGCTGGGAAATGCGCACGCGTCTGTTCCTGCGTACGGCGGAGTTTCTTTGGCAGGAGGGCCACACCGCGCACGCGACTGCCGAAGAAGCCGTTGAAGAGACCATCAGGATGCTCGGTGTTTACCGCGATTTTGCCGAAAACTACATGGCTATGCCCGTCATGTACGGCTTGAAGAGCGAAGGGCAAAAATTCCCCGGTGCGGTGAATACGTATTGCATCGAAGCGATGATGCAGGACAAGAAAGCTCTGCAAGCGGGAACGTCACACTTCCTGGGTCAGAATTTCGCCAAGGCGTTCGACGTACAATTCCAGACCGATCACAATACGTTGGACTATGTCTGGGCGACGTCGTGGGGAGTATCGACGCGCTTGGTAGGCGGGTTGATCATGACGCACGGCGATGACGACGGTATTATCGTCCCGCCGAAACTTGCACAGTGGCCCGTTATTTTCATACCAATCGCGCGCAAGGAAGATGAACGAGCGTCGGTGATGGAAGCCGTAAATCGCATGAAAGCCGAGCTTTCCGCCGCGAATATCGGATCTCGTGTCGATGAAAGGGACAATGTCACGCCCGGCTTCAAATTTGCAGAAGCTGAGTTATTCGGATACCCGGTTCGTGTCGAATTGGGGCCGCGCGACTTGGCTGCCGGAAATTGCATTGTGACCCTGAGGCACAACCGCGAAAAGATTACGGTTCCGCTCGCAGGCCTGGCCGCCGAGATGCCCAAACTCTTGGACCGCGTGCAAAACGAACTCTTGGAAGCGGCCCGCGCGCGTATGACCGAAAATACGAGCAAGATCGAATCGTACGACGAGTTCAAAGAGTTCATCGCGGCAGACAGCGGATTTGCGCTCGTGCATTGGGCGGGCGATACGGCTGATGAAAAGCGCATTCAGGAAGAGACCAAAGCTACGCTGCGCGTCATCCCGATGGATGCCGAAAAGGAAGAAGGCAAGTGCTTCCTGACCGGCAAGCCGTCGTCCCAGCGAGTGGTCTTTGCCAAAGCATACTAATTCTTTTGATAGTCGAATCTTGATCGTTTGCGCCGCAGAGGCGCAACCCGCTTGGTAGGCGGTCCCGGGGAAATTCAAACCCTCATCGCGGAGGTGCTGCATGACTATGGCTTCTCGATCCGCTCGACTTCTTCTCGCGCTTCTCTTACTTGTTCCGGCTTCCTCGCTCTTGGCGCAGGGTTCCATGGGACTCTCTTGGGGATTTACCCGTACATACTGGGACGGTACGTGGTACAATGACGGCTATGCTGGTGCCGGAACCGGCGGAAACATGATCAGTCTTCGCAAAGAGCTGCCGATGTCCAATGAAACCCGGCTGTCTGTCGTCGGAAGTTACAGTTGGATGAGACATACGACCACCACTTTGCTTGAACCTGTGGTGATCGATCCCCTGACGGATCAGGTCATCTCTGGCGGTGCACTTGGCACGCAAACGGACCACACGTATTTCCGCGAAGTAGAACTCGCTCTGCTGTTGAATCACTACGTGGACAACGAAGGTCACAGCAAATTTTACATCGGCGGCGGACCTTCGGCGCGTTGGGGAGCGGCCGGCAAGAAGCTGGAAAGGCCCAACTACCACGATCCGGAAAGAGTGGATTTCTACGAATTCTATCTCGACCGGTCAACACAGACTCAAGCCGCGTGGTTCGGACTTTCCGCTCTCGTGGGACTGCGTCAGCAATGGAGCGATGACGGCATGATCTCGTTCGTAGAGCCGCGCTTGTTGTGGAGTCCGGATGGATCGGACCGCTATCAAAAAACTTTCCCGCCCGTCAATTTCATTCTTGCGATGGGCGTACTCTGGTAATTCGATTTGACTGATACTGAAACGAAGACAACCGAGCGCGAGACTCCCGAAGGTCTCGTGCTAATCAATACGGGCGACGGCAAAGGCAAAACCACGGCCGCGCTCGGCACAGTGCTCAGAGCCGTGGGTTACGGGCACCGTGTGCTGATTGTCCAGTTCATCAAAGGAAGCTGGACTTACGGTGAGATGAAATCCATCAAGCGGCTGGAACCTGAGGTGGAGTTTCACCGTATGGGCAAAGGCTTCGTCGGCATCGTAGACGACAACCTGCCGCGTGAAGAGCACGAAAAGGCCGCGCAGGATGCGCTCGAGTTTGCAATCGAAAGACTTGCGAGCGGCGACTATCAACTCGTCCTGCTCGACGAAATCTTCGTCGCGGTGATGCTGAAACTTCTGACCGTCTCTGATCTGCACCGCGTGATCGATGCGCGGCCAAAATTGACTACACTAATTCTGACGGGGCGCGGGGCTCCGCAAGAAATAATCGACCGCGGTGACACCGTGACCGAAATGAAAGAAATCAAACACGCCTACCAGCGCGGGATTCTCGCCCAACGCGGGGTGGACTATTAACCTTGAGCGAAAAACAACCCAAAAATAACGCACCCAAGAAACCGCAACCGGCTCCTGCGAAGAAATTCAACTTCTCGCTCTGGTATCTGGTTGCGGTCTTACTTGCTTTGTTCATAGCGCAAGCCTACATGGGCGGTCAACACTATGAAAAGCTGTCTTATTCAAAGTTCAAAGAACTGCTGAAAGACGACCAAATCAAGAATGTCGTCATCACGCAGGAGAATATTCGCGGGGACGCCATGCTCGATTCGGCGGGCGTCAAAGTTCAGACTCCGTTTGAGGCCGTACGTGTCGAAGATCCCGATTTGGTCAAGCAGCTTGAAGAAAAAGGCATTGACTTTGAGGGACGCTTTGATTCCGATTGGCTGAAGGGACTTTTCTTCGCGTGGATTTTGCCGCTGGGAATCATCTTCCTAATTTGGAGCTTCCTGATTCGCAGAATGGGCGGCGGCGGCACGGGCGGCTTGATGTCATTCGGTAAATCGCGCGCGAAAGTCTATGTCGAAAGCACCACCAAAATCAATTTCAGCGATGTTGCAGGAATCGATGAAGCCGTCGAAGAGCTGAAAGAAGTCGTCGACTTCCTGAAGCATCCTGCGAAGTTCCGTGCTCTCGGAGCGCAGATTCCCAAGGGTGTGATGCTGGTCGGCCCGCCGGGAACAGGCAAGACCCTGCTGGCGAAAGCCGTGGCAGGTGAGGCTCACGTACCGTTCTTTTCGATTTCCGGTTCGGACTTTGTAGAAATGTTCGTCGGCGTCGGCGCGGCGCGCGTGCGCGATCTCTTCGCGCAGGCTGCCGCGAAAGCTCCGTGTATTGTCTTTATCGATGAGTTGGATGCGCTGGGCAAAGCTCGCGGAGCCAATCCGTGGGCGAGTCACGATGAGCGCGAACAGACGTTAAACGCGTTGCTCGTCGAGATGGACGGGTTCGAAAGTTCGAAAGGCGTGATCATCATGGCCGCGACGAACCGCCCGGAAATTCTCGACATGGCTTTGATGCGTCCGGGACGATTCGACCGTCAGGTCGTGGTCGATCCGCCGAATATCGACGGACGAGAAGCGATTTTGCGCGTGCATGCCAAAGGCAAGAAGTTCGACAAAGACGTCAATTTGCGGGTGATTGCCGCGCGTACTCCGGGATTCGCCGGAGCGGATTTGGCCAATTCGATCAACGAAGCCGCGCTGCTCGCTGCTCGTCGTGGAAAGAAACTGATTGGTCAACGCGAACTTGAGGAGGCCGTCGACCGCGAAATGACGGGGCTCGAACGCCGCAGTCGTGTGATGACTCCCAAAGTCAAAGAGAAGATCGCGTACCACGAATGCGGACACGCACTTGTCGGCGCGAAGTTGCCTGATACGGATCCGATTCACCGTGTCTCAATTATTCCGCGCGGTACGTCGACCTTAGGCCATACGCTCTATCTGCCCGCCGAAGAGCAAGTCTTGATTACGAAGCAAGAGATCATCGACAAGATCAAAGTCGCGCTCGGTGGACGCGCAGCCGAAGAGTTGATCTACGGCGAAATCACGTCGGGTGCTTACAGTGATTTGCAGCAAGTGACGGGCATGGCGCGCGCGATGATCATGGACTATGGAATGTCCGAAAAACTTGGTCAAGTCGTTTACCGCAAGCGCGGACACGGTATGCAAGGCAACCCGTTTCAGGCGCAAGATGATTACTATGGTGAGAAAACCGCCGAGGCCATTGATCAAGAAGTGCGCGAACTGATTGACACGTGCTACGACGAGGCAAAGCAGATCCTTTCCGAAAATATCGATGTATTGAAAGATATGACGGCGGAATTGCTCAAAGTTGAGATTCTGGAAGGCGACGCGTTGGCCCAGTTCCTCGGTAAAGATCGGATCACGGACTACTCAGAACACATGAACGGTGCGCCAATCCACGACGAACCGGAGCACCAGGAGGAGGAAACTCCTTCCGACGATGAAGAAGATCCCGACGTCGGACAAAATCTTGACCGTGAAGGGTGATTTGAACCAAGTTCGCAATCTGCGGCAGACACTCTGCAACGGTTTGCAGCTTGCGTGGCTCATTTCAACCGCGACTTTGCATTTTGTTCGACTTACGTATGCTGATGCTCGGCCCGTGCCGGGCACATCTATTGCCCAATCGATGAACGTACCAGCCTAAGGATGAAGAAAATGTTGGCCTTAATGCTCGTTGTGATTCTCAGTGCCGCAGTATTCGCCGAAGAGAATCCACCCGTACAGATAAACTTTAATCTTGTTCAGGTCAATAAGTATCCGTCGCAAGATGAGGTGCTTGCGGGTGTGCAATCGCCCGGACAGAGAGTCGTGATCGACGTCGGTAACAGTGAAACGATGCTGCAGTATCTTGCGGCGACCGCGAAAGTTCCGATCAAGACACGGCCCATGATCGTGCAAACGCACACGGCAAGCACGCCGGGCAGCTCGACCGGAGCAATGGTCGTAGACTGGGAAACGCATCAAGTATTTGTTGCGCCCAGCGGTACTGATTCGTTTAGAGTTAGTTCGTCGCGCACGGGCTGTCCAGGTACAGAGGTCGCGCCGTCCGTGGCCGTGGCTTTCGCAACGAGAGGAGGATGGAGCGATCCGCCGATCAGGTTCGGCCCGCTTACAGCAAACACAACTTGCCCGCTTGGACACGGCTTTGTGCTCGAAGTCGTGGGACAGGGCACTATGCCGCCGCGAGTTAAGTTGGTTGAAACAGGAACGTCCTTGATGGGGAAACGATAGGGTGCAGTAGCAGACACTTGGAAAAAAAGGAAGCGGGCGATGACTAGTTCATCGCCCGCTTCGTATTTGTCAATGGCATTGTTCAGAGTTTGAACCGAATTCGTCTTAACTCCGCTTTGGATCCCGCGCCGATTTCGAATTTCGCGCCTTCCAGAGTGTACCAGTCCGCCACGCCTTGTACGGGCGAAAACGGTTTTGGCAGATACAGCACCGTACTCGGAGTTCCGCACATCCCCAACAACACGAGCCGCTCTCCTTTGGCATTGCGGCAAATGTCCATGATCATGCCGACCCAACTCTCTTTGTCGTTGCGCAGCGCGACGAGCAAATCTCCGATGGCAATGGAATCGTCGATGATCGGCAAAGTCTCCCGCCGCAAAGCGATCGCGCCCATTTCTTCCGCGACGAAACTTAGATAATGCTCGTAGTTGTCCCGGCTTCCGTTGGGCGTCGTCTGCTGTACAAACGTGAAACGGCCGCCCGATTTTTTGGGTCGAAGCCCATCATACCAATCGCTCCAACGCGCCGCCTGTCCATTGTCGAGCGGAAACGAAATATCTCCGCGGCGTCCGTGCGCCCACAAATACTCGCCCCACAATCTGACAATTCCGTCCACTCCGGCGTCGTTGGAATTTTCATAGGGTAGGACGTCCGTCTTGCCGATGACATTCTCCCCGCAGAGTACGGTCGTCCCGTCTCCTGCGAGAAACTCGCCGGGCGGTGAGAGCTTGGTTTCGCGCAGCGTCTCCGCGAAGTTGCCCGCGACTTTGCCAACGCGATTGTACCCCGGTGGAGTCGGCACGTCTCCGATGGTTTGTGCGAATCCGGCGATCGAGAATGAGATGATTCCGATGACTGCGAGAAGTAGTTTCATGGTGCTACCCGAAGAAAAATAAAAAACGAATTCCGACCGCTGCCAATACCATCAATAGAATGCCGCGGAAAAGCCGCGCGCGCATTCTTGAAACCAATATCTTTCCAAAGTACGATCCTGCCACCATTAATACCGTCAAGGGCAAAAGCAGGATGACGTCTTTCATCGTAAGAACCGACGTCCCGCCCCACACGATGGCTTTCGTCACGTGTGTGCCCGCCGCCGCAAGTGCTTCCGTGCCGATGAAGGCTTCCTTCACCAAACCATAGCGGAGAAAATACGGTGCGATGATCAGCCCTGACCCGCCGACGACTCCGCTTGAAACTCCGGCGGGAATGCCGATCCACGACATAGAACGGAGGTTCGCCGTCTTCGGCCACTGCACACGCAGAAAATTCAGGCCGACATAAATCAGCAAGTACGCTCCGAGCAATTTGGCAATCCAAATCGCCGGTAGAAACGAATAGCCGAGGGCTCCAATCGCCGCGCCGGGAATCGCCGTGAGCAAAAACGCGCGCAGCACTTGCCAGTCAATGCCCTTGCGCGCAAAATAAGCACGCGAAAAATTCCCCGCTAAGAGCAAGAGTGAAAGATACGGAACCGCCAGCCGCATGCCGACGATTTCCGCGAGTATCGGGAGGTAGACCATGCCGCCGCCGACTCCGGCCACACCGGATACGGTTGCGGCCATCAGCGCGCCTGCGGCAAGAATTATGTAATCGTGAATCGGCAAACGATCAACCGCCGCCGGCTCCGGCAGACTGCAAATCGGGATCCGTCAATCTGCGCGGCTCGAGAATCTCCTTCATTTGCTCTTCGGTGAGCAATTTGTGTTCACGAATCAAATCGACAATCGATTTGCCCGTCTTCACCGATTCCTTGGCGAGTTCGGCGGCCTTCAAATAGCCGATGTACGGATTCATGATCGTGGCCATGCCGACCGACGATTCGAAATACATCTTGCAGCGTTCGCGGTCGACGGTGATGCCTTCGATGCAGCGCTTAGTGAAGACTTCAATTGAAGTTTCAAGTATGTGCAGCGATTGCTGCAAATTGTAGTTCACGACTGGCATCATCACGTTCAAGTCCATCTGTCCGGCCTGTGCGCAATAGGCGACCGTTTGATCGAAGCCGACGACTTGATAGCAGACTTGATTCATCATCTCGGCCATAGAGGGATTGACTTTTCCGGGCATGATCGACGAACCCGGCTGAACGGCCGGAAGATAAATTTCCTGCAAGCCCGTGCGTGGGCCGCTGCTCAGATAACGCAAGTCGGAAACGATTTTGCCCAACTCGAGCGCAAGTAAGCGAAGCGCGGACGAGAAGTGCAGGAAGTCGCCCAAGCTCTGTGTAACTTCGAAGAGATTCTCGGCAGGATGAAATTGAATTCCCGTCTTGCCGGAGATTTCCTTGGCAACTCGAGCGCGATATTCCGGATGCGCGTTCATGCCCGTGCCCGCGGCCGTGCCGCCGAGGTTTAGTTGACGCAGTTCTTTTTCAGCGGCGATCAACCGCTCTTTGCAACGGCGCATCACGGAAGCATAGCCCCCAAACTCCTGACCCAAACGTATCGGCACGGCGTCCTGCAAGTGCGTGCGTGCGCTCTTGATCACATCGTCAAACTCTTTAGCTTTCGCGTCGAGCGCATTGATGGCCATGTCCACCGATCTGAGCAAATCTGGAAACTTGAGACTTAAACCAATTCGAATTGCCGCCGGATACGAGTCATTGGTTGACTGCGCCATGTTGACGTGGTCGTTCGGACTGATCTTGCTGTAGTTGCCGCGCGGCAAACCGAGCAGTTCCGCCGCCCGATTGGCCAGCACTTCGTTGACGTTCATGTTCGTCGAGGTGCCTGCGCCCGCCTGATAAGCGTCGACTACGATTTGATCGGCGAGCTTGCCTTCGAGCATTTCGTCCGCCGCCTTGATGATCGCGTCGGCCTGCTCTTCGGTCAGCAATTTCAAATCGCGGTGCACGACCGCCGCGGAACGCTTAATCGTGACATATGCCTTCACAAATACGGGATGCGGGCGGATGCCCGAAATCGGAAAATTCGCCACGGCGCGCGCGGTTTGTACGCCGTAGTAAGCATTCACTGGAACTTGAAGTTCTCCCAGTGAGTCCTTCTCAATTCTAAACTCGCTGCTCATTTTCTTTGTCTTTAAGTTCTGCTTATTCGTTGGCCACGTCTTGCGGCAACGTCAAATTGTCTCGTGTTTCGCCCGTCAACTCGAACATCCGTTCCAACGCGCGTTGCGCTTTCTTACGAACGGGCTCGTCGACGTTGATTTCAAAGCGGTTCTGCAACAGTGACTGCTCCACGTCGTCCAATGAAATCGCTTTCATGAAACGGCAAATCTTGCAGGCGCGGTAGAAATTCTTGTCAGGTACGCTGATTTGCAAAAGGTCGGACAGTCCGCACTCGGTAACGGCGAGGAAATCTGTCGCGTCACTCGCTTCGGCATAGTCCACCATGCCTGACGTTGAAAGAGCTGCATCGGCGAGCTTCAGCACGTCGTCACGGCACTCGGGATGCACCAATATCTTAATCCCGGGAATCTGCCGGCGCATCGTCATGATCGTTTCCGGCGTGATCTGGTGATGCACGTAGCAATAGCCGTCCCATGCGATCACGGTTTTGTCGGGAACGTGCAATGCCACGTGGCGCGCGAGATTTTGATCGGGGGCGAACAAAATGTGATCGCTTTCCAGCGCGCGCACGACGGAGACGGCATTCGAACTCGTGCAGCATGCGTCCGACTCGGCTTTCACGTCGGCGGTCGTGTTCACATAAGTTACGACTTGTAAGTCGGGATACGTCTTCTTCAGCTCGGCTTTGCGCGCGGCGACGTCCTGCGCTGTGGCCATGTCCGCAAGCGAACAGCCTGCAGAGAGATTCGGTAGCAAGACCGTCTTCTCAGGATTGACAATTTTCGCGGTCTCGGCCATGAAATGCACGCCGCAAAATACGATAACGTCCGCATCCTTCACTTCGGCGGCCTTTAAGGACAATCCGAGCGAGTCGCCTAAGAAATCCGCGACTTCAAAAATCTCCGGTCGCTGGTAATTATGCGCAAGTACGACGGCATTGCGGTCGCGTTTGAGTTTCTTGATTCGTTCCACAGCCTCGACCATCGGAGCCACACGTTTTTCGGTGTAATACTCCGGATCGAGGCGGCTCAGTTTTTCGTATAAGACACTCATCGTACCAAACTATCCGTTCAAAAATCTGTTCAAATTCTTTCCTGTCATGAGGAATATTTCGTCGCGCGTGAAGCCCGCTTCATAAAGTTTCGTGAAAGCCTTCTTCTGATCGCTGTCGCGCAAATCGTCAAAGGACTCGCCGAAGTTCAAATGTACGTACCGCTGGCTTCCGGCGCGAACCGTTTCAAGTTGCTCTGCGGTCGGCGGCGAGACCACGTCAATCAAAAGCAAGGCGTCGCTCGTCAGCAAAGAGTCGCGAATCTCCGCGGGGGACTCGGCGAATTGCGCGAGAGACGTCGTAACGATACCTTGCGAGCCCCACCGTTGCACGCGCGCCGATGTGTTATAGTCCATCGGAATCAGAGCATAAACCCCGTTGTCTTTCAAAGTGTTGAAAAGCTGATCGGGCATGGCCATCTTCACTGCGTCGGAAGTCGGCATCAAACTCACCATCGACAATCCCAACTTGGCAAGCGCAAGTGCGTCTTCAATGGGACGCGCACGCAAACTTATCTCAGGAATAGCCAGAACCGTTCCCCGCTTCAGTTCGCTCTGCTTTCCAACAGCATCTTTCAAGCCGGAACATACAATCTTCTTTGAATTGCAAAAAGCCAGGAAGTGCGAAATCCGGTTGACCATATCGCTCATCGGTACGTCCGAGTTGTGCGGCAGCCATGCGACTTCGATTGAACTGGATGATTTGACCGTTCCCTGCGGATCGAGAAAATATCCGTCAAGGTCGATCGTCGTCGCAAACCGGCTGATCATCTTGAGCGAATCTGAACGACTCGCCAGCGAGCCTTGACGATTGGCAAGGTTCGTAAGCAGAGCCTCAGCTTGTTCGCCGACGCTCTTGAATGATTCGACGTTCAACCACTTGCCGTCGTCACTGAATTGGTGATAAAACGGATGGCTTCCCGACGAGAAGAACGCGACGCCCGGTGCGCCGCCGCCAACGAACGGGCCATAGTCGCTTGACGCGTCACCGTCATAGCCGTATAGCTTCGGGCCTTTTTCAAGTAGTGCCAGTGAGTCCGCCCAAGCCTTCCCGACATTACCCAAGAGTTCAAGTCCGACGATCGTCGCTCCACCGTCGCCTTGCCCCACCATGTCAAAATTCAGCATCGATACGATATTGCCGAACGGAATGGTCGGATGTTGCACGAAGTACTTGCTGCCCAAGAGTCCGTCTTCTTCGCCGGTGAACCAGATGAACATCACCGTGCGCTTCATCGCGGGAGCTTCTGCAACGACGCGGGCAAGCTCGGCGACAAGCGCGCTGCCCGACGCGTCGTCGTCGGCGCCGTTGTAAACGATTCCGCCCGCAGTTGCTCCGCAGTGATCCAAATGTCCGCCGACGACAATAACTTCATTCTTCAAAACGGCGTCCGAGCCAAGTCTCACGGCAATGACATTGCTGCCGTTCTTGCCTTTAAGTTCTTTGGTCGCGACGGAGAGCGAAACTTGTTTTCCGGTTTCAAGCGGCGCGGCGCCTGAATTGATTTTGTCTTGATAGCTCTTTAACGAGAAGCCGGTGTTCTCGAGTAATACTTGCAGCACGCGGTCGCCGACATAGAGCATCGGCATATCAGGTGTGTAGCTGTCTGCCGGAATCGCGGCCCCGTTGACCGGAAAGGTGCGGTCATGCCACATGACCGCCGCCGCTCCGCGTTCTTTAGCCCAAGCGAGCGTCTTAGTGCGACTGCGTTCGTTGTCAAAACTGTATGCGCTTTTCGGTGCGCCCCGCTGAATCACGACGACTTTGCCGCGCACGTCCACGTCCCCGTAATCGTTGAGTCCTTTTTCTTCGGCGACAATTCCGTGTCCCACAAGCACTGCTTCGGCGTTGACGTACCGCGACCCGGAATGCGTGATTAGCGTGTAATCCAATCCTTGAACAAAACTGATTTTACCCAGCTCCGAGTTCGTGATCGAAAATGACGAACTCTGCTCTTGAGTGACCAGCATAGGCACTTCTTGAAAATAACCGTTCGTTCCTAACGGACTCAGTCCAAGAGTCTTGCAATAGTCGGCGACGTATTCTTCGGCTTTTAGTCCGCCCGGATGCCCTGACCTGCGCCCCTCATATTTTTCGCTTGAAAGTTCGTTTGCAAAATCGTATGCGCGCTGTGCGTCGAATGCGAAAACAAGCGAGCTTATCGCAAGAAAAAGTACAATACATTTGATCAAACGCTGGCCTCCGCCTTCCGCTTCTTGTTTGAAGTCTTGGAGCTGTTGCGTCGCGCCGCAAGTTCGAGGTTCAAATATCTGCCCGTGTGACTCAATTTGTGCTTCGCGACATCTTCGGGCGTTCCCGCCACCAATATTTCGCCGCCGCGCTCGCCGCCTTCCGGACCCAAGTCGATGATCCAGTCGGCAGTCTTGATCACGTCGAGATTGTGTTCGATTACGAGCACCGTATTCCCTCGATCGACCAGCGTGTGCAGCACTTTGAGCAAGAGCTTGATGTCGTGGAAGTGCAGCCCCGTCGTCGGTTCGTCCAAAATGTAGATTGTGCGGCCCGTAGCGACGCGCGAAAGCTCAGTCGCGAGCTTCACGCGCTGCGCTTCGCCTCCGGAGAGCGTCGTAGCCTGTTGACCGAGATGAATATAACCCAATCCGACTTCTTCAAGTGTCGCAAGTTTCCTTGCAATCGAGGGCATGCTCTCGAAAAACTCGCGCGCTTCGGAGACGCTCATCTCCAGCACGTCGGCGATAGACTTGCCTTTCCACCGTACTTCGAGCGTTTCGCGGTTGTAGCGCTTCCCGTGACAAACTTCGCACGGCACGTATACATCGGGAAGGAAGTGCATCTCAATTTTGATAATGCCGTCGCCTTGGCAATTCTCGCAACGACCCCCCTTCACATTGAACGAGAAGCGCCCCGGTTTGTATCCGCGAATCTTTGCCTCGGGAAGTTGGCTGAAAAGATCGCGGATTACCGTGAAGAGTCCCGTGTACGTTGCCGGATTCGAGCGCGGCGTGCGGCCAATCGGTGATTGATCGATGTCGATCACCTTATCTAGGTATTGCAATCCCGTCAACTGGCCATACGGAAGCGGCGGCTCTTTCGAGGAATAGAATCGCTGTGCCAACGCGCGGTATAGAGTCTCATTGATCAGCGAAGATTTTCCTGATCCCGACACACCCGTCACCACGGTGAACGTTCCCAGCGGTACATCCACAGAAACATCTTTCAAGTTGTTTCCGCGCGCGCGCCGCACACCCAAACTTTTGCCAATTCCCGGTCGCCGTTCCTGCGGCACCTCAATCGCATCGAGTCCGCTCAAAAATCGTCCGGTCAAAGATTTCTCATCCTTCGCCACTTCAAACGGTGTTCCCTCGGCGACAACTTTTCCGCCGTGACGACCCGCTCCGGGACCCAAGTCCACGACGTGGTCGGCGGCTTCGATGGTGTCGCGGTCATGTTCGACGACGATGACCGTATTGCCGATGTCGCGCAGTCTTTGAAGCGTCGCAATCAGTCTATCGTTATCGCGCTGATGCAAACCGATTGAGGGCTCATCAAGAATGTACATCACGCCCGTCAATTGCGAGCCGATTTGAGTCGCCAAGCGAATGCGCTGCGCTTCGCCGCCGGAAAGACTTCCCGCCGCGCGATTCAATGTCAGGTAATCCAAACCGACGTCAAGCAAAAAGGTCAAGCGCTCGCGGACTTCCTTCAAAATCTGCTTGGCGATGATCGTGTCGCGTTCGTTCAGATCGAGTCCTTTGAAAAAATCGTGCGCGTGACCGATAGAGAGGTCGCAGACCTGATTGATGTTTTGATTGTTGACCAGCACGGCCAGAGCTTCGGGTTTCAGCCGCGCGCCGCCGCAGGCAGGGCAGGGGATGTTGCCCATGAAGTCTTCAATCCACTCGCGAACTTGCGTCGACGACGTCTGTTGATAGCGGCGCATCAGATTGGGAATCACGCCTTCCCATTTGCCCATCGTCTCGAAGCGCGACTTCTGTCCTTCCCAAACGAAAGCGACTTCCTTCTTGCCCGAGCCGTAGAGAATGATTTGCTTATGTTCCGCTTTGAGCTTCTTCCACGGCACGGTCAAGGGAATCTTGAATTTCTTGGCCGTGGCTTCGAGCATGTTGCCGTACCAGCCCTCCGCGCCGCCGGACAACGTCGACACCGCTCCTTCTTCGATCGAGAGTTCGTCGTTCGGAACGATTCGCTCCGGGTCGATCTCCATCTTGAAGCCGAGTCCCGTGCAGCGCTCGCAGGCGCCAAAGGGAGAGTTGAAGCTGAAGAGTCGCGGCTCGACTTCCTGAATCGAGATATTGCAATCGGGACAGGCGAAGCGTTCACTGAAGATGCGCTCTTTCCGGCCTTCAATCGCCGCGATCAAAAGTCCGCTGGAGAGACGCAGCGTCGTTTCCACTGAGTCCGTCATGCGCGAACGCAGACCGTCTTTAATCACAAGTCGGTCCACCACGACTTCAATCGTGTGACGGAGTTTCTTGTTCAACTCGATCTTCTCGTCGAGCGAACGAATTTCGCCGTCCACGCGCACGCGCACAAATCCGTCGCGCTGGATGTTCTCGAAAATATCCTTGTACTCACCCTTGCGGCCCGAAACGACAGGCGCGAGCAACTGAATCTTCGTGCCTTCAGGGAGCTGCAAGAGCGCGTCGACGATTTCCTGCGCGGTCTGCCGCTGAATCGGTTTGCCGCAGTTCGGACAATGCGGTTTGCCGATGCGCGCATATAACAACCTCAAGTAATCGTAGATCTCGGTGACCGTCGCAACGGTCGAGCGTGGATTGCGAATACCCGCTTTCTGTTGAATTGAGATCGCGGGCGAGAGGCCTTCAATCGCGTCCACGTCCGGCTTTTCCATCAATCCGAGGAATTGCCGCGCATATGCCGAGAGGGATTCCACATACCTGCGTTGTCCCTCAGCATACAACGTATCAAATGCTAAAGAGGACTTCCCGGACCCGGAAATGCCAGTAATAACAATCAATCGGTTGCGCGGCAGGTCGAGAGACACATTCTGAAGATTGTGCTCGCGGGCTCCGGAAATGCGCAGGAAAGGGGATTCCATCTATTTGTTTTTGTGAGTCTTAATGTGAACTCTAAATGTACCGAAAAATCCGCCGATAATCAAGATAGGAGGAAGAACTCTCCGCCTCTCGGCAACACTTTCCCTCGGCAAATTCTGCTTGACAAACTCAAAATCCATTGTTATATTGCGCAAGCCTATGGCAAATCACGCAGTATCCTACCATTTTAGCGTAGGTTGTAGTCGAACTTGCTATAGCGTGGAGAATGCGGGTTTTGAGGCGCAACTCCTGATTTTACAAAGTATAGTGACCCTTTCCGAACGCTAAATCGAGGATGCTGCTTATGGCCAAGAATCGTATTTTGGTTGTAGATGACGAACAACATTTTCGCGACTGGCTGGTCCAAACGCTGAAAAGAAGAAACTATGCTGTCGAAGCCTGCGAAGACGGCCAAACAGCCCTAAGCCTGCTTGAAGACGGACAACAGTTCGACGTGATCGTTTCCGACGTCAGAATGCCCAAAATGTCAGGTCTTCAGCTCCTTCGAACCGTCCACGAGAGATTCCCCGGAGTGGACGTCGTGATCATGACGCAGTACGGAAGCGTGCCGGAAGCGGTCGCCGCGCTGAAAGACGGAGCCATTGATTTCCTTGAGAAGCCGTTCCCGCAGGAAACCTTATTATTGCGCATACAGAAAGCATTCGAAGCGCGTAAACTAAAACTCGAAAACTATCAACTAAAACGCGAACTCGGAACGAAATTCCAGTTCAATAATATTCTGGGCCAATCTCCCAAGATGCTCGAAGTACTCGAACAACTTGAGATGATCGTGCCGACCAAAGCGACGGTACTAATTCAGGGCGAATCGGGGACGGGTAAGGAATTGATCGCCCGTGCACTGCATGAAAACAGCCCGCGCCGCAGCGGCCCGTTCGTGAAAATCAACTGTGCCGCGATGCCCGAAACTCTTATGGAATCGGAACTCTTCGGACACGAAAAAGGTGCCTTCACCGGTGCAATTAAGACGGTCGAGGGCCGCTTCGCAATGGCGCACGGGGGAACATTGCTGCTTGACGAAGTCAGCGAAATGTCGCCGACGATGCAAGCCAAACTCTTGCGTGTGCTGCAAGAGCGTGAATTCGAAAAACTCGGCGGACGCGAAACCATCAAGATCGACGTCCGGATTGTGGCTACGACCAACCGTGACTTAAAGAAGGCCATCGCCGACGAGCAATTCCGCGAAGACCTCTTCCACCGTTTGAACGTCTGCCCGATCATGGTAAGCCCATTGCGCGACCGCCGCGAAGATATTCCCGTTTTGGCCAGCCATTTCGTTTCTTTCTATGCCACCGAGTATGCGAAAGATATTCAGGGCATCGACGAAATCTCCATGGAGCAATTGATGTCCTACGAATGGCCCGGCAATGTCCGCGAATTGCAGCATAAGATGGAGCGCGCCGTGATTATGTGCGATGACACCCACATTCGTACCAAGCATCTCTATCTCGACGGCATCGAAACTTCGCCGAGCTCTGAAACCATGTTCACGCTCGATGCGCAAGCCACGGCAACGTTGTCCGAAATCGAAAAGGCCGCTATTTTCCGTGCGCTACGCGTGCATGACAACAACCGTACGAAAACCGCAGAGTCCCTCGGCATTTCAATCCGCACTCTCCGCAACAAACTGCGTGAGTACCGTGAGGAAGGGATCGCCGTGGACTAAAAGGTCCACTTCTCCGAAAATTTGAGCCGGTAGAGCAATTCTGCTGGCTCATTTTCGCTTTGTGGAGTTCCGGCCAGCATCCTCTTGCAAGCTAATGACTTGTAAATATTAATTGGAATGTAGACATTACAAAAGTGGATCCTATATTGCTTCTTTCCGAATGGTTCATTGCTAATAAGGAGCAACTTATGGCTGGAAAGTGGGTCACGTTCTGTTTGGGGACGGAAATCTATGGGGTTGAGATCGGCCATGTTCGGGAAATGGTCGCATTGATGGCGACACGCACAGTTCCAAAACAGCCGCCCGAGCAGCTTGGGGTTGCCATTCTCCGCAACGAGATTATTCCTGTCATGGATATGCGGAGAATTCTCGGAATGGCGAATGACCACGCCAGCATAGAAATCATCGATACCCTCGAAGCTCGCAAAGAAGACCATGTCAATTGGTTGAATTCGCTCGGCACCTGAATTCAAGAAGGATGCGAATTCAAGTTGAGCCTTGATCCCACGCAATGCAAATTCGGGAAATGGTACGCTGCTTTTGAAACGGATGATCCGAAATTGAGAGTTTTGCTGCAGCAAGCGGTGATTCCTCACGCCAAGATTCACGAGCTTGGCAAAACAGCAATTGAATTGGGAAAAAGTGGAAAGAAGGCCGAAGCGCAGGCACTAATCGAAGAGCACAGGGGCACCACTCTCTCGCGTTTAGTGACCCTTTTGAACGAGGCTATCCAACAGGTCAAAGATACCACTCGTCAAGTCGTCATTGTTCTTTCAGGAGACGGAGGATTGGTCGGAATTTGCGTAGATTCGCTGCACTCCGTCGTGCAGATCAACGAACAGGAAGTGCAGCACCCCGACACCGTTGGTGGTCTGAAGCACTACGAGGCGATTCTTGGATACTGGCCTCATTCGCAATCGGGAGTCGTTACTTGTCTCCTCGACGTTGAAAAACTCTATCCGTCGCTTTCTATAGCTGAAGTTCAATAGCCAAATTGAGGCACTACAAAAAGGGTTCTCCGATTGGAGAACCCTTTTTTGCTTTCAATTTTCGCCAGCGCTAATTCTTGACCTGTTTTGATTCGGGTTGCGGAGCCAGCGTGCCGTACCAATTGACCGCCGGAACAAATTCCTCGTCCGGCTGCGGCTTGTCGGGATTCGGGCCGGAGATCCAATCGGGATTAAGATAAAAGCTCATCGATTCAGTCGTCGCTTCAACGGTCTCCGTTTTCGTCTGAACAGATGCAATCGCGGCGTCACCCGGCGTGTCCAGCAGAAGCGTCGGGCCCAATGCCGTGACGATGTAGTAGTACTGCAAGTTCGGATTCGCCGTCGCATTCGCATCGGTGTAGAACGCGTTCGCCGTGGTGCCAATCAAATTGGCGGCAATCGGCTGCGGATCCGGTGTCGTCGTACGATAAACACTATATGTGACTGAACCGGAAGATGCGACCGGCGCCCAATCCAAATAGATGTCGTTGTTCTGGCGAATCACGACCAAAGATTCCGGAGAACACGTATTGCCCGTCACATTCATAATGAACGGTCCAGCATAACCCGAATAACCGTGCACGATGATCCAGTACGGACGGCCGGACAATGCCGTAAACGTCGCGGTGCTTTGAAGCACATATTGGTCGCCGCAGTAGTTGTCGTCGTTGCAGGCAATCGATATCGTTCCCGGGCAAGTGAAACCGCCGGAGCGAATTTCCAAACCCGTATCATACTCCGAACCGCACAGCGAAACTGTGACTTCCGTGCACGACTCGAGTTGCAAAGAATAGAAAACATCCCAGCTATTCGTGCCGACGCAATTGGCATTGTCGTTGTCCGCGCAATACGTGCTGCCCACGTCGGTGTACGGAAGTTGCGTAATTGCATAGGCACCCGTGCAGGCGTCGTTCGGGCGTATACCGCCGGACTGACCGGCGACGTTGATCGTGTACGGTCCGGCGTATGTGAAGAATCCGTGTACGATGAAGTAATAGTGGACTCCCGCTTCGGCGAAGAAGGTTAGCTCGCTCTGCAAGCTGCAGAAATCGTCGTTGCAATTGACGCGAACCAACCCGGGACAGTCGCCGCCTGCGCGTACTTCGATGGCAGTGTCGTAGTTCGAACCGCACAACGACACGGTCACCATTCCGCATGCCAACGGAGTGTAGTTATACACGACGTCCGGTGAAGTTGTGCCGATACAGTTGGCGAAGTCGTTGTTCGCGCAAACGGTGTTGCCATTGTCCGTGAAAGGCAGCGAGTTAATGGTCGTGCCCGGACATGTATCATTAGCCGGAACAAACAGGCCGCCTGACGTA
The DNA here is from genome assembly GCA_020637445.1 of Calditrichota bacterium. NCBI lineage: Bacteria > Pseudomonadati > Calditrichota > Calditrichota bacterium. Next base: position 1,651,764 of record JACJVZ010000001.1, on the reverse strand, counting down.
ACGTTTAGGACGTAATTCCCTTGACTCGTCGTAGAGTAGCCGTGCACGAAGAAGTAGTAAGTTTGGTTTGCCGCCGCCTCAAATGTCACTTGGCTGGAAAGCCCGCAATAATCATCGTTGCAGGCAACGAGCGTGTTTCCCGGACAGCTTCCGCCGGAGCGGACTTCAATCGCCGTGTCATAGCTCGATCCGCACAAAGAAACCGTCACGGTCTGACAAGTTGGAGATGTGTACGTGTAAACCACTTCGGGTGACGACGTTCCCACGCAAGTATTGTAGTTGTTTGTCGCGCCACAGGTCGTTCCCGAATCGCTGTACGGAAGCGTACTGATGACGGTTGATCCGGGGCACGAGTCGTTCGCCGGAATCGGATCGTGCGCGGAGCCGGTCACTGCGATATTGTAGCTGCCGGAGTTCGTGCTGAATCCGAAAACAATGATGTAGTACGTCGTGTTCGCGTCCGCTGTAAAAGCTATCTGGCTTTGCAGGCCGCAGCCGCTGTAGTCGTCATTGCACCCCGCCGAAAAACTTCCCGGACATGACCCGCCATAACGAATTTCGACTGCGGTGTCGTAGCTCGAACCGCACAAGCTGACCACGATGTCGCGCGGGCAGGCTGCCGGAGACAACGTGTAAACGACGTCTTGAGCGTTGGAGGACGCACAAGAATGCGAGTAGTTAAATGCTGCTGTTGCCGTACTGCCGACGCCGACATACGGAAGTGCAGAGATCGTGTAGCCGGGGCATTCGTCGTTGTTCGGCGGATCGATTAATCCGCGTGCAACAAACGACGTCGTGATGCCGCCGACATGTGATCCGCTATAGAGGTTCTGATCCGCTGTGATCACCGCATTTGCAGCGGTGAGCATCGAAGCACCGGTGCCGTAGTAATAATAGCTCTGCAGCGAGACCTTGTTCATTACCGTGCGGCTGTTGATGTTTATCTCCGCGTCGTGCAGAGCCTGACTCCAAATTTGTCCGCCGTAATGAACACCCGTATTGTCTTCGGGATAGTGCAATCCCGCTTGCATCGACCTGCCCCCGAAACATGGCTGCAATGCCCAGTTCACGACCCAGTTCCCACCGTAGGTCGACACGGATCGACTGTACGAATTCGCCCAGTAGTCGCCCCAGCCTTCACCAAGACGACCTTCGTCGCCGCCGCCCCAGCCCGGAGTAATCGAGTTGTGGATCGCATGACCGTATTCGTGGAGGACAACGTCCGCATCTTCGGCGGCATCCGCATCCGACGTGCTTGAGCCTTGTCCAAACGTCAGGTAATTGCCAGACGGATGATAGTGCGCGTTGCAACTGAAATTTTCGGCGTGAGGATCACAAGGCAACGGCGCATTTTGAATGCTCAAAAATCCCAACGAGCGCATCCAACGTTGACTCTTGTCAATGTGGTAGTACGTAACGACGTCTTCAAAGGCATCCGCGGAGCGAGTATAGTTGAACGCCGAGCTGCCAGCCTGAATTACCGGTGCTATTGTCGGCGCTTCGATGTCGTCGATGTCACAATAGGGACCGGTCAGATAGTAGTAAGTCGTGCCAAACAACGGAAATGAAGAAATGTCCAGCAACGTCCTGTTGAATCTCTGCGCGGTTAGCTGCGGAGAATCTGCGTCATTGTTGTCCGTCAATCCGGTCGATCCGTACGGCATGCCCGACGTCACAATCGGATTCGGATCAAAAACGTATCCCGTACCATTCACGGCCATCGCAATATCCTTGGCGCGCAAAATCGCCCCGCTGCTCGCTTCGACCATGATCTCCCAATCTCCGCCGGCATCCGATTCCTCGGAGTAGTTTACGAGCACTCGCCAGCACAACGCAAAATCGCGGTTGTCACCGGCCCAAACCACCAAATCCGTCTCAGGGCCGAAGATCGCCTCTGTTTGGGGCTCAACATATGATTTGGCAATCTGAATCGCCATGCTCGAAGAGATCGCGGGAGTCGTGACGACCGTATTATCGAAGAGGTAAAGACTCGAAAAATAGAAAGTGGCGTACATGTCGCGGTCAAACGAGACGACCGCGTTGCCCGGGTAGACTCGCACGCCGTTAATGACTCGCTCAAATGTCACGTGGTAGCCGCCGGGAGATTCCGCGGAGCGCGCCACCTGAAGTCCGTCTTTGGTCGGAGCCATACCCAACCAATCTTTATGTGCCGACAGAAACTCCCAAGCGGCTTCCTCCGGTGTTCCGCTATAAGGACCTTCGTGAAGCTGGCTGACGGATTGTAGGCGGCCCGAACGGGTGTCAATCACCGCATTCCCGTCATTTTCCCATGCGCTGCCTTCGTCCCAATGAGTCGGCGGTGTCTCAAGAGGGTTGACCTCATAGACATGGACGGCAAAGGCCAAGTTGGCCAGCGCGATGGCTGCCATAGCGACAGCCACAATTGCTTTTCTTAACAGTCTCTTAGACAAATCCATACTGAAATCCTCGCTTGATTCTCCATACTTTACAACCAATTAGCGGACTATGTAGTATATTTGAATCTTTTATTTGGATTTGCAAGCCTTTTCAACTAATTCAGAAAAAAACACAAAAGACCCGCTCCAACACAAGCAGGTCTACCCAGCATAGCAAACAATTCAATTGAATAATAGAAAAGGAAGCAGGTGGCTTAGTCGAGCGTGCGGGGGCAAAACGTCACCTCGATGGTCAACAGGAGGAAGGCAAACAGGAAGTCCGGCAAGTGAGTTTTGGGAGTGAATTTCTCGGGACAGCCAAAAGCAAAGGGCCGCTTATTAGCGGCCCTTTGCTTCACTCAAAAACTTCACGGTCTATTCCGAGTCTCGTTATTTCAGAAAATATGGAAAAGAAGTTCTTTGGTCAGATTCCCGAACCCCGGCTGCTGCCGAATTCGTGACTTTTCAGAAATCGGATTTAGCAGTGGGTAACACCCTCAAGCTGTTTGAACTCTGAGTCGCAGCAGGCGCGTCTTTGCGAGCATTCATTTGAAGTGGCTCTGTTGATGCTGTAACGACATAATAGTATCGAAGCCCGGGATTCAACATGGCGTCTGCATCGGAATAGAAACCATTTGTTGTTGTGCCAATCAGATTTGCGGGCACGGGCAGTATGCTTGAATTGGCGGATCTGTACACCGAGTAAATAACGGAGCCTTGCGGTCCAACCGGTGCCCAGCGCAGATTAATGTCATTGTTCACGCGCGTTACAACCAGCGATTCCGGAGCGCAAGCAGTTCCCGTTACGTTCAATACGAACGGCCCGGCCTCCATGTTTTGACCGTGAACAACGAACCAGTAATCAATGCCTGCGAGAGCAGTAAATGTTGCTCGGCTCTGCAAATCACAGAAGTTGTCGTTGCATGCAACTAAAGTCGTACCGGGACAACTGGAACCGCCTGTGCGAATTTCCAGTCCCGTGTCGAAGTCCGATCCGCAAAGTGACACGGTCACTACTTCGCAGGCTTCCAAATTGAGCGAATAGAACAAATCCTTGCTGTCGACACCTACGCAATTCGGGCGGTCGTTGTGCGCGCAACGCGTGCTGCCTACGTCTGTATACGGCAATTGCGTGATGGCCGTTGCGCCCGGGCAGTGATCGTTCGAGCGAACACCGCCAATCGTTCCTGTTACGTTTAACGTAAAAGGTCCGGCTGAATTTGCGTGCCCGTGTACGATGAAGTAATAGCGGACGCCTGATTCGGCAAAAAAACTTGCCTCACTCTGAAAGTCGCAAGAGTTATCGTTGCAGGCAATTTGGATATTTCCCGGACAAGGACCGCCTGCACGAATTTCGATCCCTGTATCATACTCCGAACCACAAAGTGACGCTGTAACAGTCCCGCACGCCTGAGGAGTGTAATTGTAAACAACGTCTGGAGACAAAACTCCGGCACAGTTTGGGTAGTCGTTCTCAGCACATGAGGTATTGCCGTTGTCCGAGTAGGGAAGTGACACAATCGTTTTCCCGGGGCAAGTGTCATTGGGGGGAACGAACGCACCGCCGGTCACCACATTGAGCGTATACGCGCCGCGGCTTCCCGTCACATATCCGTGAACCACGATGAAGTACGTTTGATTCGCCGCAGCGTCAAAGGCTGCTTGGCTCTGCAAACCGCAGAAATTATCGTTGCAGGCAACAAGCGTGTTGCCTGGGCACGGCCCGCCTGTGCGAATCTCGATTGCGGTATCGTAGTCCGATCCGCAAAGCGAAACGGTGATATGCTGACAGTCGGGCGATGCGTAACGATAAAAGACATCCGGCGAATTCTGTCCCACGCACTTGTCGAAATCACTTGTTGCCGCACAGGTGTTGCCGGAATCCGTATAAGGAAATGACGGAATAACCGTTGCATTGGCGCAATGGTCATTTGAAGGTACAGGAACCCCCGGAGTTCCGTCAACCGACAAAACATAATTCCCGGCGTTCGTACCGGTGCCGTAAATAAGTATGTAGTACGGGATGTTCGGTTCGGCAGCAAATGCAGCTCGGCTCTGCGGACTGCAGCCGGCAAAATCGTTGTTGCACCCGACCACCGTGGAACCCGGACATGAGCCGTCCGTTCGAATCTCGACTGCCGTATCAAACGAAGACCCACAGAGGCTGACAACGACTTGAGTGGGACACGTCAACGGGGCCAACGTGTACACAACATCAGGCGAATTCGGCGATGCGCAAGTATGATCATAATCATTTGAAGCGCCCACCGTTGTTCCAACGGTGTCAAACGGGAGCGAAGTAATCGTGAAGCCCCGGCAAACATCATTGTCCGGAAGATCCAGAAGACCTCGCGCAAGCAGCGAAGCCGAAATCGGTCCCAGATGCACACCCCCATATAGCGCTTGATCGGCGTCAATCAAGGCCAATGCGGCGGTGAGCATTGACGCGCCGCTGCCGTAGTAATAATAGCTCTGCAAAACGTCGCTATTCATACTCGTTCGACCGATGTCCGATTCTCCATCGTGAAGCGCCTGACTCCAAATCTGGCCATCTGCATGTGATTCACCCGCGACGTCTTCAGGGTAGTGCTTATTAGCTACCATTGACCGGCCTCCAAAGCAAGTTTGAAGGCCCCAGTTTCCGACTAGGTCACCACCATAGGATGAGACCGAACGGCTGTATGAATTCGCCCAGTAGTCGCCCCAACCTTCACCCAACGCGCCCTCCTCGCCGCCGCCCCAGTCTGGAGTGATCGAATGATTGATGCCATGTCCATATTCGTGTAAGATAATATCTGCATCTTCCGCGGCATCGACTTCGTCAGTTCCATCGCCGAATGTCAGATAGTCCCCGTTGTTGTGGTGATGCGCGTTACACGCAAAGTCTTCGGCGTGAGGATCTACTTCAATAGGAAAGTTCAGAATGCTTCCGAAACCAAGTGAATCCAACCAGTAGTGCGAGTTCTCGATATGGTAATAGCACATTACCGCTTCAAAATCATATTGATCGCGCGAGTAATTGAAAATATCGTTGCTGGGATAAGGCGGAGAATAATTGGGAGATTCGATATCGACTATTCTGCAAAAGTCTCCGCTCAACTCGTACCACTCGAATCCGGGGTAGGCAATAAAGAAGCTGACGTCAGGCAGTGTACGTGAAATTCGCTCGTTGGACAACTCCGTACTGTTTGCGTCGTCGTTGTCCGAAAGTCCCGGCGATCCGTACGGCATTCCCGACGTTACGATGGGATTGGGATCGAACACGTAACCAGTGGCGTCTCCCTCCGCCGTATTTTTCGCTCGTCTGACCTGACCACTACTCGCATCCACCATAATTTCCCAGTCTCCGCGGGCATAAGACTTCTCGGCGTAATTAACGATCACCCTCCAACAAAGCGAAAAGTCTCGATTGTCTCCAGCCCATATGACCAAACTTGCCTCCGGACCAAAAACGGGCTCTGTAAGTGGTTCCAAATACGCGTTCGTAACCTGAATCGCCATGTCCTTTGATATCGCTGGAGTCGTCGAGACTCTGTCGTCGAAGACATAAATACTCGAGAAAAAGAAACGCGCGTACATGTCCCGATCAAACGATATGACGACATTGCCGGGATAAACTCGTACGCCATGGATAACACGCTCGAACGTAACGTGAAAACCACCCGGCGATTCAGCAGTTCGGGCTATTTGCAGGTTCGATTCTTTCGGCTCGAACCGAAGCCAATCCGAGTGAGCCTTTAGAAAATCCCAGGCAGCGTCTTCCAGTTTTACAGAATACGGGCCCTCGCGAAGGCCACTTACTGTCTGAACTGCTCCGTTTCGCATGTCCGTGACTACGTTGCCCGTGACCTCCCATGCTCTCTGCTCGTCCCAGTGAGTTGGAGGCGTTTCCAAGGGGTTTTCTGGGTCTTGTTGAATCGCGAGAGCTTGACCACTAACAACCAGAAGAACCAGAAAGTGGGCAACAAACCATTTTATAAACAATCTCTTAGTGACATTCATGCCTGCTGCCCTTCACGAATTGGTCTGTTCCTCAATGATTCTCGACACCAATATTAGAATAAGAGCATTTATGTCTAATTCGCAAGCAAAAAGTAGTTCTGTTAGAAAATGATCGCTCCAGATAATGGACTGACTTCAATCAATAAACGGACAAGGGAATAAATTAGGTTGACCCTGAATCAACTGAGCGGATAACTTAGTCGAGCGTGCGGCGGTAAAACGTCACCGCGATGGTCATTAGGAGGAAGGCAAACAGAATGAGCGGCCAAATGTCCGGCCAGAGAGTAGGGAGTGTGCTGCCTTTTAGAAAAATGCCGCGCACCAATCGGAGGAAGTAGGTTAGGGGAAGGGCGTTTCCTATCACTTGAGCCCATTCGGGCATTCCGCGAAACGGAAACATGAACCCGGAGAGAAGAATGTTGGGAAGAAAATAAAACATCGTCATCTGCATGGCCTGAAGCTGGTTCTTCGCGATTGATGACAGCGTTATTCCGACCATGAGATTGACAGCCACAAACAAGAGTATGGAGACATAGAGTGTAAACAGACTTCCAAAAAACGGAACATGAAATAGGAATAAAGCTCCAAGCAAAATTATCGTGGATTGCAGGACGCCGATGAAAATATACGGCAGAATCTTGCCCGCCATGACTTCAAGCGGCTTGACAGGCATGGCCAAAAGATTCTCCATCGTCCCGCGTTCGCGCTCGCGAGTCATGGCCAGCCCCGTCATCAGGATCATCATCATCGTCAAAATCACACCCATCAATCCCGGAACGATATTGTAGTGAGTGTTGCCTTCCGGATTGTATTGACGATGCACACGCGCCTCGAACGGAGCGGGACTCCCGGCCAGTCTGGTCAGCGGACCTTTCAAGTCCTTGCGTGCGACATACTCAGTTACCGAAGCGACTGCAGCCAAGGCAATACTCGTGGCGCTCGGATCGGTGGCGTCAGCTTCAACCAAAATCGCGGGCCGGTCGCCGCGCAAGACGTCACGCGTGAAATTCACCGGAATGTTGATGACGAATTGCACCTCTCCCTTTGCCAACGCGGCCTGCGCAGAGGCCTCATCCTGAAACGTGCCGATGATATCAAAATATTCCGAATGCTTGAGAGTCGAAAGAATCGTCCGCGTAATGTCGCTGTGGTCTTGCACCAGCAGCCCCGTCGGCATATGCTTCGGATCGCTGTTTATGGCATAGCCGAAGAGCGTCAACTGCGCGAGCGGAATCATCACGATCATCCCGAACGTCAAGCGGTCCCGCTTGATCTGCAGAAACTCCTTGACCACCATGCTCCACCAGCGGGAGAACCCGGCGCGGCTGAATCCGATCATGCTTTGACTCCGTTGTGGTTATTCGCGCTCTTCATCAGATGAATGAACACGTCTTCGAGTCCCGTCTCAATCGGTTCGATTTTCCATGTTGTTCCCGCCACGGCCTGTCGCAATTCCGCTTCAAGTGCGGTGCTGTTCAGTCCGCTAACATGCAGCGTGCTCCCAAATAACACCGTCTGCGATACTCCGTCCGTCTTCTGCAATTTCTCCGAAAGAATCGCCAAATCTTCACCGTGCACAAGCCACGTCGAGAGCTTCTGCGATGCAACCACTTCATCCGACGTTCCCTGCGCGAGCATGTTGCCGTTAAAAATATAGGCCAACTTGTGGCAGCGCTCGGCTTCGTCCATGTAGTGTGTGCTCACGAGCACGGAAATCCCCTTGAGCGCAAGCAAATGCAGCTCTTCCCAAAAATCGCGGCGTGCCGAAGGATCTACTCCGGCTGTCGGCTCATCGAGCAGCAGCAGTTGCGGCTGATGCAAAAGGCAAGCGGCCAGCGCAAGGCGCTGTTTCCATCCGCCGGACAGCGCGCCGACCAACTGATGCTGCCTGTCCGTTAACCCCAAGTCGCGTAACGCTCCGTTGACGGCATCCTGCTTGTCGGGCATGTCGTACATGCGCGCGACAAATTCGAGATTCTCGCGGATCGTCAAATCTTCCCAATAGGAAAACTTTTGCGTCATGTAACCGACGCGGCGTTTGATTTCGTCGCTTTGCTTACGGATGTCGAAACCCAAACATGTTCCGCTGCCGGAGTCCGGTTTCAACAGTCCGCACATCATACGAATGGTCGTCGTCTTGCCGCTGCCATTGGGTCCCAGAAAACCAAAAATCTCCCCGCGCTGAACTTGCAGGGAGACTTCATTCACGACTCGTTTGTGGCCAAACGATTTGGTCAGTTTTTGGACGTCGATGGCCAGCTCGTGGTTCATTTGAAGCGCACGGTCACGGGTTGGCCGACGTTCAGATGCGCGGCCATATCCACGGGGCGCGCTTCAATCATATAAACGAGCTTCGATCTCGTTTCGTTGCTGTAGATAATCGGAGGCGTATATTCGGCCGTGGTCGAGACAAAGCTGACTGTGGCCGGTACGCCACTTGTCCAGCCGTCGGCATGTACGACTACTTCTTGTCCGGTCTTTACCATAGACAATTGACTCTCCGGTACAAAAAATCGAATCTTGCGGTTCTCTTCCGGCAAGAGTCTCACGGCCGGATACCCGGCGGGAATCCACTCACCCACCTGATAGAGCACGTCCACCACGAGGCCGCCGTCCGTCGCATGCACGGCCTTCTGATCGAGCTTCCACTTCGCTTGCAATACCGCGGCTTCCGCCGATGCCGCAATTCCCTCCTGCGCCTTCAGTTGATCCGTCCGTGCAGGCAGGCTTGCTACTTTAAGCTGGTTCTCCATTTCCGTGACTTTCGCTTCGGCCATGTCGGCCTGTGCGCGAAGCTCGTCCATCCCTTCCGGCGACAAACTCCCCTCACCGTAAATCTTCTCCTCGCGGCTCAATCTCGATTGGATGCTCTTGCGGTTGGCAATAGCTTGCTCAAGCTGTGCTTTGATCACATTGATCTCGGCGGGGCGACGCCCTTGCTGCATATCGCTGAGCTGAGCTTGCGCCGTTGCTAATTGCTCCTGAGCTTGTTTGAGTCCTTCAGACTCAATGGTCGCTTCCAAGTAGTAAAGCGCGGCTCCTTCGGCAACCGTGTCGCCGCGCGTGACGGCAACGGAATCCAGACGTCCCGCTTGTGATGACGCGACGTCCACGTAGTCGCCTTCCACATAACCTTGATACTCGCCATCTTGAGCTTCCGAGCAGCCCGAAAATGCCAGCCATGCGACTGCCAGCATTGCGAGAACTATCCATTTCCGAAGAGACTCAAAAATACTATACATAAAGGTGGCCGCCAGTTTTGGGTGGCTTGCTCCCAATAAATTATCAAAATACGGTAACCAATTCGCGCCTAAAAGGCAAACCAGACATCCGACTTGTCACATCGTTTGCTCCATCCTATAACATCTGCATAGGCAACCTAAAGCTCCACCTGTGGGAAATTGATGCCGGACGAGAGATATGCCCATGTGAAAAGTCTGCCGCCTTTCAGGTCTGTTGTAATATTAAAATATATATTAACAAATACTTAAAATGAAAGTTAAAGCCCAAATTAAAGTTTTTGACGGGTCGGCACGATAACTGCTTATCGTTCTGGTGGCAAAAAAGTTAAAGGATCGCTTGATGGAAATCCATCCCCTGTTTTCCGGCATGAACACCAGTACGTCGGGTATGACCGCCCAGCGGAAGCGCATGAACGCCATCGCCGAAAACATCGCAAACATCGAAACTACCCGCACGGAAGACGGCGGGCCCTACCGCCGCAAAGCCACCGTGCTTTCGGAAGACCAGCGGTTTGAAACGGCCCTTTCACAGAGCACCAACCAGAAGCTCGCTCGCACCGACACGAACCACATGTTTGGGCGCGACGAAGACAAGATTCTGTCCCCAATGCAGGGTGTGAAGGCTACGATTGAAGCGGATCAATCGCCCTTCCGAGAAGTATACGATCCCGACCACCCGGACGCCGACGAAAACGGCATGGTGCAAATGCCGAATGTCGACCTCGTGCAGGAAATGACGGATCTCATCAGCGCGTCGCGAGCCTTTGAGGCCAACGTTACGGCGTTTAACGCGACCAAGGCGATGATGAAGAAAGCTCTGGAACTCTAAGATGAAAATCGGCACCGGATATACCCCGCCTATTCTGCCGCAGCAGCGCGTCAACACGATTCAGCATGACGCCCACGGCGAACGCAATTCCGCGGAAGCGAAACTGCGGGAACTGATTGCACAAAAACACGCGGAATTTGAAACCTTTCGGCCCGTCGAAGAACTCGGCAAAAATCTCGACTTGAGGGCATAATCCATGATCTACGGCATTGACAACATCAAACCGATTCCGCCGATTGCGAACGGCGTGCAGCCGACCCCAAAGGTCGCGGACGGCGAATCTTTCGGCGATACTCTGTCGAACTTCGTCGGCAATGTGAACAAAACGCAGCTCGAGGCGATCGACAAGACCAATCAGTTTGCCACAGGACAAATTCAAGACGTGCACGAAGTCATGGCCGCCGTCGAAGAAGCATCCATCTCGCTTTCGTTGCTGCTGGAAATTCGCAAGAAAGCGCTCGAAGGTTATCAGGAACTGATGCGCACGCCGGTCTAAACAATCTGACACTCCAAGCACTTCGGATAAATGGGCAATCCACTCGATACACTTAAGGAACTCTGGCAACGGTTAACCGTCAACCAACGCGCGCTGATGATTATCGGCGGCGGACTGGTGATCGCGATTTCCGCCGCTGCGATTTCCTATTCCACTCGGCCTGTGCTGGCCACTCTGTACAACGGTCTCGAATCCAAAGATGCCGCGGCAGTCGCGGACCAACTGCGCGATGAAAAGATCGAATTTGAAGTGACCAGCGACGGTACGATCAAAGTGCCGCAGCAATACGTCAACTCGCTGCGCCTGACATTCGCGGAAAAGGGAATCCCGCATTCCGGCGAGCTGGGCTACGAGATTTTTGACAAACCGCAATTAGGTTTGACGGACCAGCTTCAAAAATTGAATCAGCGCCGCGCGATCGAAGGAGAACTTGCACGCACCATGACGTCTATCGAAGGCGTTGAAGGCGCGCGCGTGCATCTTGTGATTCCGGAGCAGCGCCTCTTTAAGGAAGACAAAAAACCTGCGACAGCTTCGGTCGTCTTAACTCTCAAACAGGGTTTTTCTCTAAGTAAAAAACAAGTCGCCGCCTTAGCCGCTTTGACGTCCTACGCCGTCGAAGGATTGGAGCCTGAACACGTCACGATTCTCGACTCGGAGGGAAATCCGCTGACCAACGGCCCGCGCGACGAACTTGCCGGATTGTCGTCCACGCAGCTTGAAATGCAGACGATGATCGAAAAAGAGCTTGAAGACAAAGCGGAAGGGCTCTTGATGGACGTCGTCGGCCCCGGCCGCGCACGTGTTGAAGTAACAGCGAAACTCAACTGGAACCGCATCGAGCGCACGTCCGAAAATTACGACCCGGAACGAGTCGCGACCTTGTCCGAAGAATCGCAAACAAGCGAAGACGCGACTGCCGGAACGTCGGAAAAGCTCGTTACCAACTATCAAGTCCCGCGCACCGTAGAAAAAGTCGTGCCCGAAGTCGGCAATATCGAGCGCATTTGGGCCTCCGTGCTCATCGACGGAAACTACGAGACAAGCACGGACTCGCTTGGCAATGTCACTCAAACCTATGTTGAGCGCACTCCGCAAGAACTTGAAAAGTTCCGCGCCATGGTATCCAGTGCGCTGGGCATCGATCCGAACCGCAACGACGAATTGACCGTGATGTCGTTTCAGTTCAACGAAAGTCCTGAGGCCATAAATACAGCGCCTGAATTACCGACGAACTGGCTTTCGCTGTTGCAGAAATTTGCGGACAAGATTATTCTGTTGGTTGTCCTCATCCTCGCGTTCTTCGCAGTCCGCTCGATGATGAACAAGATGAGCGCCAAGTTGCCTGCTTTGCCGCAAGGTATGCAGATGGCCATGGTTGGCGCGGGCGAACAGGGCGGGGCAATCGGAGCAGGTGCATCCACCGGTCAACTGGCTGGTGGTCACGCGTCCGGGCAACTACAGCAAGGCAGCTCCGATCATAGCACTGTGAGCGGAGGCTCCATGAGCGCCGTCGGAAGAAGCGGTGCTGTGATGGGAAATGACGGGCCGAAGGTCGTCTTCAAGTCGAAGGAGCAGCCGCAGACTATCGAATTGGATGAAGAGGGACCGTCCGTTGAAGCTCTTCGCGCACAAGAGATGCTCAACCGAACCGTGCAGTTTGTCATGAACAAGCCCGACAACGCGACGCAAATTCTAAGAAGCTGGGTGGCTGATGGCGCAAACTAGTAAAAACACTCCCGCGAAATTGTCAAACTTGCAGAAAGCGGCAGTGCTGATGATCTCCATCGGTCCGGATGCTTCTGCGGAGTTCTACAAGAGAATGCAGCAAGACGAAATCGAAGAGATAACGAAGGAAATGCTGCGTCTTCGAAACGTGGATTCAGCGATGGCCAACTCGGTGATCGAGGAATTTTACCACATGATGACCGCGCAGGAGTTCGTCGCCATCGGCGGTATCTCCTATGCGGAAGAAGTGTTGAATAAGTCTCTCGGACCGGAAAAAGCTCTTGAAATCATCCGCCGTATCGAACGCATGATCCGCGTCAAAGGATTCAATGTTCTGAAGAACGTCGATCCGAACCAACTGCTTGCCTTTATGCAAAAGGAGCATCCGCAGACTATTGCGTTCGTCTTGAGCCAGTTGCAGCCGCAGCAAAGCGCGCAAATTCTCGCAGACCTGGCGCCCGACCTTCAAGCCGAGGTGATGATGCGGTACGCGAATATGGAGCGCGTCGCGCCCGAAACGATTTCGGCCGTCGAATCCGTGCTCGAATCGCGCGTCGATTTCAATCAAAGCTCCAGCAAGCTCGGCGGCGTAAAGGCCGCTGCGGAAATTCTCAACTTGGTCGGCACCTCCGGCGAACGCGCAATTCTTTCGAAAATCAACGAGCGCGCACCCGAGCTTGCCACCGAGATCAAGAACCTGATGTTTGTATTTGAAGATATCGTGCAGCTTGACGACCGCTCGATTCAGAAGGTCCTCAAGGAAGTCGACAACAAAGACCTTGCGCTGGCTCTTAAGCACGTCAATCCGGAAGTCAAGGCCCGCGTGCTCGCCAATATGTCCGAGCGTGCGTCCGAGACAATCCAAGAAGAAATCGAATACATGGGACCTGTTCGTCTGAAGGAAGTCGAAGTCGCGCAGCAGCAGATCGTCGACTCCATTCGCAAGCTCGAAGAGCAAGGTCAGATTGTTGTCGTGAGCAGTTCCAAAGGCGACGTGATGGTGGAGTAATTCATGGGAAGAATCTTAAAACTATCTGATGATTCACATGTGCGCCCCGCGCAGTTCGAAAACTTCGCCGACCGCCCCGTGAACTACTTCCGAGAGATCGTGCAGGACCCCGCGCGGTCCATGAAGTCGTCGCTTGCTGACTCGAATATCGCGCTGCGTATTCCTATCTCGGAAAAACGTAAACATGCGGCGGAAATTGAGCGCGCCCGTCTCGATGGTATCGAGCAGGGCAAAGCGATCGGCCGGGAAAGCGCTCAGCAAGAGCTTGCGCCGGCTTTGGAGCTGATGCAAAACTATGCTACCATGCTCGCTGCCGAGCGTGCCGATTTGGCCGCACGGCTTGAATCACAGTTGATCGCGCTCGCGACGCAAATGGCCGAGCGAATCCTGAATGCCGAACTTAGCGTGAAACCCGAGTTGCTTGCGGAAATCGTCAAGAACGCTTTCCGTTCATTAGGCGAAGCAAATCAAGTGACCGTCCGAGTTCACCCCAAGGACCTCGCAATATTGCAGGAGCGCGCACAGGAAGTTGCCCAACAACTTGCCTCGTCAGCTTCCTTGACGCTGCGTCCCGATGACAGTTTGATGCGCGGCGATTGCCTGATCGACTCAGATATCGGTTCGCTGGATGCAAAACTCAGCACGCAGCTTGAAACTCTAAAACAACAGCTTGAGATTTCTCTGGGTAAGAACGAGTGAATGACCTCATTGCACAAGCACGAGACGTTTTGAACGTAGCCACTCCGGTTCGCGCTGTCGGTCGCGTCAATTGCGTTCGCGGCCTCGTCCTCGAATCGAAGGGACCGCGTGCCGCCGTAGGACACTTGTGCAAGATCGTCACGGAGCAAGGTGACCGTTTGGCGGAAGTTGTCGGATTCGACGGCTCCACGACTTTGCTCATGGCGCTCGAAGATTTGGCAGGCGTTTGTCCCGGAGATGAGGTGGTCGATCTTGGCCGCAAACAGCTTGTTCCGGTCGGCAAAAAGCTGCTCGGTAGAGTAATAAATAGTTTGGGTGAACCCATCGACGGCAAGGGTGATATCATTGCCGACGCCTATCGGCCGCTTAACAACGAAAGTCCCAATCCGTTGACAAGGCCGCGCGTCAAGTCTCCGTTGCAAATGGGCGTGCGCGCGATTGACGGCCTATTGACGTTCGGAGAAGGACAACGTGTCGGGATTTTTGCCGGCAGTGGAGTAGGGAAGAGTGTTTTGCTCGGAATGATGGCACGCAACACAAACGCCGACGTCATTGTCACAGGTCTTGTCGGCGAGCGCGGCCGTGAGGTCAGAGACTTTATTGAAGACGCGCTTGGACCGGAAGGGTTGGCGCGTTCCGTAGTCGTGTGTGAAACATCGGATCGCTGGCCATTGCTGCGAATAAAGGGCGCACTCGCCGCGACGGCCATTGCAGAGTACTATCGCGATCAAGGTTTGCGTGTGTTGTTGATGATGGACAGCATTACGCGAGTCTGTCACGCCATGCGCGAAGTCGGGCTGTCACTCAATGAACCGGTTGCGACGCGCGGTTATCCTCCTTCGGTTTTTGCGGCGCTTCCAAAGTTGTTGGAGCGTACTGGAAACTCGGAGAAAGGTTCTATCACTGCCATTTACACGGTACTGGTCGATGGCGACGATATGATGGAGCCTGTCGCCGATACCATGAGAAGTATTCTCGATGGACACGTCGCGCTTTCAAGAAAGATTGCCGCCAAAGGCCATTTCCCCGCCATTGATGTCTTGAACAGCATCAGTCGCGTGATGCCGCAGGTTACGTCCCGGGAACATATGGCCGCGGTAACCAAAATCAAAGAATGGCTGTCGGCCTATCAGGAAGGCGAAGACCTGATTTCCATCGGCGCGTACGTTCGCGGCGCCATGCCGCTGTTGGATCAGGCAATTGAAAAACTGCCGGCGATTCACAATTACCTGCGACAGGACATGAACGAGTCGTCCTCATTTGAAGAGTCGCTCTCCGGTTTGGCGGAGCTGGTGTCATAGGTGAAGAAATTCCGTTTTAGTCTCGAACGAGTGCGGCGGGTTCGCAAAATTCAAGAAACGCTCAGACTGTCCGAACAAAAGAGGGCGGAGCGGGCGCTCAAGGCACAGCAGGAAAAACTGACGATGTTCACGAACGAACGAGACGTCCAATGTGTCACAATGGAAGCCACGTTCAAAAAGGAATTCCGCGTTGCCGACCGCCAAACGGACTGGAAGTACTTGGAGAGAATCGATCGCATCGTCGGCTATCAGTCCGGAGTTGTAAAGGAATATAAGCAGCACGAGCATGCCGCACGATTAAAATTCATGGAAGCGCGCCAAAAATCACTGGGTCTCGACAAACTCGGGGACAAGAAGCGCGAAGAATGGCAGAAGGAACTGATAAGTTTAGAGCAGAAAATCGCGGACGATAACCCGCGAAAGTCTAACACGATCCACAAATGAAGAAACTGCTACCCAAAATTGGCTTATATGTCGGCACGTTCGTCGTTATCAACGTGGCCATGTACTTTCTGCTCATGTTCACACAACCTGAACCGGTCGCGCATGATGAAGAAGCTGGCGCCGATTCGACGTTGACTCACGAAGAAGCCGTGCCTGAGATACATGAGGACGCGGAATTTGATCACGCTCCTGATGAAGAACAGGTTCAGCAAGATTTAGCTGAAGAGTCGCACGACGACCACTCCGAAGATCACTCTGGCGATGTGCATGCTGAAGACTCAGGGGAGCAGACCGGCATGGATACCGAGCAGGAAACAGCTCAAATCGAGCAGCCGCAAGACTCCGAGCCGAACGTGCTTGATCAGGAGGTCGCGTTGGAAGACACTCCGAAATCAACTGCGGAGATTGCGAAACTCGCAAAAGTGCTGGAAGGCATGAAACCTGCCGAAGCCGCGGTGATTGCCGAACGGCTTCCAACCAATACCATTGTGGAACTTGTGATGCGAATGAAGAGCCGCAGCGGCGCAAAGATGATGGCTTCCTTGCCAGTGCCGGTTGCGGCGTCGGTGGCCACAAAGATGGCAGAACTGTCCGGTACAAAAAACCCGTCATGAATCTAAAACTCGACAAGCTGTTCAAAGCGAATCTCCCAGTCGGGAACGCGACTCAGAGCTCCAAGAAAGGTGGCTCTGAGTTTGTGTCGCTCTTGTCGAGCGAATTGTCCAAGGCACCACCTTCAAAAAAATCCATTCTGACAGAGAATTCGAACAAGCCGCCGGTTTCCAAACCGGCGGTTTCTTTTGCGAAACGCTATAGTAAGCCCGATACGGACTTGCAAGACAAGTTAAAGTCTGACAAAAAGGAATCCCCGAAAACGGACACGGGGTCCGAGCCAAAGAAAGAGCCGGTTTCTGTCCGAAAGAGTCGAATCACGGGAACAGAGACGCGTCAAGTCGCCGCGCCTGCGATTCTCTCGACTCTGCCGCCAGCGGATCAAGCTGGACTAGAGGAGTCAGTTGCCGACATTCAGCCAGTGATGGGCAATGCACCAAAGGCCACGACGAACACTGTGCAGGCAGCAAAGTCATCACTAGTACAAAATGCTCTTGAAAAGAAGGACGTAACGCAGCAGGGAGCACCTCCGCTGCGAGCAGCGTCTAAGCATCAGCCACTTATAACGGCAAATCCGAAGAGCAAACTTCCGGAGCATCATGAGACGACCGAGTTGAATGCTCCGAAAGAAGAACCGGAACAACAGTCTCCCTCGCAGAGACCAAACGTTTCGTCTGCTCGTGTTCCAACTAACACCTCAAAGCCCGCGCACACTGGCGACCTTGCGAACGAAAAGGCTTCTATACTCACAAGCACAGAGAAAGCTGATCCGAGCGTGGTTGAGGACAAACTCCCTCCAACCCGTCCGACATTTCAAAGTTCGCGGCAAAGCACGTACTCAATAGGCGATTCAATACAGAAGTCCGCATCCCCGAAGGTTGCAAGACAGGTTCCAAGCGAACAACAAACGCCGCAACTGAAAACGGTGCAAGAGAGTGTACCGCATGGCATAACTGAACTCAATGCTGAGAACGTTTTGCCAAAGAGCAAACACGTTGGTGAAAAAGCTCCGGCAACACGTGTCGACCGCTCAGTTCCGACTGTGACTCGAGGATATGTTCACTCTACCAGTAGTCGGGCAACCCGGAACGAGGTCACGACGCAACAGACTATGCGGGCGCAGACTTCACCCCGTAGCTCTGAACATGAAGTGGTCCTGCCAAGAGTTGCAGAAAACGGGAGCGAAGACATTCGCCGCCAAGCGACGCCGCAGCAACAGAGAGACAATGTTCACAGTACTGAAGTAGTGGCTCACAAGGTAAGTCGATCACAAGCACTTCCAAAGAATGCCCTTGTGAAAGAGACCTTTGTAAACGTGGCGAAGTCCAAAGAGCAAGTCTTGCCGGAAGTCGATGCCAAATCAGAAGGCGTAACCGCGCGGATCGTGCCGAGCGCCAATCGTCCCAGCACAGCAAAGGACTTGACC
Source organism: Calditrichota bacterium (assembly GCA_020637445.1). Classification (NCBI taxonomy): domain Bacteria; kingdom Pseudomonadati; phylum Calditrichota; species Calditrichota bacterium. The sequence goes on along the minus strand of JACJVZ010000001.1, from coordinate 1,633,559 downwards.
GCGAGGTCGAACAGCGACCTTACTCTTAGCACTCCAACAACGGTTCGGCCAAAAGATCAAAACACGCTCAACAATTCGCACGCAAAGATATTGGGCGACACTCCGAAAAGCGCGGCATCCGAAAACACCAAAACAACTGCAACCGAACCCGTTCGGGACAGAACAAGTGCGTTCACAACGCCTGTGACTCCTGAGAAAGTTGTTGCGACCAAGGATGGCAAAGCGCCGGCAACACACCAAGCACGACCGTGGACTCCAACCAGCCATCGAAATATTGTTGATGAAGTTGTTGAGCATTACACCAACCGTGCAACGACGCCGGAAAGTGACGGAACTTATATAGCGGATTCTCAACTGGAACCTAACGAGCGGCCTGTTACGAAACCTGAGATTGGTGCAAGCTCAGTTCGTGCGAGCGACCGCAAGGAAGTTCCCGCGCGACAGTCCCAGGCAAAGTCCGTGAATCAAAAGCTGAGTCAACCTGAAAAACAGAACAGCCAGACAGGTGAGGTTGTACTGGAGCATCTTGCTGAGGTCAAGACGGAAACTAAGCAGAGTGTTCAGGCAAGCAGGGTCGAAACTCAAAAGCCAGTTTTAGAAGAGACTCGAGTATCCTCGGACAACCAAATTGCTACAACAGCACCCATCGATCGGAAAGGAAACTCGCAGCCCAAGGTAACAAATGATACTCGCGAAGCACGAAGTTTCGCGCGTGCCGGGCAACCGCCGGTGAAGTTGCCTGCTCAACCGTTGGTCGAACCTGCACCACTCGTACATGCAACCGAGAAGAAGGGTGATGTCGTCCGAATCGTGACTAACGAGCAAAACGAGTCTTCTGAGATGATGTCGCCTAAGGAAGTTCTGGGCTACAAGTTTGTTCCCAAAGACTCACGTGCTCCGCAACAAACTTCCGCGAATGCAGGCAATGCAGTTGTTTCCAACGAAGTGGAATCGGACACTAAAATTGATGCGCTTCGGTACAATCGTGCCACTCAGAACTCACAAAGCCGTGTTGCACATACCGTGTTGCTTGACTCAAAAGACAGGGATGGTGCGAAGCATAATCAAGAAGTAATTGCGCCAACCACGAAGACGAGCGAGTTGCCGGCAGTCTCCGTACCAAAGATGCCTATTGCGAACGATGCGCCGGAACTCTTATCCGAACCTGAAGTCGCTCGAGGTATTGAAACCACGCATGAGAGCAGTGAGTATGGTATTGGTAAGGCTGCTCCTCAATACAAAGTTGTCTCCACACACGTGCAAAAGCCAATTGAAGCTATTCGCGTTCCCGAAACTGCTGCTGCAAAACTTGCTGCGAAATCGGAGGTGCACAGCCCACCCGCATCCGAAAGCAAGCAGTCAGTCAATAATGCGGCCAGTGAGCCAGTGGTGAATTCAAAGAGTTCCGCTAACTCTGCCCTACATTCCATTTCTTCCCTGAAACCCGTTAAGACGGCTACTCCAAAAGAGAACCACACAAGTTTGGAACATATGTTTGCGGGTTCCGAAGAGGCAACAGAAATTCTTTTGAATGACAAAAGCGACGTCAGCGCAAAAGTGAGTCCCACGGCAAGGGAAGTCAGAAACACGTCGCCAACTTCAATGTTGAACAAAGCTCCGTTATCTGGCCCCACAACAAAATATGCGGAACCAGTCATATCGGCCACTGCAAATTCAAGCGAAACCAAGCAAGCTCCGCTGCCGGTCACTTCGCGTGCTGCGAAAGCAATGGAAACCATTGTTCCCAAGAACACGGATATCCGCGAGAATGCGGAAACTCCGCGAATGGATATGCAGAAGGTTTCCGTTGATTCACAAAAGGGCGAAAATAGAAACAATGTTTCTTTTGCGCCGCTGCCCAAGAATGTGAACACCGTCAGCAAAAGTGAAAACATTGTGACCGAGACTAAGCCTGCTGACTTGCCAAAACAAAATACGGCGCCGCTTGAGTCCACCAGCCCTGAGGCCCGCAATGTTACCAAGAATACGCTGAATAATCTGCGCGCTCCTGCGCCTGCACTCGTCCGCGATGCGGTGCAGATCGCGACTCCGAATGTCTCACCTGACTCACGCACGATAGTTCCGCTGTTTGCGCAACCGCAGCCGTTCGCGCAGTCTGTTCGCAACGATTCAAGTTCGTCCGCGAAGCCAGAGCCCAAGGCCGAACGGCCCGTGCAAGCCGTGAATGCAAATGAGGCGGAAAGAAGTCCGCAGTCCACAAATCAAAATGGTGGGGATGCTTCGTCTCAAAATACCGAGCGCGATCATTCGCAAGCAGGTTTCAAACCAATCGTCGAGAGTTCGCCGCAGAATATACAGCATACTTCGTCCGCACGCACTCAGAGCATGCAGCAGCACGCGCTGAACGAATCTCTGAAAGCCGCGCTGCAGCAGGCCCTTGATATGTCGCGCAAACGACTCGTGGAACCCAACGAACTGAGGCTGTCTGTACCTCTCGGCGAATTGGGAACGATGGACATCGACGTCGTGCGGGAAACCGAGAAAATCTCAATCCGCATCGGTGCCGATCACAAAGCACTGGCGCTGCTCGAAGACCAGAAGCCCTATCTCACTCAATGGCTGCGCGACCAAGGCTATCCCGTCGAGCAGCTTGATCTGTCTCCGCGCTCCAACGGCAACCCGAATTCCGGTTTGACCGGTTCCAACACATCCTCCCAAGACAGCCAAACTTCACGGTCAATGCGTTCCGAGTCGTCCCTGACCGGACAGACCATAGAAATGGCTGATTCTTTCCAGCCTGCCGCTCGCCCGACCAATTCTGGCCAACACGTTTGGACTGCATAGGCTAAAGTTGCCTCGCAGATTCCGAAAAGCATCGGTTTTAGAATACTTAAAGTGAGTATTGACAATTCCTTGAGGTGGAGCTGCCGGTTGGCCTATGCTTTGCTTTATGGGAGTTGAACCATGAGCACGATGTCCCCAAATATGCCACTCTGCGCCTGCGGCAGCAAGAAATTCCGACCCGTTGAGGCCGGAAAATCCCGCACGGGCAAACGCATCTACACAGTCGCATGTGTGGAATGTCAGAAGCGCAAAGACGTCAGCAAGACCGTTTATGCCTTGTGCAAGTACCTCATGACTCATGAGCCAACAAAGGCTTTTCTGCAACTCTTCGAAATGGAGTCGTAAGATGGAAGTCGCAGCAACCACCAGCACATTCAATATTCCATCCACGGATCAAATCAGCTCGCGGCAGGAAACGCTCGACCAGATTGATTTCCTGCAAATGCTGATGGCGCAATTGAAAGCGCAAGACCCGATGAACCCGCTGCAAGGCCACGAATACGCCGCGCAGCTTGCGTCGTTCTCGTCCGTTCAGGAACTGCAAGGCATTCAGTCGTCCCTCGAAGAATCCATCAACATGAATTTGTTGATGACTCAATCGATCAACGGCAATCTGGCCGCCGCGTTGGTTGGAAAAACCGTTCGCGCGCAAAATAACACAGTCAGCGTCGACGGAACCGGTGCGGATTTGAGATTCTCTTTGGCATCCGCCGCTACAGACGTTTCCGTTCAAGTTCAAGATTCGGACGGTAACATCATTCGCACGATCGACGCCAACGCGCGCGAAGCAGGAGACGGTGCTGTCTATTGGGATGGACTTGACGATGCCGGCAACCGCGTACCCGCCGGAGACTATTCGTTTGCTGTGTCTGCCTCGGACGCGAACGGAACCGACGTGTCTGCAACGACCTATGTCGAAGGCATCGTGACCGCAATCAATTACGAAGGCGGACAAGTTACGCTGACCGTGAACGGGCAACAGTTACTCTTGGGCGACATTATGTCCGTGATGGCCGCCGAAGGCGAGTCGTCATCTGATTCTCAAACTGCAACGTATCAAGGCTGACAAAATGAGTTCCGTCGATAGCCTGCTGACTCGCTTGCAGCAAATCCAACCGATCGGAAGTCCGACTTCCGTCGGCAACACGCGGCCGGTCGCGCCGAAAGTTGCCGACAATCGGTTCGATCAACTGCTCGACCAGACTGTCCGGGATTCTCAACCCGTAAAGTTTTCGGCACATGCGCAGAACCGTTTGCAGCACCGCCAAATCAGTCTGACCGAACCGCAGGTCGCTCGCCTCGAAAAGAGCGTGACCACCGCGGCCGACAAAGGATCTGAATCGTCCTTAGTGCTGCTTGACAATCTTGCTTTCATCGTGAGTGTCCGTAACCGGACAGTCGTCACCGCACTCGAACAGGCGCAGACGAATTCTCACGTGTTCACTCAAATAGATAGTGCAGTAATCGCATAAACCAATAATCGGGCCGGTCCTCTTGCAGGAGGCCCCCAAACGGGCGGATCGATTGAAGCCCGGAAAAGGGAAAACCAATTATGATGACATCACTTTTCAGCGCCGTGGCGGGTCTGTCGACCCATCAAACCAAGATGGACGTGATTGGCGACAACCTCGCCAACGTGAACACCATTGGTTTCAAGAGCAGCCGTGTCTCGTTTGCGACAGGCTTCTCGCAGTTGATGAAGCCCGCCGAAGGCCCGCTGGACGGACGGGGCGGCAGCAATGCCATCGAAGTCGGTCTGGGTACTCGCATCAACTCGATTGACCGCGTCTTCGAACAAGGAAACTTCGAAAACACGGGTAGCCGCAACGACCTCGCCATTCAGGGCGACGGCTTCTTCGTTCTGGGCGACGGAGAGCGTCAGTTCTTCTCGCGAGCTGGCAACTTCCAAATCGACGCGGACGGATCGCTGTTGGCGGCTGGCGGCAGAATGCACATCTTGGGTCGGCTCGCCGATCAGGACGGCACGTTGATTTCGTCTTCCGCGGTTGAACCGCTTAAGCTCCCGTTTGGTGAAAAGGACCCTGCTAGGGCTTCGACTGAAATAAGCTACTTCTGCAACTTGGACGCGAATTCTTCCAAGAACCAAACGTATGCGGCGTCGTTCGCGTTCAACGTGGATGGTGTTCCCGCGACCCGCAACACCGAATTGAACAGCATCGCTCAAACGACGGCTGATTTGGATGACGGCGACGTCATTCGTTTGACGGCCACGAAACGTGACGGTACGACTGTTGACTTGGCTTTCACCTACGGTGCGGGCAACGACGGAACGACCATCGGCGACATGCTCGATCATTTCAATTCGTCGCTCGGTTTCGATTCCGAATCGGACAACGGTTCGCGACTGACCATCGATGCCACCGGCAAGCTCGTCTTGAAGGATAATCTCGCCGGCAACAGCGACACCACGATCTCGATTAAGTTTGAAGATTTGGAAGGCACGAACGCTTCAGCGTTGCTTGTCCCGACATTCGTGAATACTGAAACTGGTGTGACCGGTTCGCATTCGACTTCAATCTATGTCTATGACAGTCGCGGCGAGCGCCACAAAGTTGAAGTGAACTTCACGCAGGACACGGCGCAGGAAAATACGTGGAACTGGGAAGCCGTCGTAGATGACGGTGCCGTCGACGAAATCAACAACCGATTAGGTGGAAATTTCGGCACGGTGCGCTTCAACGGCGACGGTTCGCTTCTGAGTTTTGACGGCGGACCCTTGACCTTCACGCCGCCGCAGGCTCAAGCTCTGGTCGTCGATTTGGATGCCGGAACGGTCGGTACGTTTGACGGCATCACGCAGTTCTCGGCTCCCACCACCACGATTGCTTTGCATCAGGACGGTCATGCCATGGGCGTACTGTCCGACTTTACGGTTGACAATTCAGGCAAAATCATCGGCAGCTATTCCAACGGCGTTTCGCGTACGCTCGGTCAGATTGCTTTGGCCCGCTTCGCAAACCCGTCCGGTTTGACGCTCGCCGGTGAGAATATTTACAGTGCGACGGTTAATTCAGGTGATCCGCTGATCGGAGTTGACACGGGAAATGTCAACGAGATCTACTCGGGCTACCTCGAACTGAGCACGGTGGATATGGCGGAGCAGTTTACGGAGATGATTATCGCTCAAAGAGGTTTTCAGGCCGCATCCCGTGTCATCACGGTTGCCGACCAACTCTTGAACGAAGTCACCCAGCTCAAGCGGTAATCTAAGCGGATAGCGGCGCGCCCGCCCCCGGGCGCGCCGCACCGATCCGCATCGCTTGACTGTCTGTTCCTTTCTTTCTTCCACTGACCGTCGCCGTCTTCACCGGTTAGTCCGACCCCAATGGACTTACCACATCATTGCCTCAAAAAAGGTGAGAGATGGCAAAAGAAAAACCCAAGCAACCAGAAGCTGCCGAAGAGCAGGCGGAGCCGAAGAAAAAGTCCCCGTTGATGAAATATCTCATCATCGCCGGGATTCTCATCGCGCAAACTGCCGCCGCTTACTTCATCCAAAAGACGATCTTCTTTCCGGACCAACATTCGGATACCGAACAAGTCGCCGAAGAAGAAGGCGGACACGGTGAAGAAGCCGGCGAAGAGGGCGGACATGGAGAATCCGCGGGCGGCAGCATCGCATTGCTCGACGAAATTATCGTCAACCCCGCCGGGACCGGTGGACGTCGCTTTCTCTCGACGGTCGTCGGCCTGACTCTCAAAGATCCCAAACTCGAAGAAACCGTTGCGGCGCAAATGCCGATTATTCGTGATGCGGCAATCACACTGCTTTCTTCCAAGTCGCTGGACCAGCTCGCCAGCATCGGATACCGTGACTCACTGCGCTCCGAGTTGGTTGCCACGATTAACGGTTTGGTCAAGGAAGAACCCGTCACGGGTGTTGTCTTCTCAACCTACGTCCTGCAATAGGCAATCATGAGCAAAATCCTCACACAAGAAGAAATTGATTCGCTGCTCCGCAACGTTGCGTCCGGCGATTCAATTGAAGCTGCTCCGGGAGCCGGTGAGAAGCCGATACACCTCTACGACTTCAAACACCCGGACCGCATTTCAAAAGACCAGCTTCGCGCGCTTCGTACTATTCACGACAGTTTCGCGTGCGCCTTCGGCACTTATCTTTCGGGAACTCTCCGCACGCTCGTAGACATCAACTTGCTGTCGATCGATCAAGCCGCGTATTCGGAATACATGCTTTCGTTGTCCGTGCCGTCATGTTTGTACATCATTTCCTCGAACCAATTGAAAGGTTCCATCATTCTGGAAGTCTCCCCGCAGTTCTCACTGTTGGTTGTGGACAGATTGCTGGGCGGACTTGGTTCGCGTCAGGAAATCATGCGCGAAATGACGATCATCGAGCAGACGATCCTGCGCCGTGTCATTGAATCCGGACTCGCTTCACTTTCCGACGCGTGGCGATCGGTTCAGCCGATGTCGCTCTACGTCGAATCCTACGAGGCAAATCCGCAGTTCGTTCAGATCGCGCCCGCGTCCGAATCGGCCGTCGTGATTTCCTGCGAAATCGTCGTCCGCGATTTCACGTATCCCATGAATCTCTGTTTCCCGTATTTCGTGCTCGAACCCATGATGACCAACCTGACGACCGGTTGGACGAACATGAGCACGAAGCAGATTAGGCCCGAAGAAAAAAATGAGCTCGTTGAACGCGTGCGGCTTAGCAAATTGCCCGTCCGCGCACAACTGGGCTCGACCATGCTCAACATGTACGACTACTTGTCCCTCAAGATCGGCGACGTCCTGCTGCTCGACCAGAGGACGGACGACCCCGTGAAAGTCTGGGTTGACAAGAAAGTGAAGTTTTGGGCCGAACCGGGCAACGCCAAACATCAACAAGCCATTCGCATCACGCGAGTAATCTCTGATCAGGAGGAAATCGTCCATGAGTGAAGTCTTTCATAATGCCGTAACAGAAGACTCGCGCGTCAAAGCGGAACGACACTTTTCGGAACAGTTCCGAAAGAGCCTTGGATCGTTCATTGAACGTCAGCTCGAAGTAGTTCTCGACGGTCCGTTTGCCTTTGACTTCAAGGAAGTCAAGGCATATCTGCCCGGTGAAGTCGTCATGTGCACGATTTCGACCGTGGATATGTCGCTCGGCAAAACCCACTTCTTCATGACCAAGGAAGCGGCGGCAACCATCGCCGATCTGGTTAACATGGGAGAAGGCAACGCCGAGTTCATCCCCGAAGAGCACCTCGAAACGATTCGCGACTTGTTTAAGGAAACCGTGAGCGGCTACTTCGGCGACGTCGCAAAGGCAGGCGGCCCCCATCAGTTGGCCGAAGAAGCCAAAGCGGTTTTGATTGATATGTCGCCCGCGGACTTCGTTGGTTCGTGGACGGTCAGCGTATTGAGTCTTGGACCCAATCCGAATGTTACGATTGTCAAAGTCACGAGCAACGAGCTGATTGATGCTCTCTTCCCTCCGCGCACGGAGCCGAAGAAGAGCGCCAAAGGCGAACAAGGTGCCGACGTGATCGATCCTTCGGTCAAGAAGGAAATGAGTTTAGTTATGGATATCGAGCTTCCGATCTCAATCGAACTCGGACGCACGCATATGCTGATTCGCGACATCGTAAAACTGTCGCCGGGATCGGTCGTTGAGCTGGACAAACTCTCCGGCGAACCGGTCGATCTATACGTCAACAACAAGCGCTTCGCACGCGGCGAAGTCGTTGTTATCGAAGAGAACTTCGCGGTTCGTATCACGGACCTGATTAATCCCGAAGAGCGTTTCGCGAGCAGCAAGAACTAAACATGGGTGTTGACGTCCTAAGAACGTTTGCCGCGTTGGCCTTTGTAATCGGATTGATTTTCGTACTGGCATGGGCCTATCGCAAATACCTTCCGACAGGTTCGCCGACGGGCAAAGAGCAGGAGGGTTGGCGCATGCTGGGATCGCGCATGCTTGGTCCCGGACGCCAAGTGGTCGTTCTTGAAGTCGGCACAAAACTTTTGCTGGTCGGAATGACTAAAGAAACTATGACACCGCTCATGGAAATTGACGGCGAGGAAGATTGCAAACTTGTTGCGAATGCCCTGGCGTCAAAATCCGGAAGTTCGTTTGCGGACGTTTTGAAGAGGACCCGCGGGCAGTGAAACGCTCTTTCATTATTCTGTCCGTGTTGATGTTCGCGCCTGCTCTTCTGGCGCAAACGTTACCGACGGTTTCAATTCAAATGGACAGCAGCCCCGATCCGGCGAAAACCGTGACGACGCTGCAAATCGTCGGTTTGATGACGATGCTGGCGCTTGCGCCCGCGTTGGTCCTGATGATGACGAGCTTCACCCGCATCATCGTCGTCTTTCACTTCTTGCGCCAAGCGATGGGCGCGGCGCAAGTGCCGCCCGCGCAATTGATGGTCGGGCTTGCTCTGATTCTGTCTTTCTACATCATGTCGCCCGCGATCAACGAAGCGAATACGAATGCTTTGCAGCCGTATCTGCGCGGCGAAGTTGAGCAGAAGGCGGCATGGGAATTGGCGGCCAAGCCATTTAAGGAATTCATGATGAAGCAAGTTCGCGAAAAAGACCTTGCGCTCTTCTCACAGATGGCGAACGACGCCGCGCCGACGAACGCGTCCGAAATCACAATGTCCGTTCTGCTTCCCGCGTATGTCGTCAGCGAACTGCGCATCGCCTTCCAGATCGGATTTGCGATTTATCTTCCGTTCCTGATTATTGACATGGTTGTTTCGTCGGTACTGCTCGCAATGGGTATGATGATGCTGCCGCCTGTTACCGTTAGCTTGCCGTTCAAGATTTTGCTCTTCGTAATGGTTGACGGCTGGTATTTGCTGGTACAATCTCTCGTACAGAGTTTTCACTAAGGACTAAGATGACTCAAGAACTCGCCGCGTACTTGACAAGCCACGCGCTGTCCACGGCTCTGGTAGTTTGCGCGCCTATGCTTTTAGCGGGTATGATTGTCGGTGTCGCGGTCTCGATCTTTCAAGCCGTGACCCAAATCAATGAAATGACGCTCGCGTTCGTGCCAAAGATTGTCGTGACGGCGCTTGCTCTGCTTGTGTTCATGCAGTGGATGGCCGCCAAGTTGGTGGACTTCATGCAATACATATTCGCACTTATCCCGAGTATCGCAAAATGAAATCACGTGAAGAAGTGTTGCAAACACTCCGCGATCTGAAGACTCTGCCTTCGTTGCCGGAAGTCGCCGCCAAAGTTCTTGAGCTTTCAAATGATTCCGAGGTGTCGCCAAAAAGCATCTCGGACACGGTCGAGAAAGATCCCGCCATCGCGACACGTTTGCTAAAACTGGTCAATTCTCCTTACTACGGAATTCGCGGAACGATGACCAGCGTGCAGCAGTCCGTAATTTTCCTTGGTGTCTCCAACTTAAGAAATCTCGTTCTGTCCACGTCCGTCTTGGATCTTTTTGATCAAGAGGTGCGTGTCGGTTCGTTTTCGATCAAAGAACTGTGGGTTCATTCTCTCGCGACGGCCTGTGCGGCCCGCGAGTTGTGCAAGGAACTCCGGCTTGCTGATCCTGAAGTCGCGTTTTCCGCCGGCCTGATTCATGACATTGGAAAAATTGTCATGGACCAGCACATGCACGAAGATTTCCAACGCGTCGTTTCCCTCATGGATAGACATAACGCGTCCATGTTGGATGCGGAGACTGCGGTGCTGGGTGTGGACCACGCTGAAATCGGCTATTTCCTCGCGTCGCGTTGGTCTCTACCCGAAGTCTTGCAGGAGACTATCGGCTTTCATCACGCGCCGGCGCGAGCGACCAATCACAAACAGATTGCTGCTCTCGTAGGCTATGCCGACCACGTCGTGCGAACTCTGAAACTCGGAAATGGCGGCGGAGAATCTCCGGCACTCGCGGCGGATTTCAGTGTTGTGCTGCCGCTTGAAGACGGTAAGCTCGAAGAATTCACGGAGAACATCGAAGAGTCCCTTCGTGAGCAGGTTCAGTCACTCGAAGCTCTATAGTTGATATGGATCTGCCGGTTGGCATATCGTCCGTTGAACATTTTGTTCTGATCTTTGTCCGGATTTCGGCGGCCCTTGCTGTGCTGCCTATTTTTAAGCATAAGGCCGTCCCGGCCATGCTAAAAGCGGGACTTGCATTGGCTTTGACATTCCTGATTGCACCAAGTGTGCCGCTAACCACAGTCGCAAAAACCGGTACGATTGCGGACTATTTGTTGATGGGAATGTCGGAAACGGTGTGCGGGCTGCTGATGGGATTTGCCGGTCAATTCATTTTCTACGCGATTGAAATCTGCGGACGCATTCTCGGTCTGCAATCAGGATTGTCGATTGTCGCGACTATTGATCCGAATATTGAAGGGCAGTCCGATGTGCTGACGCAAGTCTACGAGCTTATGGCCATTCTGGTGTTTCTTTCCATTAACGGGCATTTGATGCTCTTGCAGACTTTGCGCGCCAGTTTTGACACGATTGCTGTCGGATCGTTGTCACTTGACGGAAAGCTCGCAGAATGGTCCGTTTCGCAGGCCGGAATCGTTCTTTCGCATGGCGTGCAACTCGCCGCCCCGATGATGGTTACGCTTTTCTTGAGCGACGTCGCCCTGGGCATATTAACTCGCGTGGCGCCGACCATGAACGTGTTCGTGCTGGGATTTCCTATGAAGATCGGTATCACGTTGATGTTTGCCGCGCTGACTGCCGGTACGATTGCGAGTATCTTTGCGAACCAATACCGGGATTTCGCAATTGAACTTCCCGGTTTCTTGAGAGTCTTAGCAGGAAGCTGATGCATGTTTGATCGCGATTCAAAAACTGAAAAACCTACTCCACGGCGCCGGCAGCAGGCGCGTGAAAAGGGTTCGGTCGCGCGGTCTCAAGATCTGAATTCGGCCGTCCTGCTGCTCGGAGCGGCCATCTCGCTTTCAGTGCTGGGTTCCGGTATTATCAACGGACTCGGCGAAATGCTGAAAGATATGATTCGCCGATCCGGTTCATTAAGGTTTGAGAATGGTCAAGGCATTTCGATATTTCAACAAGAAATCACAGTCGTTGGCAAAGTGATCTTTCCGTTCCTACTGTCGATTCTGGTCATCGGATTGGTCGTGAATATTTCTCAAGTGGGTTTCAAGGTGTCGTGGAAGGCTGCCGCGCCGCAGTGGAACCGCCTGAACCCGCTGTCAGGTTTCAAACGGTTCTTTTCCGTCCGCGCGTTGGTAGAACTCGGTAAAAGCCTGTTGAAGCTCACCTTTGTCGGACTCGCTCTTTATTTCGCGATCAAAGCGTCGGCCCTGCAAGCACCGTGGCTCTTTTATATGCCGACCGATCAGGTTATTGGCGAAATCGGCCGTTTGCTGGACAACTTGTTTATCTATGCCGCTCTTGCGCTTATGTTGATCGGTTTTGCCGACTTCGCCTACCAGAGATACGATCACGAGCAATCTCTGAAAATGAGCAAGGAAGAAGTCAAGGAAGAAGCGAAACAGCAGGAAGGCGATCCGAAAGTCAAGGGAAAGATTCGCGAGTTGATGATCAAGTCGACTCTAAAGCGAATGATGAAAAACGTTCCTGATGCCGACGTAGTCATCACCAACCCGACGCACATCGCAGTAGCAATCAAGTATGACCGTGAAAAGAACTCCGCTCCAATCGTCGTCGCCAAAGGTGCGCGCAAAGTCGCCGAGCGCATCAAGGAAATCGCGGCCGAGCACGGAGTCCCAATTGTTGAAAACAAGCCTTTGGCCCGAATTCTCTTCAAATCCGTCGACATCGGAATGGAAATCCCGGTAGACCTCTATAAAGCGGTCGCCGAGGTGCTGGCCTACGTATATCGAATCAAGAACAAATTCTTCGGAGTGGCGTAAGGATAAATGAGTACCGCCGCAGCAACTAATACCGCGAAAGCCCGCAAAGGGGGAACCCTCGGCGGCCTGCTGAAACAAAGTGACGTGATTATGGCGCTCGCGCTGGTCGCGATTGTCGTCGTCATGATCATTCCGATTCCGACGTACATGCTGGACATCGCGCTGGCATGTTCGATTTCTTTGTCCTTGGCGATTCTGCTTACTGCGCTCTATGTCGAAGAACCGCTAAAGTTCTCCGTTTTTCCCGGATTGCTTTTGGTCGTCACGCTGTTCCGTTTGGCGTTGAACATTGCGAGTACGAGACTGATTCTGGGACAAGGCAATGCCGGATCTATCATCACGGCGTTCGGAAACTTTGTCGTCGGGGGAAATTATTTCGTCGGTCTCGTCATCTTTATTGTTCTTGTCATTATCAACTTGATTGTTATCACCAAAGGTTCCGGACGTATCGCCGAAGTCGCCGCGCGTTTTACCTTGGACGCTATGCCCGGTAAGCAGATGGCAATCGATGCGGATCTTAATCAAGGCATGATTGACGAGGCGGAAGCCCGCAAACGCCGTGAAAAGATTTCGCGCGAAGCGGATTTCTACGGCGCAATGGACGGTGCTTCCAAGTTCGTGCGTGGAGATGCCGTCGCGGGTCTGTTGATCACGGCGATAAACATACTCGGCGGATTCGGCGTCGGCATGGTGCAAATGGGGCTTTCGTGGCAAGATTCTGCTTCTTCGTTCACGATTCTCACGGTCGGTGACGGACTCGTTTCACAAATCCCCGCACTTCTGATTTCCGTCGCCAGCGGTATCATCGTCACACGTGCCGCGACGGAAGGCAACCTCGGTTCCGATATCACGGGACAATTGATGGGTTATCCGCGCGCGTTGTTCATATCGTCCGGCGTGCTCGCGTTGTTCGCTTTCACTCCCGGCTTGCCGACCGTTCCGTTCCTCATCTTGGCCGCTTCGACGTTTGCGCTTGGTCGCGTGAGTGAATCACGTAAAAAAGAAGTAAAGCAAGAAGCCGAAACTGCCAAGACTGCCGTCCAGAAACCGCAGGATCGCCTCGAAGACTATGTGCTGGTAGATCCGCTCGAAGTGCAAATCGGCTACGGTTTGATCCCGCTCGTGGAAGGCGGTCCCGGTGGTGATTTGCTCGACCGCATCACGGTTTTGCGCAAACAAATGGCCGCCGATTCCGGTTTCGTAATTCCGCCCGTGCGCATTCGCGACAATACGCAGCTCGCGCCAAATGTCTACATCATTCGTATTCGCGGAAGTGAAGCGAGCAGGGGAGAGGTGCGTCCGGGTATGTTGATGGCGCTCTCCGGTGGCGAAGGCGGATTGAAGGTGGAGGGTATTCCGACTAAGGACCCGAGTTTCGGTTTGCCTGCAATTTGGATTTCGCGCGAGCAAAAAGAGCTCGCGCAATCCCGCGGCTATACAGTGGTCGAACCTGCCGCCGTGATCTCAACGCACCTTTCGGAACTCCTGAAAGTCGAAGGCTACCGCTTGATGTCGCGTGAACTCGTGCAAGAGCTGCTCGACGCCGTCAAACGGACGCACAAAGCCGTCGTCGAAGAAATCATCCCCGGTCAGCTTGGTATCGGGCAGGTTCAAAAGGTTCTGCAAAACCTCTTGCGTGAAGGTCTGCCGATTCGAGACATGGCGACGATTCTCGAGACGTTGGCCGACTACGCGCCGATGACCAAAGATCCGGAATACCTCACCGAAGCAGTTCGCTCGGCGCTTTCCAAGGCTATCGCCGAAAAATATGAAGACGAACCGGGCATGTTGTCCGCACTTACAATGGAGCCGAAACTCGAGCAAATGATCGCCGACGGACTCAGAAGCGCCGCCAAAGAAGGCAGCGAGTTCGCATTACCGACCGCCGTTACCCAGCGGTTGATCGGTACGTTGAAGCAACTTGCTCAAGGAATGCTCAACCGAGGCTTCCAACCCATTGTCGTTACAGCTCCCGGAACGAGAGCCTTTATCAAGAAACTGCTTGAAGTGGATCAGCCCAGCTTGATTGTATTATCAACGGCTGAGTTGCCGCCCGCAACGAGAATACAGCCCATGGGCATCGTGAAGATTGAAGGATAACGCACCATGAATACCCGCACATTTACCGCCCGCAGCTTCACCGAAGCTCTCAACAAAATTAAGCAAGAGCTGGGCGAAGGAGCCGTCATCCTCAAATCAGAAAAGAAGACCACCGAGAGTTCTTTCGGTTTGGGAGGGCGTGAATTTGTTGAAGTAACCGCCGCTGACTCTCGCGAACTTAAAGTAGAGCTTGAAAGTGGCACCGAGTTTGCCAATGAACTTGATGTGCAGACTAAAGATGATAACAAAAACCGCCAGTCTTCTGGCCAAACGTATGAAATCGCGCTTTTGAGATCGGAAGTCTCGGCTTTGCGCGATCAGTTGTCAGAGATAGTTAAGCACTTTAAGTACAATAACTTGCCTACAATGCCCGAGAAGCTGTCTCAGTCACTGACCGAGATGACATCCGCCGGTATCGAAAAAGAGCTGGCCACCGACCTGACTGCCGAAGCGCTGGTACAGCTTGGTCCGGAAGCCCTTTTGTCACGGGAAGATATTTCCACATTTGTTATAGCAAAGATGGGACAAATTGCCCCGCCAGCCGCCAATAAAATCACGGCTCGCAACGGCAAACCCTACAAGATTGCCTTGGTCGGAGCTCCCGGTGCGGGCAAGACCTCGCTGCTCCAAAAGCTCGCGACCGACCCGCAAGGCTATGGCAAGCTCAAGATTGGTTTGATTTCGCTCGATACTCACAGACTTGCGGCTATCGAGCAGTTGAAGACATTTGCCCGCGTTTCCGGGCTTCAAATTGAAATCGTCTATCAGCCCAAGGACGTCGCGACCGCACTGAACAAACTGTCCGGCTCGCAGATCATCCTTATCGATTCGCCCGGATGTTCGCCCGGCGAAGACCAACGTCTGAATGATCTTTCGGAGTTGCTGGACGCACTCGATCCCGACGAGACCCATCTCGTGCTGAATTCTACGACTCGCGTTGCGGAGCAAGCCGCCGTAGCCAGACTCTTTCAACAAGTCGGCGTCACGCATATGAGCTTGACACGTTTGGACGAGTCGCAGCAGCCCGGTGCGCTGGTCACAATCTCGCAGCATACCAAGAAACCGTTGGCTTGGTTGTCCAACGGTCAGAAATTTATCGGACAACTGGAGCGCTACAGTCACACGTGGCTGCGCGGAAAGATGTTCGACTCGCAATCACCGTCTTTCGTTTCCCTGAAATCCGTCGCGTCGCATATGTAACTTTGCTATGGCTAAGAAACCTTCATCCGCACTTCATGATTTGTTCGTTTCCCTGCGCAGAGTCATTGTCCTCGTAGTCACGGCTTTTGCCCTTGCCATGGAATGGCCCATGCACATCGTCGCGATTCGCGTCATTGGCCTATGGGCGGTTCTCGTTATTCTGACACAGTCCGCGGAAGTCCTCTTTCAGTACCTAAGCCATCGCGCTCTCATACAACAACATGAAAGCTCCGGTGCCAATCCAACTGGAGGAGCGGCAAGCTCCTAACCGCTGATCTATGAAAGCCATCAACACTGCCGCGAAGAGCTGGGAAGCCTACGTTCGCAATCAAAGTCCCGAATTGCGCGAACAGCTCCTGATGGAGTACCTGCCGATGGTGCGCCGGATGGCCACCCGCTTTCTCGGTACTCTGCCGCGCAGTGTCAGACTTGACGATCTGGTTTCAGCGGGTGTGATGGGACTACTGACGTCCATTGACAATTTTGATCCGACGCTGGGAATAAAGTTCGAAACCTACGCCATGACCCGCATCCGCGGCGCTATGGTGGACAGTCTTCGAGAACTCGATTGGGTCCCGCGTTCGATTCGTTCCAAAGCCCGCAAACTTGAACAGGCCGTAGAGCAAATCACCAACCGGCTTGGCCGTTCTCCCGAAGACGCCGAACTTGCCGAACATCTCGGACTCGACGTCGAAGAATACCGGTCGCTGCTCGACGAAGTCAACGTCGCCGTTCTGCTGTCGCTTGACGACACTCTGAAAGGGCAGGATGGAAGCGAATCGTCGCTGTCGGACTCCACGCCCGATACGACGTTCACCGCGCACGACGAACGGCTCGAAGAACAGGAAGTTCGCGATCTCTTGGTGGACGGACTGCGCGACATGCCCGAACAGGAAAGACTCGTCGTCGCGCTCTATTACTACGAAGAACTTACCCTCAAAGAAATCGGCGAGATTCTCGGTCTCACGGAATCCCGCGTTTCACAAATACACTCCAAAGCTCTACTCGTTTTGCGCGCCAAAGTTCGGACGCGCATGTCCAGCTAATTTACTCACTGAAAGGCGGAGGAAAGCATGGTGTTCCGACCGATTAACAGTGACGATCATACGCGGTTCGTTCCGCCATCTGACCACGTCAAAAAAACTGACGCGTCGCACAAAGGACAAAAACGCGACTTCTCCTATGAGGTCGAGCAAATCGAAGAAGAGAAGCGGGAGCATCCGAAACATCACGAAGAAACCTTCGGAGAAGATACCTTCGAGGCCTCTTCGGAGCAAGAAGAAAATATGAGCGGCAAAAACGAAGAAGAAGACCGCGACCGCCGCACGCCACCCGAATCCGGACATGTTGACGTTCAAATCTAAAATAGCTCTTGCCCTTTTTCTGCTGACCGCGGTTGTGGCCAACGCTGAAGAGCTTTCGTCCGTGCGCTTTGGCTCCCATTCGGGCTTTGACCGCATGGTGTGCGAGTTCACGGGGCCCGTTAAATACGAAATCAAAGAAGTTGACGGCGGCGTCATCGAACTCCATTTGCTGTCCGTCACCGTGGGCGAAAAATTCTTCCTGCCCAAACTTCCTTCGCAAATTAAACTTCTGACAAGTGTCGAGGCTTTCCGCGAGGGTGACACTCATATTGTTCTGGAAGTCCGAGGCACGCAGCCGCTCTATGCGAAAGCCACTGAGCTGAAAGGTCAAACGTGGCGGTTGGCGCTCGATATGTCTAAGCTCAGCGAAAAACCCGCCGAGCCCGAACAGATTCAAGAAGACACGATCTCAACAAACAAACCGCATACAAAATCCAAAGACGACGAAGGCCCCGAATATATTCCCGGCGACCGTCCGATGGAAACTAAATACGCGGACAACGAAGCGGACGTCGAGCACCAACCCGAAAAACTCGAGAACAAGCAGCCCGAGCATGAAAGCGGGAAGGCACTTTCTCCAGAAGAAGCGCCCAAGCAAGAACTACTCGCGGCAGATAGCCTGAAAGCGCTCGAAATTCTGGCCGAGTACTTCGGCATCATGGGCGACTCCGATGCCGCTAAAGAATATGCGTCCATGTACCTCGAGCGCACAGGTCACACGTCTCCCAAACTGGGTGAACAAACGGCTTCTTCTCCGTGGTGGATCACGGCGGCTATCGCTTTCTTCGCCGGACTCGTTGGAGGAGTCTTAGGTTCAAAAATTCGTTGGCCGTTTGGAAAACTTACTCTTCCCGCTTTGAAACTCTTCAAGCGAAATTCTGAAAAGAAGGATAAAAAGAAAGACAAAGCCGACGAGCTCGAAGACGATCTCGAATCACTTGACCGGGCTATTGCCTCCGAAAAGAAATCCGATCCCAAGCCTTCGAAGGACAAGCCAAAGAGCCAAGAGCCTCCGAAGGATGAAAAAGAAGAATCCAAAACCGAAGATGCTCCTGAACCCGCGGCTGAAACCGTCGAAGCGGCCATGAAAGAGTCGCTCATGGATCGCCGGGTAAAACGCGTGCTCGAACTTTCCGCCGAGAAGAAATCACTTGCCGAAATCGCTCAAGAACTTGACATGGGTCAAGACGAAGTTAAACTAATACTTGATTTGAATTCATAAGGTCCGTCGTGTCACATCAAAACATCCCCCTGCGCGTCGGTGAAATCGTCACCGCCAAAGTTCGCCGTAAACTCTCTTCGACCCGAGTCATGATCGATCTCAAGGGGCGAGTTTTGGTCGCGGACCCCGAACAACCTGTTTCCGTTGGCGATCCGATCACTGTGCAGGTGCTGGCAATTTCTCCGCGTATTCGCCTGCGTTTGCTCCCCCCGCCGCAGGGCTCGACAAACCAGCCGTTCCCACTCGATCTCCGGACATAAATCCCGCTCTTGCCCTCCTGAACAGCAGCGGCACTTTGTGCCGAATCACCTGTTTACATCCTCAATCTCCATAGCTTTTCTTTCCCGCTAAATACCTGTAGATACACAGCTTAACTTTCTTTGCATTTTGCATGAAGATGTTATAGCGTCTGGCACCATCCTTGCAACTATTCTGCTCGGGTAACATAACTCTGCTATGATAAAAGGTATCTACAACTCAGGTGCGGCGATGCGCGCAGGTCTCCTGCGGCAGGACATCACCGCCAACAATCTCGCAAATGCGTCCACCACCGGATTCAAGCAGGATCGCTTCGTGCTCGAACAACAGGTCGATGGCAAAAATGTCGATGAAAACCGCAATCTCTTGACTGCGGTGAACGCCGGACGCTATGTCAATTTCTCTTCAGGTCCGCTTGAGAACACGACCGCGCCGCTTGATTTCGCGCTCCAAGGAGAAGGCTTCTTCGTCATCGCGGATGATTCCGGCACGTTCTACACGCGCAACGGACGCTTTGACCGCAATGCCGAAGGCACGCTCGTCGATGCCCAAGGCCGTCGTGTGCAGGGTGTCGGCGGAGACATCACGCTCCCCCCGGGAACGATCACGGTTGCCGATGACGGAAGCGTTTCCGTTGACGGCAAACCCGTCGACAGACTCCGAGTCGTAGAGTTCGACGATCCCGGCTCGCTGGCCAAAAACGGAGATAATCTCTTCAGTGACCCCTCTTCCGCGGCCGGCGAACGCGACGCACTCCGTCCGCAAGTCGCACAAGGATTTCTTGAACAGTCAAATGTTGACGCCGTTCGTGAAATGGTCGAAATGATCGCGACCTCAAGGCACTATGAAGCAAGTTCCCGCCTCTTGATGGCGCAGGATACATCATTGAATCACGTCGTGAATGACATCGGCAGAGTCTAAGAAGGCAAAAAAACATGATCAAAGCTCTTTACACCTCCGCGTCCGGTATGTATGCACAACAGACGAATCTCGACAATACGGCGAGCAACATCTCCAATGCGAATACCACCGGATACAAGCGCAGCCGCATCGAATTTCAAGACCTGATTTACGAGAATATCCGCATTCCTACTCCCACTGAGCAAGGTACGTCGCTGCCGGTTCCATTGCAGGTCGGCGGCGGCACCCGCGTTGTTGCAAGTGTCAAGAATTTCGAAATGGGGACGCCGCAAGAAACCGGAAATCCACTGGACTTGATGGTTCAGGGCGACGGGTTCTTTCAAGTGCTGATGCCCGACGGAACGCTTGGATACACACGTGACGGATCGTGGAAGATGACGGCCGAGGGCCAAATCGTAAATGCCCAGGGCCTTCCCATGGAACCGCCGATCAACATTCCGACGGATGCCACGTCAATCTTGGTCTCACCTGAAGGCCGCGTGTCCGTTATGACGCAAGGTACCGTCGATCCCACGGAAATCGGTCAAATTGAGTTGGCGCGTTTCGTGAATCCCGCAGGTCTTTTGAATGACGGCGGAAACGTCTACACCCAGTCCGTTTCGTCCGGCGATCCGCTGACTGCGACGCCCGGCTCTGACGGCACGGGAACGCTGGAACAAGGCTATCTCGAATCGTCGAACGTGAAAATCGTCAATGAAATGATCAATCTGATCACGGCGCAGCGAGGGTACGAACTTAATTCCCGCGCGATCCGAACCGCCGATGACATGATCAACATCGCAACGCAATTAAAACGGTAATGAAACTTGGTTGGTTGTTCACACTTTGCCTGATAACTAACATGGCCGTCGCGCAAGACTATACCGTGCTTGAAAGACTGATAGCACTCTCTTGGCAGCCGCACGAAGTCTCCTGTACGTGGATGCCGATCTTCGGAGATCCCGCGAGGCTGAACGAGTTGACCAACATCGAACCTTCCGCTCCGATTGAGTCCTGTTCCTATGGCATCATGACGGTCACTTTGACCGGTACGGATACAAATGGAGAGCACAAACGTGTGACGTTCAAAGGCAAAGCGCGAATCTTCGGCCAGGCCTTCAGCGTCGCTTCGCGTGTGAAAATCGGAGAAAAGATCAGCGGTGACATGCTTGCGTCGCTGACCTGTGAGTGGAGCAGTCTGCGCACGACCGCTCTGCTTGATCGTGATGCCATAATCGGCAAGCTCGCTGTGCGCCCGTTGATTCCGGGCCGCGCGATTCTTGCCACGGATGTTCGCCCGCGTCCCGTCATTCAGTCCGGCGATCCCGTTACGATAATGTACGAACGCAACGGCGTGACAGTGAAAGTCGACGGAATTGCCATGAAAGAAGGCGGCGTCGGCGAGAAAATTCCCGTGCGCGTCCCCGAAGTTGACAAAAACCGACTTGTAGGAGTCATTCAAGATGATGCTACGCTGCGTTGGATTCCTTAGCTTGATTCTCGTGCCGCTGTTTGCCTTTGCGAACGGTTCACACTCGCGCGGACTTGCGCCGTCGATGTACAGTGATTGCATCGCGCGCAACGTCGGCGATCAAGTGACGGTTCTGATTATCGAAAATTCGCTGGCCTCCGCGTCGGCTCGCACCAATACGAAAGGCGAATACGACGCCGAACTTTCCGCGGGCGGTACCGGCGCCTTAGATTTTATACCTCTGCTTTCCGGCAGCGGATCGTCCAAAAGCGAACACAAAGGAACGGGCACCACGACTCGTCAAGGTTCGCTTCGCGCAAGTGTTGTCGCGAGAGTGGTTGAAGTCCTGCCCAACGGTGACTTGCGTATCGAAGGTGAAAAATCCGTTGTCATTAATGGCGAACGTCAATTGACGATTCTCTCCGGCACCGTGCGTCAGTCAGACATCACTCCGGCAAATACGATTACGTCCGATTTGATCGGCGACGCCGAAATCTCCTATAAAGGAAAAGGCGTCCTCGCTAATACGGAACGCCCCGGAATTTTTGCTCGCATCTTCGACTGGATCTTCTAATGAGAGCTATCCTGTTCATATTGCTCGCGTCGTTCTCGATCAGTTCCGCCGGTGTTCGCATCGGTGATTTGACCAATTATCCGAACACCACTCCCGTCTCTCTGACGGGTTACGGTCTCATCGTCGGATTGGCCGGAACGGGCGATGGCAGTAAATCGACGTTCACTCCGCAGACTTTTGCGACCATGCTCAAGCAGTTTGGAATCGAAGTCGCACCCGGCGAACTAAAATTGAAAAACGTCGCCGCCGTTATGGTATCCTGTGAAATGCCTGCAGGCTCGCGTCGCGGTTCGCGCTTGGATGCGCTCGTGTCTTCGCTTGGTGATGCAACGAGCCTTCAAGGCGGAACTCTGTTGCGAACCGTACTCGCCGATCCCTGGGGCAATCCCATTGCCGAAGTTCAGGGACCCGTTTCCATTGGTGGATTCAACTTTGAGACAGGCGGCACTCGTGTATCCCGCAATCATGCTGTCGCCGGACGTATTCCGAGCGGCACGATACTTTTTGAAGATGGCCCGGAATTGCCCGCTCCGTCCGACAGCATCGTGCTCATGCTTGAACAGCCTGATTTGAGGATGGCCGTTAACATCACTAAAGCGATTAACGGTGTTTTTGTCGATGCTGCCCGCACGGAAGATCCGTCGATGATCGTCGTGAACGTGCCTCCAATGTACGAAACACAGAGTGATCGTTTCGAGTTTCAATCCGCGATCGAAGACATCGAAGTAAACCCCGACGGTACGGACAAAATCGTCATCAACGAGCGCACCGGTACTATCGTGGTCGGAACGGCCGTTACTCTGTTGCCAACGGCTATTGCGCACGGAAATCTCACGGTAGAAATTTCCGAACGGCCCGTCATCAGCCAACCGAATCAATTTGGACAAGGCGAGACCGTCGTCGAAAAACAAAGTACGATTTCCGTCGAGAATGCGGGGGAAGGATTGAAAGAAATCGGCGGTGGTGCGTCCGCCGGCGAAGTTGCGCGGATGCTGAATTCGCTTGGGGTCACACCGCGCGACATGATTGCAATTTTCCAAGGACTAAAGGCTGCCGGCGCGCTCCGTGCAGAGCTGGTTATCATCTAATGAAGATTACACCCGCAAACTCTTTCGTTCCCGTCAAGAACACGCTTGAAAAAGCTGACTCCGACGCCGAACTGAAAAAAGCTGCCAAAGGATTTGAAACTCTCTTGACGCACCAACTTGTCCAAGAGCTGCAAAAAGACCTCGACGGTCAGTCCATGTTCGGGAGCGGAGTGGAGGGACATACGATCGGAGCTATGGCCGAGTGGGAACTCGCCTCCAAACTGGCGGAGTCCATTGATCTCGGTGTCTACGAGCAATTGAAAGCGGCCGTCGCTGCAAGGAAGGAAGATAAGTGAGTCCTGAAGCCCACGAATTTGTCCGCGAACTTGGTTGTCTGAAAATTCATATTCAGCACCTTGAACAGCGCCTGCGCAGAAACGAACTCACAGGTATCGAAGGCGAATCTACGGAAGTCGAAGCCACGCTGGTGCGTTTGCTTCGTGCACAGCGCGCGCTTCCCCGCAATGAGCAGCAGCAAATGCGCCGCCGCTTTGTGGCGGTGCGGCAAGATGCGCTGCGTACCCTGGAAATCTCCCGGCGTATTCTCGACGAGAGCCTGAAAGCGACTGTCGAGTTACTCGAGACGATTGAAGCAACCTGCAATTATGACGGACGCCGCGGCGGACATTCCATCATGATCGACCGAAAGGCATAAGATGAGTTCTCTCTCGAATATTCTCCAACAGGGACGCCGTGCGTTGCAGGTGCAGCAGCTTGCCATGCAAGTGATTGGACACAATACGACCAATGCTGGCACCGAGGGGTACTCGCGCCGCCGGATTGACCTTGGAACCTCGCCGCCCGGATCAACGGGTCAATGGAATCTCGGTTCTGGCGTCGATGTTGACAGGCTCGGAAGAATCCGCGACACGCTACTTGATTCGCAAATCCGCGATAGCACCACCGTTTCTTCGTATTGGAGTTCGCGTGAAGATCAACTCGGCAGAGTTGAAGACGTCTTCAATGCGCTCGGCGACAACAACCTCGGCTCTCTAATGGATGACTTTTGGCAGGGCTGGCAAGACCTCGCCAATGATCCTGAAAGTATGACGCCGCGCTACTCGCTGCGTGACCGTGCCAGCGCGTTAGTCAGCACTCTAAAGCGTGTTCACAAAAATCTCAGCGACCAAATCGAAGACGTCAATGCGCGCATTACCGCCGGCGCCGAACAAGTTAATGACCTGACTTCCGCTATCGCCGAGCTCAACGTGCGTATCGTTCAAAGTGAACTTGGTGGTGAAGAAGCGTCTGACCTCCGTGATTCCCGCGACCTGTTGGTTGAGCAGCTATCCGGCTTGACGGACGTGTCTGTGCAGGAGCAATCAGACGGTTCCATCAATGTCTACAGCGGCGGACATATCATGGTCCAAAGAGACCTTGCCGTTCCGCTGACGATCGACCGCGTCGACACAGATCCGAAACGGGAAGTCGTCCTGACTCTCGGAACTTCGGGTTCACATTGGAAAGCAAACGGTGGAGAATTGGGAGCACTCTTTGAGCAGCGTGACCAAGAACTCCCCAAACTTCTCGAACAACTCGATAGCTTCGCCCGCGAATTCGCGACCGCCGTCAACTCGGTTCATACAACGGGTTACGGTCTTGACGGTTCCAGCGGCAACGAGTTCTTCGCTCCCGGCGTAACGGGCGTTCAAGATCTTGCCGTATCCAATGCGATTCTTGAAGATCCCTCGCGAATTGCGTCCGCTTCGGCCAGCGATGCTCCCGGCGACAATTCAATCGCCCTGGCCATCGCGGGACTGCAAACGCAAGCCACTTCGTCCGGCATAACGCTTGACCAAATGCTGCGCAATATTCCGCTCGAAGCTGGCAGTAAACGGGCCGCCGCAATTCAACAAAACGACATTGAGGCCGCAGTTCTCAATAACGCCGTCAACCGGAGATTCTCGATCAGCGGTGTTAGTCTTGACGAAGAAATGGCGCACTTGCTCGAAGCGCAAAAAGCCTACGAAGCGGCGGCAAAGATCGTCCAGACCGTTGACGAAATGATGCAAACAGTTCTTAGCCTGAAGCAGTAATATGCGAGTTTCTCATTTACAGCAGCACCAAAGCTTTGTTCGCGATGTTGAACAGCGTTTGTACAACATGACGCGAATACAGCAGGAACTTGGAACCGGCAAAAGCCTGTTCCAACCCTCTGAAGATGTGGTCTCCGCGGACAAAGCGCTAAATGCGCGCTCGCAGCTCGAATCCATCGCCCAATATCAACGCAACATAGAAAACGGACAGGGATTTGTTTCTGCGGCCGACGGCAAACTCACGTCGATTGTCGACCTGATCAACGAGATCGATGCGCTGGCGCTTTCGGTGGACAATGACCATGCGACCGCTGAGGACCGGACGTTCGCGGCACAAGAGCTGAACCAAAAGCTCGAATCGTTGATGGAGTATGCAAATGCTCAGTTTGGAGACCGCTATCTTTTCGCAGGTCATGGTACGCTCCAATCGCCGTTTGAAATCGAGCGCGACGAAAACGGTTTGATCACGAATGTCACCGCGGCTTCTGAGTCGATTGAAGGGAAGATCTACCGGACAATTGACGAAGGTGAGAATGTCGCGATTAACGTCACAGGCGACCGTATCTTCCAACCTACCGGCGAAGAAAACACGGCCTCCGACTTGTTCTATGTTATCCGAAATCTGCGCGATACAATCGCAAACGACAATACTCCGCCGGACGGCGAAGAAGAGACGCTCAGCACTCACGCCCTGCGCGCCAATCTGGACGACATCCGCAATCGAATCGTTGAACAACAAACGTATCTTGGTTCGTTGGGTCAGCGCCTAAACAACAAACTCGCCGAGCTCAGTGCTTCCAAGATTGATTGGACGGATAGACTTGAAAACGCGCAAGGAGCCGAGATGACGGATCTCGTCAGCAGACTTGCGGTGGAAGAAGGAGTTTACAACGCGTTGGTTGCAATTCAATCCCGGGTTCTGAACCGGTCACTCATAGACTATCTGGGTTAACATGTCAAAACGAGCACTCATTACCGGAATCACCGGACAAGACGGAAGTTACCTTGCTGAATTGCTGCTTGATAAAGGGTACACCGTTTTCGGAATGGTCAGACGTTCCAGCACGGAAAACTTTGCTCGCATCGAGCACTTGCGCGAGAAGATCAATTTGGTCCAAGGCGACTTGTTGGACGCGAACTCGCTTGAGAAAGTGCTGAAGAACTCTAAGCCTGACGAAATCTACAATCTCGCAGCGCAAAGCTTCGTTCCCGCGTCGTGGGACCAACCGATTCTCACCGGTGAATTTACCGCTTTGGGCGTGGCAAGATTGCTCGAAGCCATGCGCACCGTGTGTCCGTATGCGAGATTTTATCAAGCGTCCTCTTCGGAAATGTTCGGAAAAGTACTCGAAGTTCCGCAGCGTGAGTCCACGCCGTTCTATCCGCGCAGTCCGTATGGCGTTGCCAAGGTTTACGGCCACTACATCACGGTTAATATGCGGGAATCGTACGACCTGTTCGCCTGCAGCGGCATTCTATTCAATCATGAGTCTCCCCGGCGTGGACTGGAATTCGTGACTCGTAAAATTTCCCGCAGTGTCGCCGCGATCAAGTTGGGACTGCAAAAACATCTTGAACTCGGCAATCTCGATGCACGTCGTGATTGGGGATTCGCAGGGGACTACGTGGATGCGATGTGGCGGATGCTGCAGCAGGACCAGCCCGGCGACTACGTCGTCGCGACTGGAAGCACACATTCCGTTAAAGAATTTGTCGATGCCGCATTTGAGGTCGTCGGTTTGAAAACGGACGAGCATGTAAGAATCCGTGCCGATCTCATTCGTCCTGCGGAAGTGGATCTGCTTGTTGGTGACCCGTCCAAAGCGAAACAACTATTGCATTGGACGCCGACCGTCGATTTCCATGGATTAGTGGAGATGATGGTAAAGGCGGACTTTGACGACTTGTCTAAGCGAAATGCTTCGAACCCCAAGCATGCGTTTGCAGAAAAGAAGAGAGCACGTCGAGTCAATCAAACAGCGGTAACTCCGTAGTACTGTGTCTGCGTCAGAAGAAACCTTTGTAAATCTCGCCCGGAGAGTTGCTTGTGAGCCGCAGGAGTACAACTCCTACCAGCGGAGATGGAGCAGACTCTTCATCTTGGCGGAAGAGGAACCCTCGGCGGCGAATCAGTTCACACTGATTAGGGCCAGTTTCCCGGCCTGCTTAGCGGAACAAGGATGGTATTCTTACTTCGGCCAACGGACGGCATCGCTTCTGCGCAGCCCCTCAGTTTCCGAGTTGCGTTCCGTCGAGCAGAATGTTTTGCAAAAGCTCAGCAAGAGGTTCGCCGCATTTTCCGGCGAATTTCGCGCTCAAAGCAAGCACGTCACGCCGTCGCGCTCAGGCTCTTCTTTTCGCACGATCGGCATTGACTTACGCCCGCTGTCCATCGCGTCAAGCAGAAAACGCGGCATCGGACGCTATCTGGTCAACACTTTTCGCCACCTTGCACCATTGCTTAAGTCCCGTCAAATTGTCCTGCTCACTGAACCCACTGTGGAAGTGGATGATGAACTCAAGTTGCTTTTTGATGGCCAGAACGTAAGTACGCGCGAATTCGGACCAGGCTGTGATCACGACCTTGATTTGTTCCTGTTGACGGATCCAACGCCTGTGCTTACGGGCAAACGCCTTTCAAAGCTGCCGGTTCACAACTGTCCGTGGATGTCGATTGTCTACGATTTTATTCCCTTGGAATTTCCTGAACTCTATTTAGTGGGAAATGACCAACTCGTGGACGAGTATCTCGAGAATGTCGAAACTCTCGCGTCAAAGTCCGTCGCGGTGTTTCCGATTTCCAGCTACATTGGCGAACAATGTCAGTCGCTGCTAAACCTTCCTGCCGATCGAGTTGTTCCGATCTTCGGCGGTGTCGAAGACAGCTTCTTTGAACACGTTTCAAACAACGAAGACTCGGCGAGTCGCAACTACCCGTTCTTCCTGTATGTCGGCGGGGCGGACGCGCGAAAAAATATCGCGGGACTGCTGGTCTCTTTTGCCGAAGCGCTGCCGAGCCTCCCCGATGACTGCAAGCTCGTGCTTGTCGGCGAAATGACAGAATCGAAAACGAGTCGTCTGTTGTCGCAGCTTAATCTTCTGTCGCTGCAAGGACATGTGATTGGCCTTGGCGGCGTCGATGACGACAAGCTGAGAAGTCTATATTCAAATGCGCTCGCGACCGTGTTCGTATCCTTAAGTGAGGGGCTTGGACTGCCCGCGCTTGAAGCGATGGCCGCGGGATGCCCGGTGATTGCCTCAAAGACGTCCGCGCTGGGCGAAACCGTGGCTGATGCAGGTGTTGTCGTGGATCCGCTCAATTCGAGCGAGATTGCTGCTGCGATGATCGAAATGGCTAACAACTCGGAATTGCGTTCTCAAGTTTCTCAAAAGGGTGTGAAACACGCCAGATTGTGGAAGTGGGAAACTGTGGTGGCGACATTGTTGGAAGGAATGGAACGCCACGCCGCTCCAAAACAGCGCAGTGCTGTTCGTTCGCGGCGGCTTCAAGTCGCTATGGTGAACCGCAGCAACGTTTGGAGTGCGCCGGGTGGAGATTCGAGAATTATGCGCCAAATGCAATCAGCGGCGGCGTTGCGGGAGATGGACGTCTATTTCCCCTCTACTCGAAATCAGCTCGAACGAGCCGACGTCATTCACTTCGTGAACATGACGTTGCCCGCACAGTTCGAACCTGTCGCCCAAATTGCGCAGAGTGCCAGCATTCCGCTCGCTCTTACGACTTTGTACGAAGACTGGCCGCAGTTCCTTAATGCGTCTCATGAATCGTTCTCGGTTTACAGATCATTTCTCGTTGGAGAAACCGGTTTTGAGTCGATTGCGCCCGGACTTCGCAAGCTCGCGTCCCACTCGCCTGCCAAAAGCGTGAACTTCACCTCGGCACTCGACACAGTAGATCTCTTTCTCGCC
Organism: Calditrichota bacterium; assembly: GCA_020637445.1. Classification (NCBI taxonomy): domain Bacteria; kingdom Pseudomonadati; phylum Calditrichota; species Calditrichota bacterium. Next base: position 1,604,751 of record JACJVZ010000001.1, on the reverse strand, counting down.
TGTGCGAATTCGGAAGCAGACCGTTTACGCGATGACTTTCCGCACATTGGTTCGAGAGTTTCTGTCATGCCGTTTCATGTCGATCCGCCGCAAACAGCGGATTCCAATGCCTTGACATCTCTCTACGAGAAATTGGGCTTCGAAGAATATGTTCTGTGTATTGGCCGCCTTGAGACAAGAAAGAACCAGCTTGCTCTATTGGCAGCGCTGCAAAATGTGGATGTGCCCATAGTTTTCGCCACCGGCGGTTACACTCCGCAGCCGCCCTACTCAAAAGCCGTGCGGATGTGGAAGCGTCAAGCTCCCGTCAGATTTATCGAACGAATTCCGTGGAATGTCATGTCGGCATTGATCCAAGGCGCCGCCGTTCACGCGTTACCGAGCTTCTACGAGCTTCCCGGACTTGTGCATTTGGAAGCGGCGGCAGCCGGGGTTCCGGTGGTAGCCTCTGATTGGGGAGCGATTGAAGATTACTTGCCGCGGCAGCATTTTCATGCTTGTGACCCGCTGGATTTGGAATCTATTACGTCGGCTGTGACAAACGCCCTCTCAAAGAGACCGGCTCCGGCGGCCGCGCAGATCGCAAGATCGTATTCATCCGAAAAGCTCGCCAATGCGATTCATTCGGCCTACGAGTCGCTTGCCACTAAAAACAATTTCGCTTCAACGAGAAATAAGAATACAAAAATACAATTGCAAAGCGCACATATTTCCGGAGGAGTCCATGTCGCTGTCTAATCCATCTTTACAAAAAGACGTCAGTATCATTATTCCAGTTCACAATCGTCGTGATCTAACGGAGCGTTGCCTCGAGTCTATTGCCGGAAGTACAAATCAAGTCACGTATGAGGTAATCGTCGTCGACAACGGTTCCACGGATGGAACGAGAGAATTGTTGGATGCGATCGACGGTGATTTCACGGTTGTCGCCAACAAACTCAACGAAGGATTTGCGTCTGCCTGCAACCGTGGTGCGCGAATCGCGAACGGCAGGTACCTGCTCTTCTTGAACAACGACACCGAGGTTCCCGACAACTACTTGGACGTGCTGACTTCGTGTGCTGCAAAACATCCCGAAGTCGCGGCGATCGGTGCGAAACTTATCTATCCGAATGGTAAAGCACAGCACGCGGGAATTGCGTTCGACGAAGAAGGCACGCCGTTTCATATCTTCCAAAACTTTGCAGCGGATCATCCCGCCATTTGCGAATCGCGCGAAATGGCCGCGGTAACCGCTGCATGCATGTTAATTGAGAAGAAGCACTTTGAGTCTGTCTTTGGCTTCGATGCAAGTTATCAAAATGGCTTTGAGGACGTCGATCTCTGCCTAAAACTTGCTCAAAAAGGTCTCCGCAGCTACTACTGTGCCGACTGTACTATCTTGCATCACGAAGAGTCGACAGAAGGGCGGAAAACGCACGACGCCGAAAACATGATTCTCTTCGCGACTCGTTGGACCGGACTCATTGAGCAAGACGACAATAAATATCTGGCGCCATATGGATTGGAAATTCAGCAAAAGGGAAACGGTTGGGCCTATGTTGAAACACAGGGCGAATCAAATGCAATCGGTACGAATCCCCAAATCATGCTGGACACGGCGCAAAAGAAGTACCTGGAAGGCAGACACGAAGAAGCCGCAAAGATATTGAATAGTATTGTGTCAAAACGCTTGACGCTCGGAACGGACGACGAGTTCGAGACGTGGCAATTGCTTGGCAACTGCATGGCGCGTTTGAACAAGGCCGAAGAAGCGGAAGAAGCCTATCTGCACGCTGCCGAAACGGATTTCAATTCCGAACGGCCTTTCCTTGGTCTTGGCTCGGTCGCAATGCTTCAAGAAAATTGGACAGCGGCACAGTATGGTTTCCTTGCGGCATTGTCGCGAAATCCCGAAACCACGCGCGGCGAATTCGGGCTGGGAATTAGTCTTGCGGCCCGCGGACGGCACAGCGATTCACTAAAGCACTTTAAGAAAGTCGTCGAACGTGAGCCGCGCAACAGCGAAGCGGTTTTCTATTTGTACAGATCGTCTATGGAAGCAAACAAGCCTCAAGAGGCGATCGCCGCGCTGTCCAGATATCTCGAAGAGAATACCGATGACGTCGATTTCTGGTTCCACCTTTCCGGTGCGCAATGGAAGTCCGGATCTTTTGACGACGCAATCGCGACGTGCCGCAAAGTCTTAGAACTGAATCCTCAACACGCGGGAGCCGAAAGTGCCCTGCGCTTCATGGAAAGTCGTGTCGGAGCAGCCGTCTAATATTCTTGTCATACAATGGGCGCGTTTGGGTGACTTGTTCCATTCGCGTCCTCTGTGTGAAGCGGCGCTGAGGATTTTTCATCCTGCTTCGCTCACGTTTTCGTGTGATTCGGCATACGCGAACATTGTGATGTCGTTTCCGGAAGTGGACCGTGTCATGCCGCTGAATCTCGGAGCCTTGACAGCGATGAGTCGAACGGACGCGCTGCTTCCGGAGTCATTGACAAGCGTGCGTGAGATGATTGAAGACCAGCACTTTGACGTCGTCATCAACCTTACGAATCACGAGGCCGCAAAAGTCTTCGCGTCTGCGATGCGCGCGTCGCGACAGTTCGGGTATGGTACGGATGATGACAATTTGCTGCGTGACTTTGAAACGCAACTTCTGACAGGTAGCCGCTGTCTTCACATTGCGGAAATGTGGAAGAGTCTCGTAGAATCGTCTGGAAGTCTGCGGCCGCCGAGGTCGCTTATGCCAAATGGTTTACCAGGGGAACGGCAAATAGCTGTGCTGATTTGTGACGCTGGATCAGTGGACCGGTCTCTGACACACGAGTCGATTGCTCATCTTTGCGGTGTGTTGCTGCAGGCAGGTGTCGAACAGGTCAAGCTAATCGGCTCGCGGATACCTGCGCAGCGGCCTCCCTCTGACGATAGAATAGTGGATCTGCGCGGCCGAACCTCGCTGAGTGAATTGCGGACCCATCTGATGGAAAGTAGTTGTGTTATTGGACCGGACACAGGCGCATTGCATTATGCCGACGCACTTGGCAAACACGTGATAGGTTTGTATTTCGCAGGCGCGCGTGTTGGTCAAACAGGCCCACTTTGCAATCGCACAAGGTGCATCGAAGCGGAGTCTCAAGATGAGTCGTTCAGAAGAAATGTTGAGCGATTCATCGTTGACACACTCGCCGGACGAGAAGTCGCTTCGCATTCTTCCGGGCTTGACTCCGATGAGCGCGTGAGTATCGTCATCACGGAACACGCGCAAACTCACTATACAGATGTCTTGCTGAAGCAACTTTGGACTATTTCTGATCTGCTTAGCACGGAGATCATCGTGATGAGCAGCGGGCTATCTCCGGCTGAGGAGCAATTTGCTCGACTTCGGAAGGGTATCGTATCGGACATTTCAGCAAACCCGAGGACGTTTGCCGAAGCCTGTAACAAAGGCGCAATGCTCGCAAGCGGAACGTGGCTGCTCTTTCTAAATGATGATTGTGAAATTAGTGGTGACCAGCTTCTGAAATTAGTTTCCGAACGGCAGAATGGAACCATTGTCGGCCCGAGATTGCGCCATTGGGATGGTTTGCTTCAATCGTCCGGTTTTTCGTTCGATGGGCGGGAAGTTACGGAGGAATCACACGGAAATTGGGTCGCGCGCAATGCCGCACTTGATGGCGTTAGTGCCGCGGCGTTGTTAATCGAGCGGTCTCTGTTCATGAAACTGGGCGGATTTGACGAGCGCTTTCGCAATGGATACGAAGATGTCGACCTATGTCTAAGGGCACAAGCCTCAGGTGTTTCCTTCAAAATCGCCGACTGTGACATTCTTCATTATGGTGGCTCATCTCCAGAGAGATTCGAGCACGATGATGAGAACTTGAATGTGTTGCTCGACCGATGGAGCGCTAGTATTTGGAAAGTGGGGGAAATCGCTTCGTCAGAACAAAGTCAGACGCCACTTGTGATTCTTTCGGAGGAATCTGAAGTGAGCACAGCGGCAGTGTTGAGATGGCGGGAACCTCTCTCGACAATTGGGCTGACTGAAGGCATAGATCTTAAGTGGATTTGTACGCGGACGGCATCGAGCGAGGAGTGTAGTGCCGCAATCAAGAATGCCAACCAAATCGTGGTATTTCGGTCCTTGACTTCAAAAAGTGTGCAAGAAAAGCTGATTGATTGGGCTCGTGCACATGCAGGTCAATTGATCTACGATTGCGATGACATCTTGATAGAACGGTTCCCAAGAGGCTCGTTGCGTGCTCAGAAGCGACGCGAGTACGAAGAGTCCGTCAAAGAGTTGATCGATCATGCGGCGCTATTTGTAGGTGCGACGGAGGAAGTCGTACGGCAGAATGCGATGGCTCGGTGTCGACGCATTGTCATAGATACGAAACCTGCTGTTTGCCATTTCGAAACCACAAGTTACCATCCTTCGCCTGGAGTGTTCAACATTGGTTACGCCGGCGGAGCCGTACATCAGACGGACTTTGCCTTAGTCGCACCGGCGCTCGAATATCTCTTGGAATTAGAGGATGCTGTGCACTTTTATTGGTGGGGAGCGCATCCCGGTGAATTGTCGTCGCACCCAAAAGCACGGAGAGGTGGCGCATGGTGCAGCGACTACAAGACGCACTTGGAGAGGATTCAGCGCGTTCCGATTGACTTGTGGATTGTTCCTTTGGCGGATTCACCTCACAACGCCGCACGATCTCCGATCAAGGCGTTCGAATACGTTGGAATGAATGCTGGTTGTTTGTTTTCGAATGTTGAACCCTACAAGAGTGTCCTTTCTCCGCTCGCGGAGAATCTGCTCGTAAACAATGACACGCAATCATGGATTGAGGCAATCACAAGCAGCATGGGAGATCAAAGTAGGTTGCGGAGGACGGGGGAGGTTAGCTCAATGCGTGAGATTCTAAGAGCAAGCGTTGGGCGGCACGAAATGCTTGCGGAGTTGTTCCCGAAGTTTCAAAGGAAACAACCCGCAGAACAAATTTACGAAGATCTCGCGGGCGTGCTGTGATCGTTTTTGAAAATATAGCATCAGAATCCGGCCCGCTGGTTTTGCGTCACGCAGCTTCCGGTGTACTCTTGCACAGCGGCGTTGATCCTCTTGCCGAGGCGGAGTCCGTCGCTGTTGCTCTCGCCCAACAACAAGTTCAGCGTGTACTTTGTATCGGCCACGGACTTGGATATGTGCCTCAGGCTCTAAAAGCCGTCGGGATTGCCTGCCACTCAGTTGAAGTATTTCCTGAGCTCATCGATGCAGAGTCTGGCAACACAGGTACCCGCTGTGACGCATTTGCGAAGTCGGATCACGATCTGAAGAGCATCGTGGCCGGAATGCCTCCTCAAACGCGCATCATTATCTTGCCCTATGTTCTTTCGCTTCGCGACAAGCTGCCGCAGTCTCTTGCGGATTACATTTCATTTATTCACGTAACTCAGCAGTCGCAGCAACTCTACCGTGATCTGATCAATAGAAATATCGTCGTAAATGGCGATGAACTTGAATCTATGAAGCCGCTAAGTTTTAAAAAGTGCAAATCAAACAAAATAGGAGTCGCCCTGGGAGCGGGGCCAACTCTTTCTGCGGCAATCAGTACGCTTACCGAACGTCGTTCTGAGCTGTGTTTGGTCGCCGCGTCGGGCGCAGTGCCCGCATTGTCGAAGCACGGCATCAACGCGGACTGGATTGTTGCCATGGAAGCGCGGGAAACAACCGAACGAGACTTGGAGACCGCGGCCGACGGTTCAAAAGTGATTTTCTTCCCGTGGACCGACCCGGCCGCTTTGCGACAGAAACGTCTTGACCGTTATCTTGCAGTTGAGGAACTTGGCCTTGAAACCTCTGGAGGATCCACAGGACTCGCAGCGGCAGACTTCTGCAGCAAGATAACTCGCGGCGCGTTGTTCATGATTGGGATGGACATGAGCGACAAAAGTGGCGAGTATGCTCAAGGAAGTCAACGGGAATCGGCGAATATTAATCTGCGCGTACCAAAATTCAATTTTATGCGCAGCGCCGCGAGCCAATGGGCGACCAGAAACGGAGAGAGATTCCTTTACCATATGGTCATGCCCGGTGATGATGAAGTACGAGGGTTCAAACGGCTTTATCCGGTTGAATTTGAAACCGAGTTGTCCCGTGAACAGGGTCGACGAAGTTTGGTCATAGAAACAGCAAATGATTTCATTTAAAAAACCGGCAACGGATACCGCAACGCCGAAACTAAAAGTGGTCGTGCCGACGCCTCTCTACGGCGGAAGTTTGCCGTTGGCTTACCACGCGGCCGAAGCCTTCACTGAACTTGGACACGAGTGCCTGCTATTGGGCTTTGACTCCTACTATTCCTTGTATGCCGGTATTGGCGAGAGCGGAGTGGGAAGTGAGTTCAAAAAGCTGCAAGGTCGACTTGCGGAGCTCCTCAGCGACGTTACCGTTGAGCGCGCTATCGAAACAAAAGCGGATATCGTGTGGTACACCGCGCAGTCTCCCGTTACCATTGCGGGACTGCGCCGATTGCGGGAATCGGGAATCAAGACGGCGTTATGGTTCGTTGAAGACGTGAGGCGGTTCGAGTATTGGAAATATCTTGCACAAGAATATGACGTTGTCTTTACGATTCAAACCGGCACGGCTGCTGACGCTCTGAAACAAGCTGGAGCGAGAGCAGTCTACTACTTGCCCGTTGCCGCAAATCCAAACCTGCATCGCCCGCTTGACGTGAGCAATTCAGATCGTGTGAAATACGGAAGTCCAGTTTCCTTTGTCGGCGCCGGCTACATAAATCGTGTTGATCTCTTTGGCCGCCTCGATCTTGATGGTCTCAAGCTGTGGGGAAACGACTGGCCGCCCGCGTGGAACTCAAAACTGCAAGATGGCGGAAGGCGTGTTGCACCCGAAGAAACGGCATTGATTTACAACTGTACGGATGTCAATCTGAACATTCATAGTGCCGTCGGAGCCGAAACGCTGCAATGCGGAGACTTTGTTAATCCGCGGACATTTGAGATCGCGGCCTGTGGAGGATTTCAAATAGTAAATCGACAAGAACCATTGTCCGATTTGTTTTCGCCTGACGAGATTTGTATCGTGGACACTGAAACCGAGCTTCGCGAAGCAGTTCAGTATTTTCACGCGCACCCTGCGGAACGGCAAGAGAGGGCGGCATGTTCGCGTGACCGGGTTTTGCGCGAACATACATATGTTCACCGCATTCGCGAAGCCTTGAAGTTTATGTTCGCGGTGCCAGTCCAGAGTCAGAAGCACGTGAATCCTACGATTGCCGATCTGAAAACGGCCGCATGGGGCGACGACGAGTTGACGGCATTTCTTTCGCAGTTTGACGATGCTCGGCCGGCACGGCTTGCTGATCTTGTTGCAAAAGTCGGCAACTCCGGGAAGAAATTGTCGCGATCGGAGTTAACAATTCTCATGATGCACGAGTTTCGAAATTGGGGAATTGAGAAAGGCGCCATCGGCTGATGAGGAGAGCTCTGGTCATTGCGGTCACGAGACTCGGCGATTTGATTCAAACTGAGCCGATGCTGCGTGCGCTTCGCAGGTCCGGCAGTGCCGATCATGTCACGTTGCTGGTCGAAAAGTCGTTCCTGCCGGTTGCTCGTCTGCTAAACGGAGCTGACGAGATCTTTGATATCGATTTCGAGCCGCTGCTTGGCGGACTTGATTCCCGTGTAAGCGGACTTCCTCTTCGCGATCATGCGAAACTTGCCGCTTGGCTCGCCGACTCGGCTTTTGATGTCGTGTTCAATCTCACGCACACCCGGCCTTCGATGGTTATGTCACGCCTGACAGGAAACACGGTGCAAGGCGTGACGTTGGATAATGACGGATCTCAAGTTGTGCGAAACCCTTGGCTGCAATATTTCTTCGCGACGAACTTAGCTCGTCCGTGGAGTTCATTTAATCTGATTGATGTCTACGTAAATGCGGTTGAACCAGCCGTCGATTTCAATTCTCGATTGCCGCAGGTCGGGAAACCTGCTTTTGGCAGAAGTGTCAACCGGTGGCAAGATGCCGAGATCGTAATTCATGCTGGAGCATCTCAGTCTGACAAACAGTGGCCGCTAAACCGTTTCGTCGAGCTAAGCGATCTTTTGCTTGATAGAGGCGCGCGCGTGACGCTAATCGGTGGGAAAAGGTCCTCCGAAATCAGCAGTGCATTTCCGGTGCATAAGTATTTTACCGACCGGATGGGTCAAACGTCGGTAGAGGACCTGCAGAGCTTGTTTGCAAATGCGAGCCTCTTGGTTTCAGCCGATTCCGGCCCTGTGCATGTTGCTGCGGCCTCAGGGCTTCCGATTATCGCAATTGAAGGTGGGAGTGCACATGGGTTTGAAACCGCGCCTTATATGGAGGGATCGTATGTCATCCAGCCGCACCTCGATCAAGTGCTCGAGAGGATTCCGAACAAAACTGTGACGTCGGCTTCCGCAGAACGCGTGACCGTGGAAACGGTTATGTCTCTGATCGAATCGCATTTCGATCAGCACATGCAGTTCATCGATTCCCCCGGGTGTTCGATCTATCGAACGGCGGGCAGCGCCGACATCCCCGGTCTTGAGTTGGTGTCCGTAAGCGGCGAGCACAAACGTTATGACCAGTGGCAGAGTGTTCTGCGCAGGGTTTGGTGGTCGGTGATTGGATTGCGCGGTCGAACAGCGGAAAACAATACGTCAGTGCTTAGTCGCTCCTTCGATGACGCCAGAAAGAGTGCGCACGACATATATGCGGCTTCTGCGGACGTCAAAAGACTTGCTTCCCGTGCGTCGGCTCTGTCCAGCGCCGAACATGCTCTCGCAAAAGAACTCTTGAAACATCCGCCGCTTCACCACGTGAACCACTTTCTGCAAATCGCCCGTGCCAGTGTTGGCGGTGAATCGATTTCAGAAATGGCAGCGGAGCTTGAATCACTGTACGGACGATTTCATGAAGCAGTCCGTGAACTTCAACCATTGTTGAAAGCGACTTCAACTTTCGATTTCATTAAATCACATCATAAAGAGGCAGTCTTATGAAGATCTATTTGAACGGTCTTGAGCTCGGACGCGAAGCGACCGGCGAAATGGAGGTCGGACAAGTTCTCTCCGAAGTTCAGTCCGAAATCCATAACGGCGGAAAAGTCATGCTTGCAGCATCAATCGACGGAGTACCTGTCGAAAGTGGATTCCGCCGCAGGCGGCAGCTTGCAACTCCCGTGACCCGCGTCAATAAACTAGAGCTGACGGTGCAAGATCCGGACGTTGTTTCTGAGCAAATCTTGAAGGACTCCATTCAGATGTACAGGCAAGTTCAGCACGATGTTCCGAGTGTCGCAGCACGTTACCGCGTTGGTGACGAGTTTGCCGCTAACCAGCAACTCGCCGATGTGCTCGACCGCTTGACGCTTTCGCTCAAAGGAACGTCACTCGCCTTGAAAAGTAAGCCGATTGCCGGCGGTTTACACGCACGGCTGAACGAAGCAGGAGGTGCTCTCGTCCCCGTCTTAGACAAAGTACTGGCCGCCCAAACCTCCGGCGATTACACGGCCTTGGCCGACCAACTTGAATACAAACTACCGCAAGCCTTAAAGCAATGCTACGACTGTATGGTACAGGCAGTGGACAATCTGCCGACCGCTTAGAAATTAGTGACCCATGGAACAAATTAAAGTTCTTGAACCAGTATTCCGATAACCTGAGTGTAAGGAATCTGAATCATCTGGAGTACTTGTCATGAAACACGAAGAACTTTTGACTGTCCCCCGCGCAAGGTCGCCCAAAGGCCCCAAGCTCTATTCCATCGGACAGGTCCACGCTATCACCGGAATTCCGAAGCCGACCATCCGCTACTGGGAAAAGGAGTTTGAAAGCTATCTTGAGCCCTTGCGCACCACCGGAAACCAGCGCCGCTATGACGAGAAGAGCATCGCTGATCTGGAAAAGATCAACTATCTGGTGAAGGTCCAAGGCTACACGCTCGATGGAGCCAAGCGCAAACTTGAATTACTGCGTAAAGTTGACGTCGAACGTCCGCAGAGCAACGATCCGATGGCGGAACTCGCCCGCGCAATGTCGGACTATCTGTTGAAGAAATTGTCCCGCGATTAGCGGGTGAAACCTAAATCACGGGAGTAACATGAGTACGAGAATCAATCACAACTTGCTGTCGCTTGGCGCCCAGCGCGCCGTATGGACGGCCCAGAACGACCTCGATTCGGCCGTTCAGCGATTGTCGAGTGGACTTCGAATAAATTACGCGTGGGATGATCCCACCGGTTTGGGAATCAGCGAGCGCCTGCGCTCTTCGATTTCCGGAATGGTCGAAGCCGAAAAGAACGCGAACTACAACATCAATATGATGCAGACCGCCGAAGGCGCGCTGGCTGTAATAGATGAAAAGCTGATCCGTATGCGCGCCATTGCCATTCAGGCTGCAAACGGTGTTCTTACGACCTTCGATCGCCAAGTCGCCAACGTCGAGTTCCAACAGCTCAAAAGCGAAATGGACCGCATCGCACGCACCGCTAACTACAACGGATACTATCTGCTGGACGGTTCGCGGTCGGCGTCGACGCAAAGCACGGATCCTACGACGGCACTCGGATACAACGCGGTCTCTACCGCCGCCGAAGCGACTTCAATTAAGTTCCACATCGGCGAAAATAACGTCGTCGGACAGGACTACTACTATATCAATATCGCTGGTATGACGGCGTCTGACCTCGGAGTCGACGGGCTGGATGTCTCCAACACCGCCAGTGCCCAGAGCGCTATCGTATCCTTGATTGAAGCCATCAACTCCAAGGACACGACGCGTACGTTCCTCGGGTCAATGGTCACTAGACTTCAGAATACGATTCTGAATCTGAAAATCTCTAAGGAAAATGCGACCGCCTCCGAATCGCAAATCCGTGACGCGGACTTCGCCGAAGAAATGTCGAACTTCACCCGCGCGCAAATCCTGATGCAGACCGGCGTCTCCATGCTGGGTACCGCGAATCAAGTCCCGAATATTGTCGCCCAATTGGTCGGCTAACTAAAGGATGAGAGTGACTGAACAGCATACTGCCAAAACTTCACGAAAATCGGACGATCTGCTTGAAAAACTCAGGCAGATCTCCGATGCTCTGTGGGATGCCGCTCAAAAGAGAGAAGTCGGCAGACTCGACGAACTTCTAACTCGGCGCGAAAACACGCTGCAAGAAGTCAACTGCCTGAAGCCCCTAAACGAAGCACAGCGTCGAACTCTTCTGGCGATTCAAGCCGCCGACAAGTATGTCATGCGTCAGCTTGAAAACGAGCTGAACGTGCTTGACCGCAGGCTCGCAGGAGTGAATCGCAGAAAAGGCGCTGCGGCCGGTTATCGCAACGGCAAAACTGCTAAAAGTTACGTTTCGCGCACAGGCTAAGCGACTATGTGTGGATCTGTCGCCCTACTGAATACGTCCACGGACACAGAACACGTCCTGCGCAATGCGCTCCACCTGCTGGAGTCGCGCGGACCCGACGGTTCCGGTGTTGCGGTTGCCTCGCATGGAGCTATCGGACATTGTAGACTTGCTCTTCGCGATGAAGCTGCCGGTGGCCAGCCGATTCAATTGTCGGACGGCCGCACCATGTCGTATGTCGGCGAACTGTACAACGAAAATCTGCTCCGCAATATTCTGAAGTTGAGCGGATGGGCGCCGACAACGGCAAGCGATACCGAAATCCTGAGCCGTGCGATCGAATCGTGGGGTGATAAAGTCTGGAACAAACTTGATGCGATGTTCGCAATCATGTTGTTGTCCGAAGACGGTAGCCGTTTGCAGCTCGTGCGGGATAGGTTTGGCGTAAAGCCAATCTTCTTCGCGCGCTCCGAGAGCAACGTCGCTGCCGCGAGTCAGCCGTCTGCTTTGAGAGAAATCGGCTATTGCCGCGCTGCTTCTTTGCCGACTGTCTTGCATTTTCTGAAAACGTCGCAGATCACACTGAATGACCGTACCGTTTGGCAGGACGTCAAGCTCGCACCGCCGGGATCGCTGACTACGTTATCCGTTGAATCCGCTAATCAAATAATGTGGGCTGAGCCCCTTACTTTTGGCATTACGGAAAACAGCGGCGGTGACAAATCCTCGCGCTTGACCCATTTGCTCTCCGAGGCCGTTTACCGTCAAAGTCAGGCCGACACTCCGGTCGGAGTCTTTCTTTCCGGAGGTGTAGACAGCTCAATTCTCGCCGCGCTGTTCGCCAATATGCGACGCGAAACGATTCATACCTTTGCTATCGCTCTCGAAGGCGATACCGAAGATCTGGAGTATGCTCGAAAGGTTGCGAAACACGTCAAGTCCGAGCACGTTGAGACGGTGATTTCGCCCGAAGAGTTCTTCGAGAGGACAAAAGAGCTCACAAAACTCCGCGCTTTGCCGGTTTCGCTGCCAAACGAAGTCCTTATCTATAGGTTGTCGCTCGAGGCCAAGGCGAAGGTCAAAGCTGTGTTGTCCGGCGAAGGTGCCGACGAATTGTTCGGAGGCTATCATCGCCTGCAATCGAGGTTGCGAAATTCAAACGGCACAATGCACGATCTGCTCGCTTCCTACAGAGAAGCGACATCTTGGTTCAACGAACTCGATCTCCGGCAAAGTTTGCGCGATCCAAGCGCACTCGAAGAAGTAAAACGAGCCGATTTTGCCGAACTTTCAAACCTCCTTGTCGGCGTTGACGCTGAGCATGCCGCACGCGCGCTGCTGATTAGGGATCACTTCCCGCATCTTTTGCTGCGTTTGGACGGTGCGTCTATGTCCGGCTCAATTGAAGGACGTGTCCCGTTCACCGACAACGACGTCGTCAAACTGGCTTTGTCATTGTCTCCGGCCGAACTGCTTCCGGCTTTCGGTCTCGAGAAACCCGTCCTGCGAAAGAGCGGGGTGGGTCTGTTGCCTGAAGAGGTTTTGCGGAGGCCAAAGCGAGCCTTTAACGCCTCTCTTAACAAACTTTTTGAATCCAAGGCGGGTCAATTCGAATTAAACCGCGCCAAAAAGCAATCGCTGATTGCTAAACTGTTCGATTCAGAAAAGCTCGAGCAGATTTTAACTGAAGATCGCGAAACCCAAGTGTTTCACAGAACTTGGCTGATTTGTTCTTTAAGTTTGTGGAGTGAACTCTGCGGGGTCAGTGAAATTAACTGACCCTAAGTCCTTCCCCGTGGGGAATTTAAGTTCGCGGAAGGGTCGCCGATAATTCAGATGAACCGCGCCAAAAGGGTGCGACAAATTCATTTGAGCTTAACGGTAACTTTTCCAGCAAAGCTCCCTCGGAGGAGGAAGGCATGAGTACACGTATCAATCACAACATGTTGTCCCTGACTGCTCAACGCGCAGTGTGGACATCACAGAACGACCTGGACAGTGCGGTACAACGGTTGTCCAGCGGTCTGCGCATCAACTACGCGTGGGATGATCCCACCGGGTTGGGCATTAGCGAGCGTCTTCGCTCTTCGATCACGGGTATGGTCGAAGCGGAAAAGAACGCTTCTTATAATGTCAACATGCTCCAGACGGCTGAAGGCGCCTTGGCCGTAATCGACGAAAAGCTGGTGCGTATGCGCGCTATCGCCGTGCAGGCATCCAATGGTATTCTCACGACTCTTGACCGTCAGGTCGCGAACGTCGAATTCCAGCAGCTTAAGTCGGAAGTCAACCGCATCGCACAAACCGCCAACTACAATGGTTACTACCTGTTGGACGGTTCGCATGCGGCAAGTACGGAAAGCACGGACACGACGCAAGCTCTCGGTTACAATGCCGTGACCACGGCTGCCGATGGCGATGCGATCAAGTTCCACATCGGCGAGTCGAACCAACTCGGCCGCGATTATTACTACCTCAATCTTGGTGGTATGACCGCTTCCGATCTGGGTATCGACGGTTTGAACGTCGCGGACACGGCTTCGTCGCAGGCCGCGATTGATACGCTGATTGCAGCCATCAACTCGAAGGATACCGAACGTACCTTCATCGGTTCGATGGTCGAACGTCTGCAGAATACGATTCTGAATCTTAAGATTCAGCGCGAAAACGCCACGGCCTCCGAATCGCAAATTCGCGACGCGGACTTCGCGGAAGAAATGTCGAACTTCACCCGCGCTCAAATCCTGATGCAAACGGGTGTCTCGATGCTGTCGACCGCGAACGGCTTGCCGAACATCGTCGCGCAGCTCGTCGGATAAATCGGAAGGAATTCTCCCCAATTTCGTTCAGGCCGTTCGCGCCTTACCCGCGCGAACGGCCGGACAAGGGGTCCTTCCGGTGAAGTACCCCAACGTCCCGATCGATAGGGAGGAAAAATGTCTCAAGGATCAACTACGGTTTCTGGATTAGTCTCAGGTATTGACTGGGATTCGACTATCCAACAGCTCATGCAAATCGAGAGGCGGCGAGTTACCCTCTACGAAGACCGCAAGAGCGAAAATGAAACTAAGCTCAGTCTATGGGCTCAGATCCAAAGCAAGATTGCCGGGCTGCAAGGCGCCGCGCAGAATCTTGACAGAAGATCCGAATTTGTGGTCAAATCGGCATCCTCCTCCGATTCTTCCGTCGTAACGGTACAAGCTTCGTCAAGCGCTGCTCGCGGCTCGCATTCCGTGGAAGTACTTGCATTGGCCAAAGCTCATAGCATTGCGGCCCAAGGATTCGACGAGAAAAATTCTACCGGCGTCGGTGATAGCGGTGGTGACCTCATCATTCAGGTGGGGGATGAAACCATCACTATCGCCGACGCCGACTTTTCTTCCGCGACCACGCTCGAACAGCTTAAAAATCTGATCAACAATTCGAGCGACAACGAAGATCTCGTTACCGCCTCGATTCTCGATGACGGCTCGGACTCGGGTCGCTACAGACTTGTTCTGACGGCGAATAACCCCGGCCTCGACAATCAGATCAGCTTCGATGCAAATCCCACTGACCTGAACTTCAGCACCAGCGCCGTCGACTTGGCAGAAACCGGTGCTGGTTGGAGCGGCACATCGGCCATCACGTCCGGCGGTACCTACACCGGCGATGTCAACAAAAGCTATATCTTCACTGTGGTTTCCGGCGGAACCGTCGGCACGGACAATGTGGACATCGAGTGGACCGACAGTGCCGGCAATACCGGAAGTTTCACGATTGCGTCCGGTGACGCGGGAAATCCTATCGCCGTCGCCGACGGCGTGACGATGACCTTTGACGTCGGTGACCTTGTTGCGGGGGACTACTTCTCGACCGACGTGTTTGTCCCGACACTCACCGCCGCACAGGATGCCAATTTCAGAGTCGACGGTATTTATGTGTCTCAGTCGACCAATATCGTTG
Source organism: Calditrichota bacterium (assembly GCA_020637445.1). Lineage (NCBI taxonomy): Bacteria > Pseudomonadati > Calditrichota > Calditrichota bacterium. The sequence continues at coordinate 1,589,421 of JACJVZ010000001.1, read as the reverse complement.
AAAATTTCATCGACGGTGTGACTCTCAATCTCTTGTCCGCGTCTCCCGGTGAAGATGTTACGGTTTCGATTGCTGACGATAAAGAAGCCATGAAAGACAAGGTTCGTGTCTTCGTCGAAACCTACAATTCGGTGATGCAAGACATCTCCACGTTCACGGCCTATGATGAAGACAGTGAATCCGCGGCGCCGCTTATCGGCGACGGCTTCTTGTCTTCGATTCGCAACGACCTGTCGTCGGTCGTACAGCAGCGGGTCGGCCAACTCCCCGACGGAAATGTCTTGTCCAGTCTCGCGGACTTGGGAATCTTGTCCGGCTCGCGAGGAGTGCTGACGATCAACGAAACCAAACTGTCCGATGCGCTGGATGATCGTTTCGAAGAAGTCGTCTCCCTCTTCACACAGTCTTTTGAAAGCGGTGACAACAAAATCGGTCTCGTCACGACGACGGAAGAGAGCCAAGGCGGAACCTACGATCTGATCGTCGATTACGACGCCAACGGTGCCCCCTTGTCCGCCACCATTAACGGTGTCGCCGCGACCATCGATGGCTACTTAATTCGCGGTGTCGACGGAACGGCCACCGAAGGAATCGTGCTGAGTTTCACGCCTCCCGGTAGCGGATCAGCCGGTCAAGTGAATACGACCTTCAGACTCGGCAAGGGTGTTTCCGAAATGGTTGCACAATCCACTTCCAGAATCCTGGACGACGAAAATGGCGAAATTCACTTCGCTCAACAGAGTCTCGAAACGCAAAACGAAAATCTCGACCGCCAAATCGCGTCATGGGAAGCACGCTTGACGTTGATTGAAGAACAGCTTCGTCGCCAATATTCGACGCTTGAGACGACGCTTAGCAAAATGAGAAATCAAAGCAATTACCTTGCAGGAGTGTTAGGATAATATGAAAGTCGCTCCGAACTTTTCGACTTACCGCACGATGGATGCGGCTTGCAGTACGCCGCAATTGGTTCTTATGCTTTGCGACGGTGCCATTCGCTACACCCGCGAAGCAGCAGACCATATGCATAACAACCGCTGGTCCGAAAAAGGTGCTGCAATTGAATCCGCAATCGAGTGCATCGGCGAATTGCGCAAGACGCTGAATGTCGCGGAAGCGACAGAAATTGTCAGGCAACTCGACCAGACCTATAGCTTTCTGTCCACAAAACTCATGATCGGCAATACTCGCCGTGACATTTCGCAACTGCTTCAGGTCGCTGATGCCCTGTCGCAAATTCGCTCTGGCTGGGCCGAGCTGTTCGACAAGCTCAAGACCGAAGGTGCCCTGCCCACCGCGACCATGGCTGGTGCCGCCCTTTAAGTCCGAGTGGCACAGCACTTGCTGAACGAAGTGATATAACATCCAAAAGGGATAAAATTGCCATGCGCATAGAAGGCCAAAGACCATACGGTTTGCCGCAACTGCCTCAAGATCCCAATGAGGTCGCGAAAGATAAAGCCCCCAAACTGCCTGAAAGCAAAGTCAAT